>CAMAVB010000167.1 GCA_945861465.1 Candidatus Kuenenia stuttgartensis
CGGACGCGGAGCAGGCGTATCGCAAGGCCATCGAAATCGATCCCAAAGATGCGTATCCATGGTACGGTCTGGGAATCCTGCTGTCCGACAAACTGTCTCGTTACGCGGACGCGGAGCAGGCGTATCGCAAGGCCATCGAAATCGATCCCAAATTGGCGGCTCCATGGAACGGTCTGGGAAACCTGCTGTCCGAAAAACTGGCTCGTTACGCGGACGCGGAGCAGGCGTATCGCAAGGCCATCGAAATCGATCCCAAAGATGCGTCTCCATGGTACGGTCTGGGAAACCTGCTGAAAAACAAACTGTCTCGTTACGCGGACGCGGAGCAGGCGTATCGCAAGGCCATCGAAATCGATCCCCAATATGCGTATCCATGGTACGGTCTGGGACTCCTGCTGTGCGACAAACTGTCTCGTTACGCGGACGCGGAGCAGGCGTATCGCAAGGCCATCGAAATCGATCCCGAATATGCGTCTCCATGGCACGGTCTGGGAAACCTGCTGTCCGACAAACTGGCTCGGTACGCGGACGCGGAGCAGGCGTATCGCAAGGCCATCGAAATCGATCCCAAATTTGCGTATCCATGGCACGGTCTGGGAAACCTGCTGTGCGACAAACTGGCTCGTTACGAGGACGCGGAGCAGGCGTATCGCAAGGCTGTCGAAATCGATCCTGAGTCTGGCGACGGTCCGAATTCACTTGCGTGGTTCCTGTATCAACACAAACCAGAGTGTCTGGAGGAGGCCGAGCGCCTGGGGAAACGAGCATTCGAACTGCTGCCCCAGAGTCCACAGGCGGCTCACACTTATGCCACGATTCTGGTTCGAAACGGTCGCTGGTTTGCCGCCATGGAACCCGCTCGACGCTTCCTTGAGATCGATGACGCGGCATTCTTTGAACAGTGCTGGCCGGACATCGTGAACTTCTTTCGCGAAGCGGCCCGGACCGGGCACGCGGAAGAATCTGCGAAGCTGTTGCACGAATGCGGCAAGTCCGAACAGTGGCGTCCGCTGGTGGAAGCGCTCATGGCCGTCGCGGAAGGATCGACAGATCGGCTCCTGCGGCTCGCTCCGGAAATGCGCAGACCGGCGTCAGAACTCTACAACGAAATCCGCGCGGCAAGTCCAACGATCGCATGAAACGGGCAATTCTATTTTGTGCATTGTGAGAAGAAAACAGCGACTGGCAGACAGGACCTGCCTGCACCGCTCCTCGGCAAGAACAACCTGCCGAATCCCGCGACTGCGCCCTGGATCGCAACGCCGTGAAGTTTATGGCTCATGGTCATCCCAACCCGAAGCGCCAGCGAGGAATTCAGCCATTTCGGCCTTGCTGGCGCTTTGGGTTGGTATTAAATCCACTCACTCTACCGGATTCTATGTGCAGCTCCCAACTGGTTTTGAAGCGAAAATCGAGTGTGGAAGAATGCATCGTTTAACGGCGAGCCGCAGGCGTAGGTGAATTCTCTGCCGCCTACGCCTGCGGCTCGCCGTTAAACGAATAACTTTCCCGAACACACACACGTAGAATCCGCTAGGGTCAGTAAATCCACACTCCCCTTGCCAGCGAAGAGAAGAGAAGGGACTTCGAGAAACCCGGTGAAAGCATGGCGGCAAATCCTTCACGGCGTTGCCCGCTCCGGGAGCAATGCGGTACTGTTTGACATCCCGAACCCGTATGGTGAAAATTGCTGGTAAGACTTCAGCGTTTAAGATACTGAACGCTCCGGCGTGCAGTCGTGTTCCTTCTTTCTGACATCCTGCCTACTTCGACTGTCCCAGATTGGTTGAAAAAGGTGTCTGGAACTCTCCGGCATCAGGTTTTTGCGAAGTTTTCTGATGCCTCCAAAGTTCCAGACACCTTTTTCAACGCATTTTCCTGCTCCTGGTCGTGAATCTGGGACGGTGGAACTACAAGGCCTGGAATACTCACCAATGAAACGTAGCCTAACACTTCTCGCCGCTTTTCTGCTGGCCCCATTGGTCGTCTGTGGTGGCGACACGGATGCGAAGACCCTGCGTGTCTTCATCTTTGCCGGCCAGTCGAATATGGTCGGCACTCATTCCAGGGTCGCAGACATTCAGCGATTCCCGCCGTTTGCTGATCTCGACAAGCCGCAGACCGACGTCCTGTTTTCCTACAAGCTCGGACGGGAGGAGATGGCGACGTCCAATGGCTGGATCGAAATGCAGCCGACGGGCGATTACTTCGGGCCGGAGTTGAGCTTTGCCAGACACGTGTCGCGGAGCCTTGAAGCACCCATCGGCATCATCAAGTGTGCCTCCGGAGGCACGTCTTTGGGTGAAGACTGGAATCCTGACACTCCGGGCGGCTTCAAACTTTATCCGCTGGCCCTCGAACATGTCCGCTCATCGCTTGCCGAGCTGGATCGAAAGAAGGTGGCTTACCGAATCGAAGGCTTCATGTGGCACCAGGGCGAGAACGATATGTTCGACAAAGCGTTCAAGCCAAACTATGGCAAGAATCTCCAGAACTTCCTTGCGTGCTGGCGTCGTGATCTGAAAGTTCCGGACCTCAGGTTCTACATCGGCGAACTTTGTACCAAGACGATCTGGGGCATGGACAATCGTGACAATATGCTTGCCATCCGCACGGCGCAGAAGGCTGTAGCTGCTGCCGATCCGCTGGTGGAGTACATCCCAACATCGCATGATGCGGTGGAGATCGGTGGCGAAGAGGGCCTGCATTATCACTACGGCACGCTGGGGCAGCTGGAGCATGGCGTGAACTACGCCGATGCCTATTTGCGGACGATTGGGAAACAGCCGAGCACCGAACGGCCGCTCAAAGCCTGGCCGTATGCCAAGGGCAGTCCGGTGACGCTCTTCATTCTTGCCGGGCATCGCAACATGGAGGGTGAACGCGCCTTTTCGCAGGAACTCCAGGCATTGGCGGGACACGAAGCGCTGGCAAACGACAACCAACAGATCGCGTTCAAATACAGCCTTGGTGGTGGCTTCAAAACGTCGAATGGCTGGGAACCGCTTGGCCCCGCCGGACCCTACGACACTTTCGGTCCGGAACTCAGCTTTGCCAAAACTCTACAAGGCGAAGTCCCTCGCAACATCGCGATCGCCAAGTTCACGCACAGCGGCTCGCAGATCAACGACTGGACGCCCGAGGGAACGACGGCGAAGGACTGCAATCTCTTCGACGCCTTCATCGCCTTCATCCGTGGTGCGATCCGGGAATTGGAGGACGAGGGTCATGCTGTGGAACTCGCTGGCATCTTTTATCACGTCGGGGAAAATGATATGGCCTTTTCTCCCTACCGGAAAGACGCTGCCAAGTGGCTGCAATCCACCGTCGCCCGCAGCCGTGGAGATTTGGCTCTGCCTGACTTGAAATGGCATGTCAGCCAGCAAGCGCCACCCGATCAGGAGGGGCTCAACAGGATCGACATCACGGCCAACCTCGCCGCGCTTGCCGCGACCGATCCTGCCTTCATTCATCTCAAAGCGTTCGATCTCCCGCCGCAAAGGGAAAAGCTCGTGCTCGATATCGCGGGCGTCGTGAAGCTCGGCGAGTTGCTGGCTCAAAGCTGGATTGAACACCCATGAGTCCCACTTGCTTCCGCCCGCGTGGAGAACAGGCGAAGCAGGGTAGTCTTGTTCAGTTTGGCAAGTCTCTTTAGAATCCGCCTCTTCTGTGGGTGAAGTCGAGATCAGCGCGCCTGCGGTTTGTCTGGTTGATCAGAAATTATTTACGTTGCCACAACCTCAGTCGATAGCCATTCTTGGGTCTACGGGATCCATCGGAACAAGTTGCCTTGACGTCATTCGCCAGCATCCTGAGCGATTGCGCGCGACGGGGCTTGTTGCTCACCGCAGTGTCGAACGACTCTGTCAGCAAGTGGCTGAGTTTCGCCCGGCTTGGGCGGTCATTGGTGCGGAAGACATCTCAGTTCCACCGATGGCTTCGACGGGGATTACTGAGACCACCTGGCACCGGGGTCTCGAAAATGTCGCCGCGATGATCCAGCGGTCAGATATCGACACAGTTGTGTCTGCGATGGTTGGAGCTGCGGGACTTCCTGCAACCTGGGCGGCTGTCGATGCTGGGAAGCGGGTCGCTCTGGCGAACAAGGAATCGCTGGTTATTGCAGGTTCTCTGATTATGGAACGGGCTGGCCAGACGGGGGCGACTGTGATTCCGGTGGACAGTGAACACAGTGCGATTTTTCAGTGCCTTCAGGCAGGACGACGTGAGGATTTAGAGCGAATTGTGCTCACAGCCAGCGGCGGACCGTTCCGCGGCTATACGAGGGAACAGCTCAAATCTGTCACGCCGGAGATGGCGTTGAAGCATCCAACATGGAATATGGGGCCTAAAATCTCGATCGATTCTGCGACAATGATGAATAAGGCGTTGGAAATCATTGAGGCTCGATGGCTCTTTGGGCTTCCGGCTGACAAAATCAGCGTCATGATACATCCGCAGTCATGGATTCATTCTTTGGTGGAGTTTCGGGATGGTTCTGTAATTTCGCAGAATTCTCCACCGGACATGCGGCTGCCAATCCAGTATGCTTTGCTGTCTCCGGATCGCCCGGAGAGCCCGGCACGGAAGACCGACTGGACTCAACGGCAGACGTTAGAACTAATCCCGCCTGATCTGGACGCCTTTCCGGCGTTGAG
Source organism: Candidatus Kuenenia stuttgartensis (assembly GCA_945861465.1). GTDB lineage: Bacteria > Planctomycetota > Planctomycetia > Planctomycetales > Planctomycetaceae > SXXK01. The sequence continues at coordinate 4,659 of CAMAVB010000167.1, forward strand.
GCTGGGATTTGAAGTGGCAGAAAAGGGCGGCACCAGCGGTGCGGTCCTGAATGCTGCAAATGAAGTGGCGGTCGCCCGGTTCCTGGATCGGGAACTGCCGTTTCATCAGATCACATGTGTCGTTAACGATATTTTGAACCACCATGAATTCGATGCCCGGCCTTCGCTTGAGCAATTGCTCAAGGTCGATCGTCTGGCTCGGGAGGAAGCAGCTCGGTGGAAGACTTGGCATTTCAATTAGTCGCCGCGATTGATTTTGGCGGCCTATTTACAAAATTTCTGAATGTACTGTCTGTGGCACTGGGCCTGGGACTCGTGATCTTCTTTCACGAACTCGGTCACTTTGCTGTGGCCAAATGGTGCAACGTGCATGTTGAACGCTTCAGCATCGGCATTGGTCCGATTCTGTGGAGTCGCCAAAAGGGCGAGACAGAGTACGCGCTTTCGGCACTGCCGTTTGGCGGCTACGTCAAGATGCTCGGGCAGGACGATATGGACCCGAACCAGATGACCAGCAGTGAGATCGCAGAAAACCCGCGATCATATTCAGCGAAGTCCGTACCGCAGCGGATGGCGATCATTTCAGCGGGCGTCATCATGAACGTAGTGACGGGATTCCTGTTTTTCACGATCTGCTACTGGTACGGGGTCAACGAAACGTCGCCGGTTGTGGGTAGCGTCATACCTGGATTCCCGGCATGGAACGCAGGCATGAAAGCCGGTGATCGGGTAGAAGCCATCAACGGCGAAAGAATTCGCAGCTTCGAGGAAGTTTTCCAATCGGTCGTGCTCTCCACTGGTGACGTTCGCCTGCAGGGCAAACATCTGGATGGTTCCGCTTTTGACCTGAAACTCACGCCGGATCTCGGAGCTTCAGGACGATCAGTGGGACTTCAGCCGACACTTACAACGAAGCTACGTGAAGAGATTTTGAATGCGGACGACATCACCATTGCTGGACTTCCGGCAAAAAGAGCGAAGCTTGTGGGAGACGGAGTCGATGCGTCACCTCCGGCAAACACACCAGCATCGGGCAAAGTTGATGCGACAGAGAAATCCGACACGCCGACCGTTGCTGCCACGCCGTTTCGTCCCGGCGACAAACTTATTGCGTTGCAGTCAGAGCCGGTGCTTAACTTCGTTGATATAAATCGTTTGACGGCGAAGTATGCATCACAGGATTTGATTTACACGTTTGAACGCACAATAAAAAGCGACAATGCAAAGGTGCCGGATCAGACGACCGAAGTCAATATCTCAGTGCCGCCAGATCACGTGCGATCGATTGGACTCTGGATGGCAATGGGACCAGTTCGCGCCATCCGCACTGGTTCAATTGCCGAGAATGCCGGTCTGAAGGTGGGTGACATTATCCTGTCTGTCGATGACATAGCAATGGGGAGCGATTTCGATCCCGTTCGTCTGCCGACGTACTTCTCGGAACATGCGGGCCGGGAAGTGGTCGTCAAGGTCAGCCGTCAGGCCGCCGCCGCACCGGAACAGCTTGAACTGAAGATGGTCCCGAATGGCGATCTCGGCTGGACGGAAATCCCGAACTTTCAAACCAGTCCATTGCCGATTCCAGCCATTGGAGCGGCGTACCAGGTCTTCCCGATTATCGCCAGGGTCGTGCCTGGTTCTGAGGCCGAAAAGACCGGGCTGTTTTCCAAAGGTCAGAAGATTACAAAAATCGAACTGGTGAAAGCTACCGACGAACTTGCCGATGGAACGAAGTCGTCCGACGAAAAAACACCGCCCTTACTGAAATTGAATGAACTGGAAAGCAAACAGCCGGGAACCAGAGAAGACATCAACTGGGCATGGGCGTTCATTGGTATTCAGCAGGCACCCGATCACCAGATACGGATTTACTTCGATGATGGCAAAGAAGAGAAGGCGGAGTTATTGAAATCCGTTGAGACTGTCCCGGACTGGTATCGCTGGACGCGCGGCATCAGGGGCTGGGAGTCTGCCGTAGAATTGCAGAAGGGCGATTCATTTGGAGAAGCGACTCAGTTGGGTCTGCGGAAAACATCCCAGACCGGAATCACTATTTACATGACGCTGAGATCTCTGATTCGCGGCGATCTGCCAGCCGATTCCTTGAGCGGTCCCGTTGGGATTCTGTCGATCGGATATAAAATAGCCAGTCAGGGCCTGACTGACCTGCTCTTGTTTCTTGGCTTCCTGAGCATCAATCTGGCGATCCTTAACTTCCTGCCGATTCCTGTCCTTGACGGAGGCCATATGGTCTTTCTGATCTGGGAAGGCATCACCCGCCGCAAACCAAACCCGCGCGTCATCGGCTGGGCTCACGCAGCTGGATTGCTGTTTATCATTTCCCTGTTCATGTTCGTAATGTACATCGACTTATTTGTTAACAAGTTCGTGGGCATGTCCAACTGACCAGCCATGACTGACGATACTTCTCCACAATTCCCCTTCACTCGTCTTCGTCGCAATCGCCGCTCCGAATGGTCACGGAGATTGGTTCGCGAAAATCAATTGACGGTCGATGATCTGATCTGGCCGGTGTTCGTGGTGGAAGGATCAAATCAGGAAGTGCCGGTCGTCTCCATGCCCGGCGTGACACGGTATTCGATCGATGTGCTCGTCGGCCTGGTTGGCCGAGCGGCAGAACTGGGTATCCCGGCGATAGCCATTTTTCCCGTCACTCCGCAGGAAAAGAAAACGCCCGACGGCGAAGAATCCTGCAATCCGGACAACCTGATCTGCCAGGCAATACGTGCTGTGCGCGACGCTCAGATTCCAATCGGACTGATCGCTGACGTCGCGCTCGATCCATATACGACTCACGGCCAGGACGGGCTTGTCCGCCGCGGTTATGTAGTCAATGACGAAAGCGTGGAAGCACTCTGTCGGCAGGCAGTCAATCAGGCCAACGCCGGGTGCGACATCATCGCGCCCTCTGACATGATGGATGGTCGCGTCCGCGCGATCCGCAAAGCCCTGGATGCAGCGGGGCATCAGAACGTGCAGATTATGGCCTATGCGGCGAAGTACGCATCGGCATTCTATGGCCCTTTCCGGGACGCTGTCGGTTCGGCAAAAAATCTCGGCGGCGGCGACAAGCGCACATATCAGATGGACCCGGCCAACGCCGACGAAGCCATTCGCGAAGTGGCCCTCGACATCAGCGAAGGAGCTGATATGGTCATGGTCAAGCCGGGAATGCCGTATCTGGACATCGTGTGCCGCGTGAAACAAAAGTTCGGCGTGCCGACGTTCGCGTACCAGGTCAGTGGTGAATACGCCATGATTTCTGCTGCCGCGAATAACGGCTGGCTGAATCGTGACTCCGCAATGCTTGAGAGTTTGCTCTGTTTCAAACGCGCCGGCGCGGATGGCATCCTGACGTACTTTGCGGTGGAAGCTGCGAAACTGCTGTCATTGCCTGTGCTCAAACAGTGATGCAGCTCGCAGGGCGGTACTCGGACTCAGTCCAAGCTGGGCCGTTCGCGTACCATTTCATTGAGTACGAGTACGATCGGTCGGCGGGTCGAGATAATTGTGGGTAATGACAAGGGCATCGCCACATGCCCCTATAGGTCTGTCTGCACTACGCAAGCACTTCCGGAATCACATGCCCATGCACATCGGTTAATCGGCGATCAATTCCGTTCTGCCGCATGGTGAGTTTTTCGTGATCAATTCCCAGTAAATGCAGAATTGTCGCGTGCAGGTCGTAGCAATACGTCTTGTTCTCAACGGCCTGATAGCCCCAATCGTCGCTGCAACCGTGCGCGATCCCCGGCTTAATCCCTGCCCCCCAAAGCCAACTCACGAAGCTGCCGCCGTTGTGATCGCGGCCCAGACTTCCCTGAGCAAACGGCGTGCGTCCAAATTCCGTGGTCCAGATGACAAGCGTATCTTTGTCCAGTCCACGTGATTTCAAATCTCGCAGCAACGCGGCGATCGGCCGGTCCACGCTGTTCGCCATCGGCGGAAGTTCCGTCAGAATGTTGCCGTGGTTATCCCAGTTACCCGTGGCACCCTGAGGCCCGCTCCAGACCTGCACAAACCGCACGCCGCGTTCGATCAATCGAGTTGCCAATAAACAACGACGTCCAAAATCCTCAGTGACTTTATCATCAAGCCCATAGCTTTTGTGTACCGATTCCGGTTCACGAGTCACATCGAATGCTTCCGGAGCGGAGACCTGCATCTTTGCGGCCAATTCATAGCTGGCGATGCGGGCTTCAAGTCGAGAATCATGCGGATGCTGTGCAGCATGCAGGCGATTCATTTTGTCAAGTAGGGCAAGTCCTTCTGCGTCGCCGTTACGGTTCGCGAACGCAAACTTTGACGACGCAAACAGGTCCGGTACGGGTTGCGATGACGCGGCATTGATGACGGTGCCCTGATGCATGGCAGGCAGGAAGCCCGACGAAAAACAGCCTCGCTGATTATACGGCAGTCCTTTTGCATCCGGCAACACGACAAAAGTCGGCAGATTGTCAGTCAGATTGCCAAGTGCGTAAGATATCCATGCTCCCATGCACGGAAACCCGGGCAACAGAAAACCGCTGTTCATCATGTAAGTGCCCGGACCATGGACGTTGGTTTTCGTCGTCATGGCCATCAGGAAAGCCATCTCGTCGATCAGTTTCGCCTGTTCGGGAAACATGCTGCTGACCCAGCGTCCCGTTTCGCCGTGCTGCGCGAATTCAAACGGACTCTTCATGATCGCACCGGCGGGCGCGACAAATCCTTCAGGTTTCTCTTTCGGTCCCAGCATCTGCCCATGAAGTCGTGCCAGTTCGGGCTTGTAATCGTATGTGTCCATCGGGCTGGCACCGCCCGTCATGAACAGCTGAATGACGCGCCTGACCTTTGGGGGATGATGCTGTACGGCACCTGCTGAGGCATCCCGCGACAACAATTGAGCCAGAGCAAGACCGGCAAAGCCTCCGCCTGCATCGGCGAAAAACTCGCGCCTTGAGCAGGAGTCCATTTCATGCGAGATAGTATCCTGCTGAATCATCGAGTTCTCACGTTATCCGGGAATGTGACGTGCCCGCGAGTCCGCCTGGGGACCGGCGCAGAAATAACTGTCGCCTTCTGGATGTGGGGCACGTTTTTAACGTGCCCGGCACGATGGAATCGTGCCCCACGTATTTCTGTCTCAGTCCTATTGGCGGCTCTTTTGCAGCAATTCATTCATCCAGCTTTGGTCTTCGCCATCGAATTGCGTGGGTAATTCCCGGTTGTAGTCTACCGATGCGTAGCGACCGCGGCGATAACACTCGTCCAGCAATGGCTGAAGCTGCAGGACAACGTCGGCGTCGGTCGAACGCAGCGGGATAGCGATGTTCGGAAGTGCTTCCTGCAGCGGCACGCGAATGAGTTCTGCTTCAGCCCGTCGATTTGCCCGGCGGATGCAGATGAGATAAGGCGTACGGCAGTGACGCGGCACAAGGACCTCGGGAATCGCCACAACAAATGTTCCCTGACGAATCAAATCAATCTCGACCAGATTGACGCCTCCGTCAATGTATTCGTGTTGCTTCCGGATGTACGCCTCACGGCCTGCCCCTTTGCATTTGTTTGCAGGACTCAGCAGTTCGATCGCAGTGACGACGCGACCACCGCTGTTGCGGTCGATAATCTCAATATACCGCTCAGTCCGGAGTTCGCTCGGCAGCGCGACCACGCAGGGTTCGGCCACTGCGGTGTTTGACAATGTCGGCCCGGCTGGAAATGACATCGCGGGGCGTTCCACGACATCGACATCCGGATATATTCGGCGAGAATAATCTTCGGTATCGACCATCAGGCTTTCTTCGACGCGAGCCTGAAGGTCCACAGGAAGCTGGTCATTGATCTGATCGGCCATGTAGACCACAAACCGCGAGTGTACGTCACCCCAGAATTGTTCAAGGAATGGATCCATACCGGGAAAAGGGCTCTTCGTCATTGCAATCTCATTTCCTACGCAGGCTCGTCTGCCCATACTGGCGGAAGTCATTGTAGCAGCGCTCTCCCCGTCAGCACGAAGTCTCAATGCTCTGGCACCGATATGCGACGATGGCGGTGTCGGCAATGATGCAGTCGAGAGGCACGATCTGCAATCCTGCGAGATGAGGGATTGTACCGGCGGCACCGGTCGGAAGGCAACTTGCGGTCAGGAGCAACTCATTCGCTTCTGCCATCTGTAACATGGTTCGCAGCAAATGCAGGGCCTCACCAAAATAGTCCAGCCGGTCATTGAGAGTTGTGACCAGCGCCGAACTGCGATGCAGAGCCATGCGTAAGGGCAGTGTTTCGTCTGCCGAAGTGAGCAACGCGGTGATCGCCCCGATTGCGGAGTCAGAATCCTGAAACGTCGCCAGCACCCCGTCACCGACGACCTTGACGATTGCCCCGCCGTGAGACTTGATTGTCTGATCAATCTGCAGCAGTCGTGTGCGGATCTTTCCGAAGGCCGGACCGTCACCCAGTGACTGATACAACGCATGTCCTCCGCAGATTTCCGCCATCAGGAGTGTAATATTTGTGACAGAAACGATCTGACCCGGTGCCAGTACTTCATTCGGAAACATTTCACGAAACACGGAAATTGAAGCGGCCGCCGCCGCGGTGAGCGCCATTGAGCGGTCAGCCGTGCGTTCCAGACGCACCTGCAGTTCGCGGGTTGTATTATTGAACAGTGCCAGAACCTGATTGCCGTGCCGCAGAGTTGGGACAGAGTTCGGCAGTGGTGCCCGGAGCAACGGAAGTTCGAATCGAGTTACACCCGTGGCGACCGAGACGCGCAAGTCCACTGCGAATGGCAACTGCGGCCCGCGAAGTCGATACGAACCTTCGGTCAGCATGAGCTCCATTTGAAATCGCTCGCCCGGCATCAATCGCGTCTGAGCCACCACATGCGCGGAGAATGCCGGGCCGCCGATGCAGTATGTGCGTGTCTCCGCTGTGCGAATTTCCGGATGCGAGCGAAAAATCAGCTCAACCGACTTCGCAAAATCAATCTCGTAGCGCAGATCACACGACGGGCAGTATCCATGATCCTTCAGTGTCGCCAGCGTTTCGTGTACATCCGCCGGAATGCGACAGGACGGGCACAGGATGTCCCACAGCAACGTCAGAATTCCCTCTTTCGCGGCAAACAGACAGGCGTCGATCACGTCTTTTGGCGGCAGTTGAAATCGTTCGGCAAACACCAGCGGTCGAATACGAGCGACCTCAGGATCAGATGCATGTTCCAGAAATTGTCGCAGTGTCTCGACCACTGCAGGGTCGATGCGGCGCTGCGTCAGGTGTTTGAGGCGTTCGCTCAATCGAGTGCGACCGGTTGCAGTCATCGCTGCCGTGGTCCCGAATGCATCGGCGGATGACTTTGCATTTTCTGGCCGACCCAACCAATCATCGATCTGATGGTACACGCGCCGAAATGAATTTGGCGTGTTTCGACCGACTGTGAACTTTGCCAGCAATCCGCCAAACCAGTTCCGAGGGACGACTTTGAGAGTCTGATTGACGCGCGTACCACCGCCTGAGATGGACTGCATTTCAATGATATTCATGAACCACAGAAAGGGGCCGGTCGAGAACTCCCGCAGCACACTCAGGCGACGGCCTTCAATCCATTCGTACGGATGTTCCTGCCAGACGATCTTCTGACCGGCAATTCTTGATTCAGCAAATCGTTCGACACCGCGTGCGGGATCGGTTCGCGTGGTGTAGCTGACAGTGGGCAACCCCAGTGCATGATTCACACGATCGGTGTTGGAAATGAATGGCCAGAGTTGACCGGGCGACGAAGTCAGGTCGCAGGAAAACTGAAACTCCAGCACATCCAGTCCGTGTGTGACAGGTGTCGCCGGATGCAGCACCATCGACGTAGGTTCGCCATGCAGCAGCCGCTCCAGATCTGCCAGCAACGCCGCCGCGTCGGCGTATCTTGCATCCGGATTTTTGGCCAGACATTTTTCTACGACGGCCATGCATCCTTCACTGATTTCAGGGCAAAGCTGGAGCAAGGATGGAAGCGGATCGTGGCAATGAGCGTTCATCAAAATGACAGGATTGTCGCCCGAAAAAGGGGGCCGACCGGCCAGCATATGGAATAGAGTGGCTCCGACGGCGTAGATATCGGATCGCGCATCCGCCGCCATGCCGCGACACTGCTCCGGCGACATATACAATGGTGTGCCCAGAATAGCCCCATTCTGTGTCACGGCCATCGATTCAGACGATGAATCACAGCGGGCGAGTCCAAAATCTGACAGTTTGACCAACGGCATCGTGTTGTCCGCGCCAACGACATTTTGTGCTGTCTCAGCGTGCTGTGGCGCATCGAGAAAGCTCTGACCAGCTGATGTCAGCAGAATATTCTCCGGCTTGATGTCGCGATGAATGATCGACTGCTGATGCGCCACGGTGAGTGCATTCACTGCGTCCAGCAACAGCCGCAGGCTTTTTCGTTCTTCGATTCGCCCAACTTCCTGCATGACGGTGGACAGCGTTCCCCCCGAAATGAACTCAATCGCCAGAAAATGTAGTCCCTGATCGCTGTTCGCATCCACGAGTCTGGCGACAAAGGGACTACCAACCTGAGCCAGCAACTTCGCTTCGCGCGTAAAGCGACGCAGCATCAAAGGACTCTGAGCAACCGTCGCATTGAGTATCTTGATCGCCACGATTGCATTGTTACTGCAGTCCGTCGCCCGATAAACCGTTCCCGCTGCGCCCGCACCGATCCGTTCATGGAGCATGAATCGCCCAAGCTGTGCGGGGATCTGCATCAGCATTGCCGGCGATCCGGATTCAGCCAACGTCGAACTAAACGGGTTTTCGACCGAAGAATCCGGGATCATCGTGCCAGCGAATTGGCTGGACTGCTGTTTCAAAAGCTCTTGCTGCCGTCGGTGCGAAGCGGCTAAGGCAGCAAGTTCGCGCGCCATCTGCTCAGCGGTAAGCCGGGAGTCGGGAGAAGTGGACATTCCACGGGCAAGCAACTGAAGCAGGTCCCTTCGATCAGTAACTCCTGGGCCAGAGGGCGATTGTACGCATGCGGTCAGAATGGCACTCAGTGCATAGACATCACCTGCGGAATCTGCAGAGTAACTGACACTGTTCAATCCTTGTTCCGGCGGCAGGAGGCCTGGGTCATCCGGTTGCGTGCGCGCTTGTGTCAGATCGAGAATCCAGTCCCCGGCTGCCCTCATACGAACATCGGCTACACTCCATGGACCAGCAACGACACCGAATCGATGCGCACAAGCCAACGCATCAAACAAGCGATGGCAATCGTCAGCGTGACATTCATCAGAATCGTCTGCTATCGACAGGTCCAATTGTTCCACAACAACAAACGGAGGTGCATGACCGGGGACCAAGTCGATAATCCTGCGCAAGCTCGCATGTTCAACAATCGTAAGCAACTGCAGTCGGTGCAGTTCATTTCGCTGGTCCGATCCGGGCACGCGATCTGCGTCGAGCGTTCGCAATTCGACCAGCGATTCGCCGCCTGCAGACGCCACAAAAGACGACCACATTCGACCGCTGCTCAGCGGCGAAATCAATTCGTATTCCTGAGCTCCGGAAAAACGCACGCGACCATCCCGCCCAACTTACCTGCGACCGGCGAGCATTGTGGCGTCAGCCCACAGGTACCCCTGCTCAGCAAACGTTGAGAGTGTTGTTTTCGTGAGAAGAATTCCGCAAGTCACAGATGTCCGCCGACGGTGCAAGCAACCTGTCTCCGTCCAAGGACCCATCAACGCTCTGCACGCCCGGTGATGTTACACGACAAACGCGCTTAAAACAACGAGTGGGAATTTCCAAACCTGATATCGGGAGATCAATCTGCTCTGGCTGACCGAATCTGCCGCGACTCAACAGGAGAACACCGGCGATGAAGAAAACTACTGGATACAGAGATAGCAACGTCAATATTCACGTTGTTAAGCACCTGTCCAGAATTATGTTGGCATAATTCGTTTAACGGTGAGCCGTTAAACGAAACAACTTATGCACGAGTGCTTAAAAAGAGGTATCAAAAGCGTGCCTTTGCTGCCAAGTTGCCACACGGCAGATTCCAGCTTTATGAAACGCGTTCCGATCACCTCGTTGGCAGTGTCTTCAGCAGCGACTGCAGCTTCTTCACGGTTTCAGCATTGGCTGGATCATGGATGACGTTCTCTTGTTCGTGTGAATCGCGGGCTTCATCGATCAGTGCCGAGCCTCCGTCTTTTCCACTCCATTCGATGTATCGCCAACGTTCAACTCGTACGGAGCGATGGAGTGTCACGGCGTTGCCTGCGACGGAGAATGCAGGATGAGCCCATTCGGCAGCCGCGTTGGCCAAAACGGGTTGAAGATCATGGCCAGCGAGATTGTCTGGAGTTCCGGTCAGTCCGCAAACTGCTGCCAGCGTGGGGTAGATGTCAAGCGTCTGGACGGGACTTTTGCAGAACGTTCCGTTCGCGATCGCTCCGGGGACTGAAATCATCATGGGAACTCGTGTTCCGACTTCGAACAGGCTGCCATGCTTCGACCATTTGCCCATTTCGCCGAGGTGGTAGCCGTGATCGCCCCAGAGCACGACGATCGTCTTTTCACGAAGGCCGAGTTTGTCGAGTTGCTCCAGAACGCGGCCAACATTCCAGTCAACCCAACTCACGGAAGCGCGATAGGATTGAAGCATCAGGCGAGCTTCGTCCGCAGTGGCTTCTCGGTTCCAAAAGAGGTCAATGTTACTCTTCGTTAACGCGGCGGCGGGGAAGCCTTCCGGAGGCTTGGGGAACGGCCCAAAGTCTGACGGCAGCTTCATCTGGTCGACCGGGTAAAGATCGTAGAATCTCTTTGGCGCTGTGGGTGCTGCATGTGGCTTGGTAAATCCGCAGGTGATGAAGAAATGTTGATCCTTCAGACGTTCGAGTGCCGCGATTGCTGTATCAGCGGAGCGATAATCTCCGTGAGACTGCCCATCGCCCTGCAGCACAACGCGCTGATCGGAACCGACCATTTGCTGAGTTGGTTCGGTGAGAAACTCGGTGAAGGGTTTACCGTCATCGTTCGGGGCAGCCGTTGGTAGTTCACCCGCCGCCGCTTGCTTCTTGTTATTGTTCTTCTTGCTGTTGCCGTTCGTTCTTCGATTACCGGATTCTTCAGCGCCTTCTGACCACGACTGCGTGTCATCGATCCCGCCATGATAGACCTTGCCAATTCGAACGGTGGTGTAGCCATTCTTCCTGAAGAGTTCTGGCAGCGTCACATGATTCGGCATCGCCTTTCGAAAGTCACCGGAATTGTCGAGCACGCCCGTTTGAGTCGGATGCAGCCCAGTCAGCATTGATGTGCGCGACGGGTTGCAAAGTGGATACTGGCAGTACGCTCGATCGAATCGAACTGATTGCGCTGCCAGTTTGTCGATGTTTGGCGACTGGGCTGGAGCCCCGTAGCATCCCAGTTCCGGTCGCATGTCGTCGCTCAGGATGAACAGGACGTTGTATTTGTCTGCGGCAGATGCGGTCGATGCAACGAGGCTGAAAACGGCCAGTTGAAGAATCAGAAGCTTTCGAATATTCACGAGTGCGGTCCTTTTTGTGTGCAGGTTGTTTTTCCCGATTGGCGAGCGGGGGACGTGAGTCCCCTGATGCTTGTTGTGTCCACGCGGTCATCAGGGGATTGACATCCACCGCTCGCCAAGTGCCGAGGGTCGGTGCCGGTGCGAGGGCCGGTGCCGGTGCGAGGGCCGGTGCCGGTGCGAGGGCCGATGCCAGCCATCTTAAAGTCTCCGTTTGCGTAAAGTAAGCGGCTTTGGGCGGCAGCCTTTGGTATCTACACAACTCAGAATCGGGATCAATCGTGGGTGTTCGAATCTTGGCCAAAGGCCCTCAGTGTGATAGCCCAAGGCAACGCCCTGGGTCCTTTGGGATCATTGATCGGAAGCCCTGAAAGGGCAAAGTGATCAATATTTTGTCGTCAATTTCGCCCCTTCAGGCAACGCCGTGAAGGATTTTTTCTTGCAAAAAATGTGACTTATGAAAGACATTGCAGGGCGAATCGATCCTGCGTTTGAGCCACGAATGTGGCGGCAGGTTGTAGCCACGGGCGCGAGCCCGTGGTTAGAGAAATACAGGTGATTTTCAGTCCTGAAAGGACGACATGAAACAACCCAGTCGCAATTCCTGTCGTCCCTTCGGGACTTCTGACGCTCCATCATCGC
>CAMAVB010000168.1 GCA_945861465.1 Candidatus Kuenenia stuttgartensis
AAACCAGTCGCCATTACAATCGGATCGAAGGCATCACGTATTTCGATCATCCGTCCAATCCAGGACAACCGACCGGCTGGCACGTCCGCGACGACGGCTGGCTGTGTGCTTCGCCGTGTATGAAGACTGCGATCACAACCACAAAGGAATCCTCGTTGACTCTGCGGTATCTGCTGCACGTGCATTCCGGCGCGGTGCAGCAGGATCGAGCGGACTCTGTTCACGCCGAATTCGCCGGCCGCAAACTGTTGAGTGTCATCAAGGGCACTCTGCCGCATACGAGATGGCAAGTGGTGCGAGAATCGTAGAACGGTGTGCGCAGTTGGCATTGTCTCGTTGAACCGCGTGCCCAGCGGGCCGCGATCGTTCTGTTCGAAATTTCGTATTTGAGATATGAAATTTGAAATTTGAAATACGAAGCGTGGGGCGTTGCCCACGCGGTTAAACGATTGTGCGATCCGCACCAGCGAAAGGTCTATGTCCGCTGCAACAGCGCCCGCAGCCGCACGGTCACTTCGTCACGAGTCAACGAACCGCAGGCCACATCGAGAGTGAGTTTTTCCCACGAATCAGCGTCAAGTGATTCGTCTGGTAACAATCCATTCTCACTGAGGAATACCAGACAGGACGCAAGACTGACTCGATTATTTCCGTCCACGAACGGGTGATTGCTGCAGATGTAGAAAAGATAGGCAGCAGCTATTTCAATCGGCTCAGATAGTAGAAGCTGACCCATCATCGTCGCCTGGGGAGCTGCCACCGCCGACTCCAGCAGCGGTCTCGATCGGAGTCCTGCCCCTCCACCGTGCGCGGCAAGGACTTCGGCGTGGATTGCAAGTACCGATTCAACTGTGAGGTACTTCAGGCCGCCGCTCATCACGACAGCCTGCGAAAGAGTTCGTCATTTTTTTCAATGAGTCGCCGAGCCGTCGATCCAGCAGCAGATGCATCAATGACAGTGCGATTCACCGGCGTGATTGTTATCGTTCCGCCGGGATGCACTTCCACATTCACCTCATCGCCCGGCTTCAACCCCGCCGAAGTCAAAAATGCAGCGTCGAAGACAATTCCATGTGAGTTACCGACTTTTTCGATGGTCTTAGTCATGCCGGAATACTATGTTCTGCCATCTGAAATGTCAACAAATTCTGCTTGTTACGAATGATCTCCTGTCTGAGCGACAACGTATGAATTACATCCCGTCGAATGCATCCGGCTTTATCCCTGCTTCACATGAAGACCCGAAAAATCCGGGGGTACTCAAACGTGTGATTGCCACGCAGCGGGAGTTTCAGGCGGGACAGGTGCAGATGCTCAATTGGGCTCGGTTGCCCGTCGGCTCGTCTTTTCGGCCGCACTACCATGAAGACATGCAGGAAGTGTTTATGCTGTTGAGCGGCATCGTCATTATGAAGTGCGGCGAACAAGCAGTGACGATGCAGGTTGGCGACACGGTGATCGTCAATCCCGAGGAGGTTCATCAGATTCAGAACGTCGGCGACATTGTCGCAGAATACATCGTGTTCGGGATTTCCGCTCAGAAGGGTGGGCGGACGGTTGTGGTCACGTGATGCATTTTGATGTAGGATGGACATTCTTGTCCGTCAGATCAGAGGAGCGGACATGGCAGCATCCAAATCGCTGGTCCGTGAGAGATTCTCGATGGTATACTCGGACCGGGAAACGCACTCGACTACGGGAAACGCACTCGACTCGGAGAGTCAAGCTACGGGAAACGCACTCGACTCGGAGAGTCAAGCTACAGGAAACAATTGATGCCCACCAGAATTACGGCCTTTGAAGCATTTGACATTCGCTTTCCGACGTCGCAGCATCTGGATGGTTCGGATGCGATGAATCCCGATCCGGACTATTCGGCTGCGTACGTTGTGCTCCGCACAGACTCGGCGGATCGCTGCGGCTACGGAATGACGTTTACAATCGGACGCGGCAATGAAATCTGCGTTGCCGCCATCCGTTCGCTCGCGACGCTGCTGATCGGCCAGACCGTCGAATCGCTGATGACCGAACCCGTGACTTTGTACCGAAAGCTCACCGGAGACAGCCAGCTTCGCTGGGTTGGTCCGGAAAAGGGCGTGATTCATCTGGCCGCCGCCGCAGTGATTAATGCGGTCTGGGACTTGTGGGCTCGGATACAGCACAAGCCCGTCTGGCAGGTGATCTGCGACATGTCGCCCGCACAGTTTGTGGCGAGCGTTGATTTTCGATACCTCACAGACGCACTGACCCCGAATCAGGCCCTGGAGCTTCTCGATCGCCACACGGCGACTCGCGCGCAGCGGATCGAAGAACTGCGAGGCATCGGCTATCCAAGCTACACGACATCCGCTGGCTGGTTGGGCTATTCCGACGAAGCCTTGAAACAGAAATGTACTGACCTGCAGGCGCGGGGCTGGAGTCATTTCAAGATCAAGGTCGGGCGGGATCTGGATGACGATCGACGCAGGTGCAGCGTGTTGCGTCGCGAAATGGGCGAAGAGGCTCACATGATGATTGATGCCAATCAGGTTTGGGACGTACCGCAGGCGATCGAGTGGATTCGCGAACTGGCGCCGTTTCGTCCCTGGTTTGTGGAGGAACCGACATCTCCTGACGATATTCTCGGCCATCGCGCGATTGCGGAAGCCGTCCGGCCGATACGTATCGCCACGGGAGAAATGTGTCACAATCGGATCATGTTCAAGCAGTTCATGCAGTGTGGGGCACTGCAGGTTTGTCAACTGGACTGCTGCCGTCTGGGTGGTGTCAACGAAGTCATGGCCGTGCTGCTGCTGGCGGCAAAATTCGGCATCCCCGTGTGTCCGCATGCGGGCGGCGTGGGACTCTGTGAATACGTCCAGCACGCGAGTATCGTGGACTACGTCTGCGTGTCTGCGTCAATGGAGGACCGCGTGGCCGAATATTCTGATCACCTGCATGAACATGTTTATGATCCAGTGGTGATGCAGCACGGTCGCTACATGCCGCCGATGAAAGCGGGTTACAGCGTGCAGTTTACCGAGGCTGCGATGCAGCAGTTTGCACGGTAGGGTAGCTCGACTCTCTGAGTCGAGTTGACCAGATTGTTGCGGTCAACCCGAACATACTGAAACCGAAAGTACTCGTCAACGATTTCCTCGACAGTGTCCACATGAAATCGTTGTTTCAGAAAGTATTGCTTCTTTTTGCCGCGTCCTTCAACGACCCAAATGGTGTTGCCAGCGAGATGCCTAATCGGCTTGCGAGATAGCATACCAAATGGCGGTCCATCCCCGAGTTCGGAGCCCATTTCGTCTTGACTGTGGTATGCAACGTAATCCATATCGACTTAGATGCCCTAACAATCGCATGGGAACGGCAGGTACTCGACTCGGAGAGTCAAGCTACGGAGCTCGCTCTTTTGCGAAACCATTCGGCCGTGATTCGCAGTCCATCGGCGACAGTCGCTGTCGGTCCCAGCAGTTCTGCGAGTCGATCAGCATCAAGGAGTGAACGTTCCACGTCGCCAGCGCGACGGTCACCGTAACGAATCTCGCTGCTGCTTGAGAGCGTCGTGCGAATGTGTTCTGCCAGTTGCAGGGTGTTAGTTTCGCGACCGGTTCCCACATTCAATACTCGTTCTGGAATCTGGCCCTGCAGCGCGGCCATGTTGGCTTTGACGACGTCGGCAATAAATACATAATCACGGACGCAGCCGGGGTCTCCGACGGTCGTGCGAGCGAACACGCTCACCGGTTCGTGGGCAAGCATTCGGTTACAGAAGATCGCCACCACACCCGCCTCACCATGCGGATCCTGCCGAGGCCCATACACGTTGGCATAGCGCAGCACTGTGGAATTCAGACCATGTTCGTGGCGAAAACAGTCCAGGTATTTTTCAACGGCGAACTTGCTGCACGCATAGGGACTAAGAGGCAGCGGAATGGTTGCAACCGACGCGCGCGTGCCGTCCGGTACTTCGCCATAAATGGCACCACCGGTGCTGGCAAAGACCAGATGCCCGACGTTGTGATTGACGCAGGCCTGCATCACATTGATTGAACCAATGATATTGATCGATGCATCTTTCTGCGGATCGCGAACGCTCACGGCAACGCTGGCCTGTGCCGCCTGATGACTGACGGCGGTAGGCTTGAAGCTCGCAAAGGCATTTTCGACTTCCGCAGCACTCTGAATATCCACCTTAAAGAACTCGGCGTCGGTGGGGACGTTTTCGCGTCGTCCGCTGCTCAGGTCGTCGAGCACGGCAACTTTCCAGCCAGCTTCGATAGCCTTATCCGCCAGGTTGCTGCCAATAAACCCCGCGCCGCCGGTGATCAAGAGTCGCATGTTTCGTTGTTCTTCCAGTCAATGTGATTTAAGTTTGTAACGTCTCTATATGAAATTGTTCCCGCAGCGCCAACCGGGCACGAGACGAAATTCACAAAGTCACTTACATGAACAAATGTCGCCCTGATGGTTCCGCTATGCCTGGGAATCTCCATATTTGCTGTGCCGATGGATTCAGCCGACGGTATGCAACTCTATGCAACTCTCTTTGTCTCAGAATGAGGCCCTGATGCCGAATGGGAAAAATCTCAAGTTGCAGAGACTCTCGAAATTACCAAGCCCACTTGATTTGACAGGCAATCGAGTCGTTCTTATCGTTACACATTGCCGTGCTTTCTGTACTTGCGTTGTCTGCGTGGGTTGAGTTGGCTGAGATTCAACAAATTGGAGGTTGTTATGAAATTTGCTCGTTTGGTTTGTTTGGGTGCTTTGGCTGGAATGGCCGCTTTTGGCGATCTGTCGAAAGCCGGTGATTATCATTCAAGCGGTTCTCATGGATCGTATGGTAGCTCTGTCGTGTCGGCTGGCTCTTGTGGGTCAACCGGCGACTATGGTTCGACTGGATCTTATGGCTCACGAAAAGCACGACGCGCTTCTGCGTCACATGGTTCAACCGGATCCTACGGTTCTTCAGCGTCAACGGGGTCTTCCGGATCGACGGCATCTTACGGATCAGAAGTATCACACGGTTCCGCCGGATCTTATGGATCATCTCACGCTTCAAGCGGCGGATCTTCGGGTGGTCGCGTACCACGCCGTGTCATCCGAGCTGCAGACAGAGCTGCAGGTTCACACGGTTCTGCAGGTTCACACGGTTCTGCAGGTTCACACGGAACAGCAGCTGCATACGGATCCACAGGTTCATACGGATCACTTTCATCCGGTGGGTCTAACGTCTGGTAGTTTCCATGGCTTCGTCGAGTTTGACGGTCGCGAGTTGAAACTGGAATTCAGGAAACGTCATTTGGTCACCAGGAATTCTGGCTGACGCTTGGCGTTTCTTTGCATTCTGTTTAAAAACAACGATCCGCCGCCGGGCTAAGATTTATCGTCGGGCCTCAACATCATGGGCAAAAAGATGTTGGGCAAAAATGGCTGCTATTTTTCTGCCCATACATTTTTCTGCCCCGAACGTCCTCGCTCCTGCAACGTCGTATTGATGGTGGGGTACACGCGAATTCCTTAGCTTTGCAGCGGGCCGTTGTTTAAAAAAGGGTCAGGAACCAATAGCCAAATGGCCCAAAGGGTGCTCCGCACTATTGGTTCCTGACCCCTTTTTTAAAGCCCACGGAGGCCGCTCAATACTTCATTGTCGTTCGCCTCAAAGACACCGCGAGCAATCGACAATATGGCTCTTTGGTTGTGGACCGTACCGATGATCGTCGGTCTGAAAAAACTATTGCATAAAGCAGGCTACGCAGTACTCAGTCTGTGGCTAGCGTTCCACGTCTTCGCCGTGTTTATTTCACCGGCTGCCATGCCGCCTGCGTCGCCGCTGCTTGAAGACGGTTACCGACTCGCTCTGCCGTACAATGAAGCACTGTTCCTGAATCATGGCTACCACTACTTCGCGCCAGATCCCGGTGCAAGTACGCTGATTGGCTGGGAAATTCCGCGTGAAGGCGAGGCACCTGCGGTCGGACGATTTCCGGACGTCTCCATTCGTCCGCGACTGTTGTATCATCGCTACTTCATGCTGGCCGAAAATGTCTGGGCCTTCGATGATGAGATTCAGCAGGACATGCTGAAAGCCTACGCGCGGCGTCTCGCTGAACAATGTGGTGCAGATCGAATTTCGCTGAGTCGTATCAGCCACGTGCCGTCGTCGATCATGCGCTTACAGGCTGGCGGAAAGCTGGATGACCCGGAAACGTACCAGAAGGATGTGCTTGGAGCCTTTGATTTTTCTGCTGAACTCGATTCGCCCGATTCGTCAATCGCCCGGAACTTCTGAGGTAGCACAGCCGTGACCGAGCAGTCTGGTACTCATCTTCCGGGAAATGTCCTGACATCCGTTCGTCGCAGCATGGAACAGGGAGTTGCGGCATGGCATCACTTCTGGTTTGATCCATTGGACCCGTTGATGCTGGGAGTCATGCGGCTGCTGACGGGCTGGATGTTGTTCTACAATCTTCTGGTCTGGTCGCTGCAACTGGAAACATTCTTCGGGCGCAACGGGCTGCAGCCGATTGAAGCAGTGAAAAGGATGTACGAATCGCGATTTGTGTTTTCGTTCTGGCTGTGGATCGATGATCGGTATTTGTGGCCCGTGCATATCGTCTGCCTGATAGTGGCCGCCATGTTCTGCATTGGAGCGGCCACACGAGTGACATCGATTCTGGCGTTTCTGATCACGATCTCCTATTCGCAGCGTGTGCCGGTTGCCAACTTTGGATTTGATCAGATCCTGGGGATGATGTGTCTTTATCTTGCCCTTGCCCCCTGTGGCGCAGCGATGTCGGTGGACTGCGTGATTCGCAAGTGGTGGCGTCGGCGGAAGGGTCTGGATTTGAGTGTCGAACCGGTTCGGTTTGCGTCGGCTCGAATGGCCAGTCGTCTGATCCAGCTGCACTTGTGTGCCATCTATTTCTGGTCGGGTTTTTCCAAGTTGAAAGGTCCAACATGGTGGACGGGTGAAGCCATGTGGAACGTCATCGCCAATCAGGAATACCAGACGATTGATCTCACTTGGATGGCATGGACACCGTGGCTCCCGTACCTGATCGCACATGTCACCGTTGGGTGGGAGGCATTTTTTATTGTCCTGGTTTGGAATCGAAAATTGCGGCCCTTCGTACTGGCGATGGGGGTCGTGATGCATTTCGGGATCGGGGCGTTCCTCGGAATGTGGACGTTCGGTCTGATCATGACATTTGCATATCTGTCGTTTGCCGATCCGGAAATCTGGCGGACGCGCCTTACCAGGTTCAGCATTCGCTTCAGACGCCGCAATTCACCAGCGTTTGCCGTAAGTATGGCACCCCCAGCAGAACAGCAACCAGTCGGGGTCAGAATGGCTGATCAGCAATCTGCATCGTTGCCACAACCTCGAAGCATCCCGAGCCCGATCTGGAAATCCGGTGGATGAATTTACTGCCCGCGTTTGGCAATGGCTTGTTTAACCGCGTGCCCAGCGGGCCGGAATTGTTCCATTTGAGATTTCGTATTTGAGATTTGAAATTTGAGATTTGAAATACAAAGCGTGGGGCGTTGCCCATGCGGTTAAACGAATATGCCATCCTCGACCGTGTGTGGTTTAACCCTGTCACGAATACGCCTTAGTTCTGTGGACTGCCGACTATGAAAAGACTCAACGCGTCGACGGCTCGCACATGCTTCGCGTCCGTTGCCAGCCTGATACTGCTGATCTCCGGCTGCGCGGAAGCGCCGAATTCGCCGGAGTTGATGCTGGCCCGCGCAAAGATTCTGATGGATCGAGGCCAGGGAGCGGAAGCCATTCCAGAGCTCGACCTTGCATTGAAAGCCATGCCGCAAAATCCTGAAGTGTACTTTCAGCGAGGCCTTGTGTATGAAAATCTCGACTTGCCCGAAAAAGCTCTGGCGGATTATGTCGCCTGTCTGAAACTCGACGATCGGCGCACCGACGCTCTTAACAACAAGGCCGTGCAGCTTGCGAAGCTGAAACGCTTCGATGAAGCCATCATCGCTTTCTCAGAACTCGTCGATCTGGATCGGGAAGATTTCCTCGGATACCGCAATCGAGGACTCTGCCGATTCGATATGCAAGACGCTTCTGGCGCGTTGCAGGACTATGACACCGCCCTGAAGTTGAATCCCGACGATACGTCGTCCTGGTTTCAGCGCGGTAACGTGCATCTGTCCATTGATAATTTTGACGCTGCAGAAAGCGATTTTACAAAGGCACTGGAACTAGACTCCGAATTTGCCAGAGCATGGATGAATCGCGGCGTCGCGAGGTATCGCAAGGGCGAAAAATCATTGGCGGCGGAAGATCTGACCAGGGCTCAGGAATTGGACAGCAGGATTGTGTTGCCTGCCATCGACTTCTTCCGTGACACTCCGCCTTCCGCGGCAGTCACAGCAGGCATGGCCGCGTCGGTGTGGGACGGATGCCGTCCGTGCATTGAAGTCGTATTGGCCGAGCGAGGGTTTACGAAGTTGGTCTTTGTCCGAGAGTTCCCCGATCTTCAGTGCGCTGAATTAACCGCTGAATTCGACGGCCAGCCGAGCACGGTCCTCGTGACATGTCAGCAGACAGGGAAATCGACCGTCACCCTGCCCTGCCCCGATTTGCCTGAGCTCCCAGGCGGTGAACGGCGTCCATGTAGTCTGCTGGTGCTGCAAATGGCTGAGAACAACGGCATCGCTCCGAAGGTCGCTCGGTTTGAACAGCAGTGGAATCCACAGTCTCAAAATGGTTCGCCTGTGATCATGGACTACGAACTCTGATTGGTGTTTTTTGCTCCGTTTCAGAGACTCAACTATCGCAAAAATGACGGCAGTCGCTTGCAGTCACCGTGAAATCGCGGCACGATGCGTCTTTCGTGGTACTTCAGGCCAGAATCCCGCGCGGGTCGGCCTCAATTCCTTAAATCCCTGTTCGTTCGGGAGGCCATATGAAGTTTTGCTCATGCGTACTGGTTGCATTGATACTGATTGTCTCTCCGGGTCCGCAGTTCTGCCTTCTGGCGGATGAGGCCAAACAGGAGACTCCGGCGACGGATGAAACCAAGGAAAAGCCTGCAGCGGAGGAACCCGAAGATGCACGAGCGGAACTCCTGAAGCAACTGCAGAGCGGAACGCCGGAAGATGCGATCAAGGCACTTGAAGCGGCAATCGAACAATCACCGGGCGACGTTGACGTTCAGACGCTGCGGCAGATGCTTGTTGCGCGCCTGATGTCGGTGAGAAAAACTGTGGAGGCGATGGAACAGGCTGAGAAACTGACGGCGTTTCAATTGAGTCGCGTGCAGGATGCCACTCCGGCTCAGAATATTTCCCTGGCTTCGTCAGTTCAAATGCTGCGATCCCTGTACCTTCGTCAGCAGAAACCTGCCGAGGCAGCAAAGATCACCAACGAAGCATTGGAGGCACTGCGTTCGGCTGCCGTCAAGGATGAGGATGATTTGTACCTGCCTGCAATTGCTCAGCTGGTCAGTGCCGTCGCTCAGGGGTTGAGTCTGGAAGAAAAATATACCGAAGCGGAGGACATGCTAAAAAAGGAATGTGCCGATCTGCAGACGAAAATCGACGCGGCCGCAGCGACGGAACGGCCTGTTCAGGCCTGGGTGACGCTAATGCAGTCCCGCGTCATAAATGCGCGGCGGGCTGAGCTGGAAGTCGCTCCAGCACTGGCTGAGGAACTCGACGCAGGCATTCGCAGCGCAATCGAAAAGAATGCGTCATCGAAAAACCTGATGACGGCGTTCATTGGCGTCCGGTCAATGGAAGTCGGCACGATCTATCGGGATGCGCCGAAAACTGCCCAGGAGTTGCTGACCAATACAGTTGAGTTTGTAGAAGCGTCGGAACTGAAGGATGATCTTGCGATCAAGTCCGCAATTGATCGATTGAAGGCCTACGAATCCAGAATCGCGTCTGCGTTGCTGGTCCTGGAAATGATCGGCAAACCGGCACCGGCGCTGGATATCGAAGTTTGGGCTCATGGAGACAGTAAGTCGCCTGACGATCTGAAGGGAAAAGTTGTGCTGCTGGACTTCTGGGCCGTGTGGTGCGGCCCGTGCATTGCCACGTTTCCCCACCTGAAGGAATGGCACGAAGCCTATCATGACCAGGGGCTGGAAATCGTCGGCGTGACTCGACAATACGGATATGAATGGAACGAAGAATCCGGACAAGCTGCCAAAGCGAAGGAAGATGTGTCCCTGGAAACTGAACAGCAGATGCTGGACAAATTCATGTCGCATCATGAACTCCACCATGCCACGATCATGACGCCGAAGACGTCTGAAATGCAGAAGCAATTCGGCGTGACGGGAATTCCTCACGCTGTCCTGATTGACAGGTTGGGAAATGTTCGCATGATCAAAGTCGGCTCCGGCCCTGCAAACTCGCAGGCTCTGCACGAGATGATTGAAGTGCTGCTGGCAGAATAGATTTCGTACTTGTTTAGTGCCAAAGGCACACAATGTGATAGCCCAGGGCAACGCCGTGGGTATCATTCGTTGCCGCGATTGAAGCCCTGAAACGGCAGAATGTGCATCGGCTGCATCGCGCCCTTTCAGGGCTCCCGACTTTCTCGTCGAAAGATTCCTGGGGCGTTGCCCCAGGCTTTCACATTACGCCGCGTTGCGGCTCAGGCACAACGTTCGGGATCATTGCTTAGCCCATTTCCCCGTTTGACTCATATCGCTCATCTGTAGAAAACAATTGTCCATGAATGCTCCGTCGACTTCGCAACTCCCTTTTGGATTTATGGCTTCCGGCTCAACCTGTGGGATCAAAGTCAGTGGCAAACCTGATCTGGCGCTGTTTGTTTCGGATCGAGATGCGACGGCGGCCGGGGTCTTCACGACAAACAAAGTCTGCGGTGCCCCGGTGATTGTGTCGAAGCAGCGCGTGCCATCGACGGTCGCTCGTGCCGTCATTATCAATTCGGGCAATTCGAATGCTGCCACCGGCGAACCGGGGATTCAGGACGCGAAGCAGATGACGTCGGCTCTGGCGGAACAGCTTGGCTGCGATGCGAAATCGGTCTTTGTGTGTTCCACGGGCGTGATCGGTGTGCCCTTGCCGATGCCCACGATCCTCAATGGCATCCCCCACGGCATACAATCGCTCGGTACATCCGAAAAACATTTTCTGGATGCCGCAACGGCGATGATGACGACCGACACGTTTCCCAAACTGACGTCTATAGATATCGCCGTGACTGGCGGCACTGTCCGCGTCTCCGGCGTCTGCAAAGGCGCTGCGATGATTGCTCCGAACATGGCCACAATGCTGGCAGTCGTCATGACGGACGCGCAACTCGCACCAGCGCAGTGTGATTCCGCACTGCGGTTCGGTGTTGATCGCACGTTCAACTGCATCAGTGTCGATGGTCACATGAGTACCAGTGATACGGTCCTGTTGCTGGCCAACGGCGCGGCGGGCGGATCGCTTTCTGACGGAGACTTCGCTAAAGTCCGTGAGGCGATTCAGCAGGTCTGCCAGAAACTGGCAACGGACATTATCCGCGATGCCGAAGGAGCAGATCACTTTATCACGATCGATGTCACCGGCATGGAGACTCGGGACGCCGCTTATCGCATGGCGAAAGAGATCGCTGACAGTGCATTGGTGAAAACGGCGATCGCTGGCGGAGACCCCAACTGGGGCCGCATTGTCTCAGCCGCAGGTTATGCCCACGTCGATTTCGACACGGCTTTCGTTTCGCTGCACATCAACGGTACCGAAGTCTACCGCGCTGGCATCCCTGTTCCGTTTGATGCCGCCGCCCTTTCACGAAAACTCAAAACCAACCGCGACGTCCATTTGGAACTCGCGATCTCTGGTGGCCCCTGCTCCGGCAAAGAATCTGTCCGCTTCTGGACGTCCGACCTGACGCAGGAATACGTGCGGCTGAATTCTGAGTACACGACGTAGAGCGTGCGATCGCATTTTCGTTTAACGGCGAGCCACAGGCGCAGGCAAAATTTGGCACCGACGCCTGCGGTGTGCCGTTAAACGATTAAGGCGACGGTCCTCATGCCGCATGGGTGGTTCCAGCTGCTTTCCCAAGAACACATGCAGGGCACCAGCGGCAGATGCACCGTTTGGACTAACTGCTGGCTCTTCTTTAAACTCGCAGTGATAGGCGGGTTCCCACCCGTCTTGCACCCATTCCCAGTGATTCCCGTGAATGTCGAACAGCCTGAACGGATGCGCTTTCAACTCGCCCACCGGATCCGTTCCATTATCGGGCTTTCTTTGCGGGAGGTAACTTGAATTTTCGCTGGACCGACCGACGCGCGCCAAGTCTTCGTCCTGGTCGCTGTTCCAGGAGGGCGCGGGGGTCGAGATTTGAGATTTCGAATTTGAGATTCGCTACTTTGCCTTTGACGCTCTGTCTGCGCGAACATGGTTGTGACAATCGAAGCAGCGTTTTGTGGCATCCAGCCATTCCAACTGAGCTGATGCGAATTCTGATTTTTGGGCGGCTTCGTCGAGACGCTTAATCGAACTTCGAAATGTCTGTGTGTGCTCCCGATAGTCGGAGTCTGTCAGCACCTGCCAGACTTCCGCCTTGCTGAGTGCAGTCAACGTTGTCGTGCCTTCATGCACAAGGTCTTTGTCTTCAATGGTCAGCCCTTCGAGTACCTTTGAACATGCCTCCAGTTTCTGCCGCATACTGATTTCAACTGGATTCTTTTTTTCCTTTTCCTGCGCGCTGGCAGACCACGTCAGCCAGCCCGCGAAGGCAATGCAGGCTGTTGAAATTGCGAGTTTGAAAAATGTTGAGAACCGTAAGAAACCTGCAGTATTCATCATAGTGTCCTTGTTGTTGAGGAGTTGTTAAGTCCGCGAGAATCGTGCGTCGGCGGAATATACCATTTGCAATAGACATTCCACCAGAGTTCTTACGATGACTCCGACCGCGCGGTGACTAATTCGACTGTTTGACTTTCGACCCCATCGGCCTTGGGGACTGTCGTGCCGTTGGGGAAGTTGGTCGTGGGCTGGCCACTCCATTGGCGACCGCTGAGCCAATTCGGCACGCTTGTGCAGGCAGATGGTGTGCGAAACAGCACACCTCGCGCTAACGGCAGAATCTGCCGTTCACGTTGTACTGGTTATTCCGATTAATTTTTCAAAATCGGTTGCTGCGTTGATATCGACTTTGCCGATAAGAGCATGGGTAAGGATTTATTTGCAATCTGCCAGGGCTGGCGATTGCTCCTTCGAGGATATAGCAGAAGGTTTGAAAAAGATGCGAAAGCACACGATTCTCGTCAAGGCCGCCAGCATCGCTGTTTGCTTTGGAATTCTCCTCTCCAGCACCGCTTCTGCGTTCGAAGGAGGCCCTTCTCCGGTCGCTCGCGATGTCGAGTTGACAGGTGATGGGACTTTGCACGGTCAGGTCTACACTTCCGAGGGGCGCGTGGTGGAAAATGCCACGATCGAACTTCGCTATCAAGGCACCACTGTGGCGCGGGCGGTGACCGGTGCCAATGGCGACTTCGCCATTACCGGTGTTCGCGGTGGGGCTCATGACCTGGCCTTCGGGGCAGCGACAACGTCTGTCAGACTCTGGAAGAACGGCACTGCACCGGCCGGTTCGGTCGAGAGCCTGGTTGTTGCAGGTGACGAAAACGTCGTTCGCGGTCAGGCGGTTGACGAGTACGGTAATCCGTGCAACACATGCCCTCCGCCAAGTTCCGGCTTCGGACTGATTGACATCGTCACACTCACATTGCTCGCCACTTCGGTGACGGCTCTGGTCTTTGCAATCGACACACAGAATGATGTGCAGGATCTCAAAGACCAGTTGGTTTCCCCATAGTATTGCATTCTGCACACGGCCCAGCCACGAATTCAGAACATTAAAATCGAAACAGCCCGCAGTTTTCTGCGGGCTGATTCGCATTCACAGCGACAGGGAATGCACGTTTGCCGACGATTGTTGAGGTTACAAGACGGCTACATCAACCTACTTCGACTGTTCCATTTTGTTCGTAGTTCCACCTTTAGGCGGAAATTCAACCTGCCAAACCATCAGCATTCAGCCCATCTTCCGGCTAAAGCCGGGACTGCAAGCGAATCTCGGACAGTCGAACTACTGCATTGTCAACAGTGTTTTGATGTGTGCCACTGGCTCTGCCAGTGTTTTCCATCGGCATGAAACACTGGCAGAGCCAGTGGCACACAATCCATCAACTCATCGCTGACAGAGCACTACCCCACAACTCGCATCCGGGCGAACGTCACGTATCGCGGCAACCTGCGAAACCGGCAGTGGCGGCGGCAATCGTCTGATCGATATCTGCGTCAGTGTGAACGGCCGACACGAACATGGCCTCGAACTGACTGCAAGGCAGATACACCCCACGATTCAGCATTCCGTGAAACCAACGGGCAAATCTTGCGGTGTCGGACGACGTTGCCGAGACCAGATCAGTGACCGCTTGCGACGTGAGAAAGACGGTTAACATGCTGCCGACACGATTGATCTGCACATTCACGCCTGCGGCGTTTGCCGCGGACTGATATCCGTCCGCCAGCTTCTGACCGGCCTGTTCAAGGCGAGGATAAGGATTCTGTTCGAGGATCAGTTTGAGCATGGCAATCCCGGCGGCCATGGCTACCGGATTTCCCGACAGCGTTCCCGCCTGATAAACTTTTCCAACCGGCGACACGCAGTTCATGATGTCGGCTCGCCCGCCATACGCTCCGACCGGCATCCCGGCTCCGATGATTTTGCCCAGCGTTGTCATGTCCGGCACGATCCCGAACAACTGCTGAGCCCCTCCGGCGGCGACTCGGAAACCAGTCATGACCTCGTCGAATATAAGCACCGTGCCATGCTGCGTACAAAGCCGACGCAGCAGCGACAGGAATTCGGGCGTCGGAATCACGCAACCCATATTACCCACGACCGGTTCCAGAATCACGGCCGCCAGTTGATCACCGTTTTTCTGGAAGGCCGCTTCCAGACCCTCGCAATCGTTGTAGGTCAGTACCAGCGTGTCAGCGGTGGCACCGGGTGGAACTCCGGGACTCGATGGACACCCCAGCGTCAGTGCTCCGCTGCCAGCTGCGACCAGCAGGCTGTCCACATGGCCGTGATAACAGCCGGCGAACTTCACAATTCCATTTCGCCCTGTGAACCCGCGGGCCACGCGAATCGCGGACATCGTCGCCTCGGTGCCGGAGTTCACCATCCGGACCAGTTCGATGGACGGCACCATCTCGACGACCAGTTGAGCCATTTCGGCTTCAGCTTCGGTCGGTGCGCCGAAACTGGTGCCGATCAGCAGCGCCTGTTCGATTGCTCGCAGAATCACCGGATGCCGATGACCGAACAGATGCGGTCCCCACGAACCGATGTAGTCGATGAAGCGATTGCCATCGACGTCGAATAGATACGCACCTTCACCACGTTTCATGAATGGCGGAGTGCCACCGACAGCACCAAAGGCACGGGCCGGGCTGTTGACGCCGCCAGGAATCAGCTTCGACGCATGGCTGAAAATAGATTCGCTGCGAGTTCGTTTTGATGTGTCGGGAAGCATGGTTACTCTACAATCTCGATGCCGGGCTTTGCAGCTTTCAATGTCGCAATAGTCTCCGGTTTGGGTTGCGAATTACTGAGGTTCAGCCACTTCAACGCAGGCAATTGACTTAACTGAAGAATGCCAGGATCACCCATCTGCGATCCCGCGACGCTTAACCGTTCAAGCTTCTGCATTTTGAGCAGTGTTGAGATAGATTCGTCAGTGATTCGTGTGGCTTCAACATTGAGTTCTTTGAGATTGGTCAGTGTGCCGAGCGCGGCAAAATTGGCGTCATTCACCTTCTTGATTTCTCGCAGTTCCAAATACGTGAGTTCCGTAAGCTTGCTGAGTTCACCAATCGTCTTGCCTTTCAGCGTGCGGCATTCACTGATGTCGAGGTACGAAAGTTTTGGAAGGCTGCTGATGATTTCCAGACTGCCGTCGTCGATGGATGTTTCTCGCAGTTCAAGACGGGTGAGTTCCTTCAGCCCCGCAAGATGTTTGATACCTTCGCCACTGATATTTGCCTGTCGGCAACCAAAGCGTTTGAGTTTCCCGAGTTTCGCGACTTCCGGCATGCCGACATCCGTGATACGTGATGTATCCATCTGCAGAGATTCCAGTGTCGTCATGCTTCCGATCGCTGGCATGGCTTTGTCGGTCACGACGGTGTAGTTGAGATTGAGTGATTTGAGCGGCAATCCTCGAAGGTGTTCAACCCCGACGTCGGTCACTTTCGAGTTTTCCAGCTGCACATCGACCAGCGTTTTGATTCCAGCCAGATGCGCGACACCAGTATCGGTGATGTTCGTATTTCGCAAATCAATGGCCCGCAGTCTTGTCAGCGTCCTGATCGATTCCAGACCAGCATCTGTAAACCCGGCTCTTCGCAGCGTCAGCACTTCGATCGTGGGAATGCCGCCGACAACCTTCAGTGTGTCATCGCCAACGGAAGAGCAGCCGGTGAGGTCCAGACGCTTCAGAGATTTGAGGCTCGACAGATACGCCATGCCTTTATCGTTCATTCCCGGCCCGCCAAAGCGTGCTATGGTGACATTGGGCACGCCGGCTAGATACTTCATCGTTTCTGAAAAATCGGTATCAGACGATACGGCGATCTCAGTGACCACACCGGCGGCGTTCTTCTTGAGACTGCACCCGGCTTTTTCGAGTGCCGCGACGGCGGCGTTATCGTCGGGCGTGACTTTTGCAATCGCGGGCTTGGCCGGACCGGGATTATCAACGCAGCCTACAGACAGAAA
>CAMAVB010000169.1 GCA_945861465.1 Candidatus Kuenenia stuttgartensis
AATGAGCCGCAAGGCGCTATAAGCACCAGTGCAGAAGTTTTTTAGTTTAACGGCGAGCCGTAGGCGTAGGCGGAAGCACGCTGGATTCGCCTACGCCTACGGCTCGCCGTTAAACGATTTGTGCCAACTTACTTATGCACCAGTGCTTACCTCAGGCGGTTGAAGATGGCACAATCGTTTCACCGCGTGGGCAACGCCCCGCGCTTTGCAGTTTAAATCTCAAACCTCAAATCTGCCCGCGCGGAGTATAACGCGAGTTCCCGAATCCAATCCTGTCGCGACGACGTCTGCTGTCAGCTCATGACTTCCCGAATCGCTTTCAGTATTTCGGGCCCGGTATTCGCCATTCCATAGCGTTCCAGGCAGCGATCGCGGAGCAGCAAATTCGGCGATTTCGAGCCCGCGTCCGCAGTTGGCAGGCTCAAAACGGCATCCATGAGCGCCTTTCGCGAACCTGGTTCATACAGCTTTCCAGATTGGAGGTCCGCCACACGTTCCGGAAACGCTCCGTGGTTCGGCAACAGGGCAGGGACTCCGACCTGTGCAGCCTCCAGGACGTACAGCCCTTTCGGCTCGTGGTATTCCGTGGGAACGCAGAGCCAGTCATACGACCGCAGGATCCTGAATTTCTGGTCTCGATCCGCAGGACTTCCTTCCCAGCGAATTCGGCGTTCGCCAGCCAGCTTCTGCACCGAACGGAGCCGTTTCTCGAATCGCGGTCGATGGATTTCCGGCAGAAACCCGGCGATTACAAAATCGATGTCGCTCCGTTGTGCGACGACATCTTCCGCAGCATCCAAAAATTGAAACACGCCCTTTTCAGGACAAATACGCGCGAAGTAACCGATCGTCGTGCGCCGTGTACTCGGCGTTCTGACGGCTGCGACGACATCAATCGGCGGTAATTTAACATGCATCTCATGGTTTGTCCGGAGTGAATCCGCATCGATCGTGAGCGGAATTGTGCGGAATCGAGTTGCCGGCAGATTCAGATACTTTGCCATAAATTCGGTGTAATACCGACTGTGTGTAAACAATCGATCGAAACCGGCGGCATTTTGTGACACCAACTCCTTCGCCTGAGACTGCCATGGTTCCGGCAGCGCCTCAAGGAAAATATCATCGCCTTGCAGCAGGCACGCGATTCGCCCCGGAAAACGAGACCTCAGTTCCGGCACAATTCCTGACAGGAGTGCGTTACTGAACAGCACCACGTCCGGTCGCAGATCGTCGCACAGAAAACTGATCAGTTCGCTGATCTCCGCCTGTTGAGGTCCCGCAATTCCGCGGAGCAAATCGATCGTCAGATCCCCTAGTTGACCGGCGTCTGTGCTGCTGCTTCGCTTTGAAAGAAACTTCACGATCGTCGGATGATCCAACCACCGCTTGAACAGCCTTGGCAGCAGTTTCCAGCCGGGCAGCTTTGAATCCAGGTAGACGTTGACTCCACCGAGGAACACCCGCGACAGGGATTCGTTTTCTTCATCGACGCGAATCGGAGTGTAGGTCGGTAGCAGGACTGCATCCGCCCCCGCCAGCCGCAGCGCGCGAGCCAATGTGTTGTCCTGCATACACGACCCACAGAACATTCCCGCTCCGCCAGCCGTGATGATTGCAATCTTGAGCGGAATGGCGCTAGCCAACGGTAACTGGTCCTGAAAAAGCAACAACACACCGGCGGCAAGCGCCGCTCACTGAAATACACTTCGTACCTGTCCAGAAACCAAACTGCAGCACGGGTCTCCACGCCCGTTCAAAAGCCGGTTGGGCCTGAAGGCCCGACCAGCGAAAATGCGGCCTTGTTCCCGGAAAGGTCCTTAAATCCACGCTACTGCACACACGCTCCGCAGCGGAGTCGTCTAAAAAAGGCAAGTCCCGTGTGGCCCGCTGATTGTATGCGCGAATGAAATCTTTTACACCCGATTTCGCAGTCGTTGGCGAATTTGACATGGCGACGTTCTGATTCGGCTCGGGACTTCGCAGAGGAGTCGTAGTTTACGCCACAAGTGATGTCATTCGCTCTGCATTTGCGTACACTGACCAGGATCAGATTTCGAACCAGACAACCATTCACCACACAGGACGCAAGTCATCATGCCCCGATCAAACACCTCACGACGCGGATTCCTGACGGCGACCAGCAGCATGGTTCTCGCTGGTTCTGCGCCTGCGATTCTGGGAGCGTCGAATAAGAGCGGTTCGAAACCACCGGTCATTGGTCCGGAAGGCCATCGGTACGAAACGCATCACGATTGCATGCAGATCCCAAGTCACATTCGCTGGCAGGATACGCACGGTGTGGCTGTCGATGCTGAAGGCCTGGTCTATATAAAACATCGCACAATGACCGCCGACCCGCAGGACGCTGTGGTCGTATTCGATCGCAACGGCAAGTTCGTCCGCTCGTTCGGCAGAGAATTTCACGGAGGCGGACACGGGATCGATATTCGACGTGACGGCACCGAGGAATTCCTCTATCTCTGCGACAACAAGGGCTATATCGCCAAGAGCACATTGAAGGGCGAGATTGTCTGGAAACAGGCTGCGCCGAAGATCGCTCCTTACGAAAACGCAAAACCGTTCGAGGTGAAAACGCCGGGCGAGTACGGCAAGGGATATTTGTTCAGCCCAACGAACATCGCGTTCGCGCCAGACGGCGGTTTTTGGGTCGGCGACGGGTACGGCTCGCACTACGTCATCAAGTACGACAAAGACGCCATGGTCGGCGGCCATTTCGGGGGATTTGGCGACGGCCCCGGCCAATTGAGTACGCCGCATGGGCTGTGGTGGGACGATCGGAAGGGACGCGAGCCAGCGTTGATTGTCGCGGATCGGGCCAACGCGCGGCTGCAATATTTTTCCGCTGAAGGAAAGCATCTCAGCTTCTGCGAAGACATGCTGTTCCCCGCCGCCATTGATCTCCGCGGCGACGTGATGCTCGTGGCCGATTTGCACGCGAGAATCACATTGCTCGACGGCACCAACAAAGTCATCGCTCACCTCGGCCACGACCCAGCCTGGCTCGAACAGGTACTGGCCGACAATTTCGCCATGCGCCAGCATCCCGAAAGCTGGCAGCCAGGAAAATTCGTTCATCCCCACGACGCATGTTTCGACCACGACGGAAATATCTACCTGACCGAGTGGGTGGCAATCGGGCGGGTGAGCTTTCTGAAGCACGTCGGTTGAGTTCGGTCGCTCGGCGAATACGGGTTTCTCCACAACATAAGCCCGTTCCTCCGCAGTGAGCGGCCACCCGGTCTTCTGAGGCTCGGCAGTGATATAGGGATAGTCGACGGCCGACACAGCGCATGGTCTGTGCAACGAGAGCAGCAGCACGGTTAAGATCGTGAGAGGGGGTTTCATGGAAGGCCTCCTTTGAAGGTCGAAATCGCCTCGCGCATCGAGACAAGCACTTTGAGGACTTCGGCAGCCGGGTCGTAGTCCTTGCGGCCCATCGCCTCGATGTCGTGCTTCGCGCAGAAATCGCACACGCCAAAGAGGTCGATGCCTTTCGTGGAATCTGCGAGGTTTGCGTTGAGCAACTCGAGGAACGAATACGCGTTGAGCGCCAGTTTCAGCAACGGCCCGCCGGTGCGATTGATCGGTTCTCTGTAGCTTGACTCTCCGAGTCGAGCGCGATTCTGGGCATAGGTTGACGTGCCGGCGGCAAGCGGAGTCAGCGCCATGAGACGAAGGAATCTGCGGCGCGGGATGGGGTTGCTGGATGTTGTCATGTGCGCTGCATTTGTCTTCTTCCTATTTCGCATTTGGATACTTGCCCCCTTGCGTGACAAACTCTTCCCGGCTCAACACGCCGTCGTGGTTGGCGTCCCATTTGTCGAAGCGCTCGCCGGCGGCTTTGGCGTCGGATTGGTGGCTCGTGTAAAAGGCTCGGGTGAGCGTGCCGGCTTTGTCAGCGTCGAGCCTGTCGAACCTCGGGCCACGTTCGTCCACAGCACTGGTGGTCGCGGGCTCGGCC
Organism: Candidatus Kuenenia stuttgartensis; assembly: GCA_945861465.1. GTDB lineage: Bacteria > Planctomycetota > Planctomycetia > Planctomycetales > Planctomycetaceae > SXXK01. The sequence goes on from CAMAVB010000169.1 coordinate 3,983, forward strand.
GGAGCGGCGGCCGGTCTTTCCGCGCCTGCTCTGCCTCTTTTCTTCGAACTGGCTTTCGCGGGCGCGGGTTCCGTGAGGATGGGCGGGAGATTCTTCGCCAGCGTTTCGAGCAACGACTTGTGCTCGGGATTGTCGTGCAGACTCACGGTTTCGGCGGGGTCGTTCTGCTCGTCGTAGAGTTCTGTCGCGATGATTCTCGATCCATTGCGTTCGCGCCAGAAAGTCGCGCGCCAGCGCTCGTCGCGGATGCTGTAGCCCATCACGGCACCAGCCTGGCCGGCGCTGCGCGGATACTGGCTGATCGCGACCTTGGCCATGGGCGCGGCGGGATTTTCGATGAAGGGCTTCAAGCTGCTGCCCGCGAGGTCGGCGGATTGCGGGAGACCGCACAGGTCGGCGAGCGTCGGATACACGTCCACGAACTCCACCGGCGCGTCGCATTTCCGGCCAGCTGTCTTCTGCTTCGGCACGCTGATAAGTAAAGGTGCGCGCGTTGCGAGTTCGAAGTTGGTGTGCTTGTGCCAGAGGCCGTGGTCGCCAAGCTGCCAGCCATGGTCGCCCCACAGCACGACAATCGTATTATCGGCGAGGCATTCCTGTTCGAGCGCGTCCAGCACGCGGCCGACTTGCGCGTCGATGTAGCTGATGCAGGCGTAGTAGCCGTGGCGGAGCGTCCTCGCGAATTCGGCGGGGATCGGCTCGTCCCTGGGCACGCCGGGATAGTTGTGCAGCTCACCGTTGATGTGGCCGGCGAATTCAGGCGCGCCTGTGGGCAGATGATCGATGGTCGGCAGCGGGATCGTGTTCGGATCGTAGAGGTCCCAGTACTTCTTTGGCGCGACGAACGGAAGATGTGGCTTCAGAAAACCGATGGCGAGGAAGAACGGTTGGCCCTTCGATTTCAAATCGTGCAGACGCTTGACAGCTTCGGCGGCCGTCGCCCCATCCGGTAGTTGATCGTCAGACTTGGGGCTGACTTCGAACGCCGGGCCGTTCTTCGCGCTCTTGCCATTCTTTCGCGCTGGACCTGCCGCCAAAGGCGCGCTGAATTCCTCGGTGTTCACGTCGTGCCGCGTGACGATCTGCTTCGTCCAGTCCACCGGATCGGTATCCACCGCGCGGCCCTTCGGATACCAGTGCGGCTCACTCCACGAGCGGCCATCCTCCAGACCAGAGTGGTAAATCTTGCTCAGCGCCGCGCAGTGATAACCGTTCGCCTTAAAGTGCTGGGGCAACGTGATGCAATCCGCCTGCGCGACACGGAAGTGCGTCTCCAAATCCCAGACGCGCGTTGTATCGGGGCGCAGGCCTGTCATGATCGCGGTGCGCGACGGACTGCACACGGCCTGCTGGACGTAGGCGCGGTTGAACACCGTGCCGCGCGCAGCGATGCGGTCGATGTTCGGTGACTTCGCGATCTGGTTGCCGTAACAGCCCAGGTCAGGCCGCATGTCATCGACCGCAATGAAGAGGATGTTGGGTTTGTCGGCGGCGTGGAGCGCGGCGAGCGGCAGCAACGCGGCGGCGATGATGAAGTTCAAAACGTGTTTCATGAGTGGAGTATGCCTGGTTGAGTGATGGTTGGGAAATGACGGGCGAGGTCAATACGATTTTTTCCCGCCGATGCTGACGTATTCCCCACGGGTGACGATACCGTCCTGGTTGGTGTCCATCTTCTCGAAGCGTCCCGCAGCGGCGACGAGTTTGCCGACGAGTTTGTCCATGTACCGAATGTTGTCGCTCAAAAGATCCGTGCTGTCAGGCGTGGGCTGGATGTCGCCGTGCATATGGACCATGGAGTAGCAAAGGAAGAAGGGTCTGTTCTGGTTCGCGAGGAAGAAACTCTTGACTCGATCGTGCATCAGATCGGGCATGTATTCCTCGTCACCGAGCTTCAGTTCCATGCCGTTCACACGACAGGGCTCAGCCTTGCCGGCTGTCTTGTTCCATAAAGCGCCGCTGCCATTGAAGTGCACGTAGTCATCGATGCTGGCGGCGGCGGGATCGCCGGGGATGTGGCCCCATTTGCCGATGTATGACGTGGCGTAGCCTGCGGACTTAGAACTGAGACAGAAATAAGCGGGGCACGATTCCATCGTGCCGGGCACGTTATAGACGTGCCCCACGTCCAAAAGACGACAGATATTTCCGCGCCGGTCCTAAGTCGCAAATTCGCTTTGATTGAGGGCGGCCGGGTGAGAACTTCAATCAGGCAGTACCGCCGTCTTTTGGAGATCAGCGTCACTCATGCTGCTTAATTTATCGCGCGTCGGCCCGCCAGAACCATCCACAGTCCGATCCGAAATTTGCTGGAATCCACTTTCTCCATCAACTGATGCATCCGCTTCAGCAACCGGGGCAGAATCTGTGGCGTGTATTTCACCAATGCGTTCGTCAATACCTGATAAGACTTGATGCTCGCGGAGCAGAACAGTTCCTTGCTTTTCCCAATGGCATCGTCGGCGGACTCCACCAAACAACGTTTGCTGCTCCAAACCCACAGAACGGCCACACGTACCAAATGCAACACCGTCCATTTGACATTGCCATGAAGCTGCACATCCGCGAACATCTTGTCGTTCACAATCCAGTCCAGGGCATTGGCCATCTGCTCGCCCTGCGTCAATTCTTGTTTACCATTCGGTGTGGCATCCTTGCCATTCCTGCTCATAGCCAGACTCCTTGATTCTTGGCGGCGTCGCCAATGGGTTCACGGGGAGGAGTCTGGCTAATTTCATTTTTTGCACCCGCTCTGACAGATCAAGTACGGTATTCTCAGGAAATATTTACTTAACGGCGTTGGGAGAGGAGGATGCGGTCAATTATTTCTCGAACGGTCCTCAGCGGCAGCATAAACCAATTGAATGAGAATCTGTGGTCCAGACGGACCGGCTGGAATCCAGATGGCAAATAGTTGAAATCATAAGACAAATATGACCCATACTTCACGTACGACATATCGGTTGACTCGAGTGTCATGGAATGCCATCCTGTGGCATAGAAATTAGATCATTCATGGGCACGACGCGATGATGCGATTCAAGAATTCGATGCTGACGCATACCGGTCGCAGCCTGCTGGATCGGCGAGACTTTTTTGCGCAGACGGGTTCTTCGCTGGGTGCGATTGCTTTGGCACAGTTGCTGTCGCAGCAGGGTTTGCTGGCGGCGGAATCAGCGGATGTGCCGCATGTTGATCCAGAGCGGCCTCATGCTGCGCGAGCGGGACATGCTGCGGCGAAGGCAAAGAATGTCCTTGTGATCTTCTGTGCGGGTGCGTGCAGTCAGTTGGAAACGTGGGACTTCAAACCGGAACTCATCCGGCAGGACGGCAAGCCAATGCCGGGCGGGCCGACGGTGACTTTTCAGGGGCCTGCGGGGAATCTGGCTCGTCCACAGTACAGATTTCGACCGCGTGGAGAAACCGGCAAAATGGTGTCGGACATGATTCCGTATCTGGCGGAGCAGGTTGATGATTTTGCATTTATCCACACGCTGACCAGCAAGACGAACACTCACGGGCCAGCGGAAAATTTTCTATCGACTGGTTTTGTACAGGACGGCTTTCCCAGCATCGGTGCCTGGGTGACCTACGCACTTGGTACTGAGAATCAGGACATTCCGTCGTTCGTCTCGATTCCCGATCCTCGCGGAATTCCGCAGGCCAGTGCCAACAACTGGGGTTCTGGATTTCTGCCAGCCGTTTTTCAAGGGACGTCGTTCAGCTCAAGTCAACCGATTCGCAATCTCGCTCCGCCGGCTTCAGTGGCATCGACCAGCGACCTGGCTGCCCGCGATTTGTTGCGGTTTCTGAATACCGAACATCTGCGACAGAATCCCGCTGACAGCGATCTGGCAGCTCGGATTGCCAGTTACGAGCTGGCGGCGCGGATGCAGTTGACGGTGCCGGAGATCAGCGATCTTTCGTCGGAGCCCGAGCACATTCTTAAGATGTACGGCGCTGATGATCCGAATGATGGACTCAAGGTTGGCTACGCACGCAATTGTATTCTGGCTCGACGGCTGATTGAAAAAGGAGTGCGTTTTGTGCAGCTGTTCAATGGAGCGTATGCCAGCGCCGGGCGTTTGAACTGGGACGGGCATCAGGCCCTGAAGGAGCAGTATGATATTCATGCACGCATCATGGATCAGCCGTCTGCAGCCTTGATTCGCGACCTGCGGCAGCGCGGGTTGCTTGACGATACGCTGGTGGTTTGGTGTACCGAATTCGGACGTATGCCGATGTTTCAAAAAGGTGCTGCCGGGCGTGATCACAATCCGAACGGATTTACCGCGGTTCTGACGGGGGCCGGAGTGAAACGTGGAGTGAGTTACGGTGTCACGGATGAACTGGGATTCAAGGCGGTTGAGAATGTGTCCTCGATCCATGATCTGAATGCGACCATTCTGCATCTGTTGGGACTTGATCACACGCGATTGACTTACATGCACAACGGTATCGCTCGCCGACTGACGGATGTGCATGGGCAGGTCATCCGGGAGATTCTGACGTAGCAAACGATTTCGACAACATCATTCCGGCCTGCCTTGCATTCGCTCATGGGAGTTCGCGAGAATGTGACCCAATTGGACGTTCCAGCGAGGCAAACGAAATTCCACACAGCCAGGGGGCACTGCCGTGAACGAAGCAACGGATGCGACCGAGAAAATTGAATCATACGTGCATGCTTCGATGCGCATGGAAGCCTGGGCTGGCGAGGTGCGGGTCAATCTGATTCGGCTGGCGGCGCTGCCGATGTTTTACGGTTATCATGTGCTGAATGCATTTGTGATCAGTGATGATCCGGCGCTGCTGGGACGATTGCATCAGGCCGTCTCGCTGGTCGTATTCGTCTGGGCGGCGGGTGCTGTACTGCTGCATGTCGTGCTCGCACACAGAATCATGCGACCCGCGTTGCCATTAATCGTCATCGCCTGGGATATTGTGATGGTCACGGCACTGCTTTGTGTGGGTGAGAACCCTCGGTCGATGTTGGTGACCGCCTGGTTCCTGATCATTGCCTCCGCGTCGCTCCGGTTTTCGCTGCCGCCGGTGTACCTGTCCACGGTGGGCAGCCTCCTGGGCTACCTCGTTTTTCTCGGACACGCTCGGTATGTATTGCAGGTGCCGGATGAGCTTCTCGTACCGCGGACGAACCAGATGATCTTTGCGATTACGATTGCTGTGGCCGGACTGCTGGCTGGGCAGTCTGTACGACAGGCTCGAAGAATCGCCGCTCGTACATCTGGACCAGTGCAGCCTGCAAACAAGGTGCAGCAATGAAATCCGTCTTACTTGAGTACTGCACTGGATGTGGCGAATCGATCAGACCACACTGGATGACCTGTCCAGTGTGCCAGGCTCCACTGCACGGTGCACTTCACGGCGCGCTGCCGGCGCTGGACAATCCTTATCTTCAACCAGTGCGTGTGGAGAAGGAGGTGCGCCGTGACCTGCTGTGGGGAGGCATCGCGATGATCTGCCTTGCTGTTGTCGGATTCGCGGGATTCCTGATGAGCCTTTTCCGACGCGAGTGGTCACTGATGTCCGACGATGTCTGGTTCGGGACCGGTGCGATCGTTTTTGCGGCGATGGTTGGCGGCGGTTTGGTGGGTGCATCAAAGCAAAAACAGGGGGCCGCTGCGAAAGGTGTGTTGAAGGGGCTGATGTACAGCCTCGGCGCTATCTTCCTGGTGATGGCCATCACGGTCGTGATTGTCGTCTGTCTGGTGCTTTTTCTGATCGTCGCCTGCATGACCAGCATCAATAAGTAGACGCTTCTTGAAAGCGTGACACGCGGAAAGTCCAACTTCGTTGTCTCAACCATGCAACTTTCTGTCTATTCGTACTTCATGCTGTTGGCCATCGCCGTATTCGTGATCACCCGTTGGAAGCTGCCGGACACTCAGGCCATCCGTGCGTTGCCGGGAAAGCAACGAATGGCGATCACTGTGGCGGGATTCTGCGGGGGCACTCTTGGAGCAAAGCTTCCGTTTGCAATCGGGCTGATTCAAGGTGCTCCCACTGGGTGGTTCTCCGATGGCAAGACAGTGACGACAGGCATTATCGGCGGATACCTGGCGGTCGAATTGATCAAGCTGCTGATGGGAATCCGTGTCAAGACGGGAGATTCATTTGCGCTGCCGCTTGCACTCGCCATGATGATCGGTCGCTGGGGCTGCTTCTTTGGCGGCTGCTGCTACGGCATTGAATCTGCGGTGCCCTGGGCCGTCGATTTTGGTGATGGTATTCGGCGGCACCCGACTCAGTTGTACGAAAGTCTGTTTCATCTCGTGCTGGCGGCTTTGCTGGCTTATTTGACCCGGACGGCAATTCTACCGCGTCAGAAGCTTAAGCTGTATTTGATCTGTTATGCCGTCTTCCGATTCGCCACCGAATTCATTCGCCCGGCGGAAGTCTGGTGGCTCGGGTTGACGTGGTACCAGTGGGTCGTGGCGGCGATGGCGATGGCTTTGATGATTCAGTGGTACGTTGAAACGCGAATGAACTCAAACCTCAACGTTTAACCGCGTAGTCAACGCCCCGCGCTTTGTATTCCAAATTCCAAATTCCAAATTCCAAATTCCAAATTCCAAATTCCAAATTCCAAATTCCAAATTTCAGATTTCAGATTTCAAATAGAACAATCGCGGCCCGCTGGGCACGCGGTGGAACGAGTCAATTCCGGCAGTAAGACGTCACTTGATGTTCTGTGTCGCGGAAATTGTCAGGAATTGGTTACGCTTCCCGGGCCTGACCAATACTGCTGGATCGGCAGTTTTTGCCGAGGTTTCTGCAGAGAACCCAGGGGAATGTGTTGGCTGCGCGGTCTTGGGTCGTCTGAACAGTGGATTCGCGCGTAAACTCCCGGCACGACACGGCTTTTTCTCAACCTGTTGTAACGGTTGTTCCGAACGAGTGATATGACGGATTGTCACCTCTGGGCGGCAAAACTGCGCAGATGCGATTTTGACCACTGAAAATGGATTCCCAAAGTGGTTAGTAGTTGTCTTTGCGACCGTTAAGTGTGCGGTCGTGGTGGTTGTCAGAGATTTTTTGTTGAGTCGCGACTGATCCGGATCGTCTTCAGTCAATTTCCTTAGGTACTATCCACATGCTTCTGAATACATGGCTTTCCTTCGCTCGAAATCATTTCAGCCGGCCATCCGCAGCACGCCGCATTGTTCGCGGAGCGGCAAGGGGATCATTAAGTTCCGAGTCGCTGGAGACTCGCACGCTGATGACAGCACTGGTGATCAATCCTGATAACCAGGCAAGTTTCACGAATGCGTTTGGCGGGATCAGCGTCACGAACGCGAATCTCGGCACGAACGACTCGCTGGTGATCGAAGGCATCGCGATCTCCACGACCTCGGGAGACGCGATTTCGATCAATCTTGCAAACGTGACTTTGAAGAGTCTCGCCCTCGAATCGATCAATGTGTCGCGATACACGACGCTGGGGTTCAACATTGACTTAACGAATGTGACAGGGCTGCATTCGATTGCCATCGAGGATGTGTTCGTGCAGGGAGCAGCCCGCGGGCTCGACCTGACGATGACGAATACCGATACCGACGCGCTGACGATTGATGATTCGACGATTCCGGGTATTCGCATTGATGCTCTCAACGGCGGCGACATTGGACATGGACTGATCACCCAGTCCACAATTGCCGCAGGGTCGGGCGTCGAAGGGATTCTGCTGAACGTCAATCAAGGAACGGCGGATAACTTCCGGATCGAGAGCAATTCGGAAATCAGCTCGCCGAACAAGGAATTCGTTCGCGTCAATTCAACCAATGCACCGGTGAACGGGCTGACGATTGCCAATAATAAAATCGGCAATTTCACGCAGGGTGCCGGCCTGTTGTTCCGTGCCGATGGCGACACATTTGTACAACCGCTTGTCCTGACCAACAACTCGACTCGCAATGAGCAGTTGCAGTCCTTTGTCGTGGACCTCGCCGGCATTGGCCTCGTGTTTGACGAAGGAGCGTCCGGAAAACCGTTTACTGTCGTTGCATCGACAGGGACACCGGGACTTGTCAGCAACGTCGTGAGTCCCGACCGAAAGTCACTGACACTGACATTCAATAATTTTGATCCGGGTGAACAGATTCAGTTTGTCATTGATATTGACCGGACGATCGGCCAGGACGCCGCAATCTTTGGTGACGACCTGATTGGCGCGGACATAACCGGAACCCTGACCGGAAACCGGGTAGTGGCCGGGCAAATGATTGGCGATCCGAACAAGATCACCGCATCGCAGTTTGCGGTTGGTCCCGGGGTGGCCGGCAATACACAGGGGATCCTGCTGGATCTGACGAATTCTCCCACCACCAACCTGAGCATCGTGAATAATGCGGTCGAGGGAGCTCCGGCTCACGCGATTCTGATCGACGCAGATGTGCATAGCGACACAACTGGTGTCATTCAGGGAAACTCGCTGAAGTTCTCGGGACTGGACGGCATCCGTTTTCAGATGGTTGACAGTAACTTCACCGGGGCTGTGCTCGACAACGTGATTCAGAACAACGGCGGGCACGGGATCTCCGTGCTGCCCCGCGTTTCCCGCAGCGGCCGCGTGGAAGCAGTTCAGGACCTGAGCCAGGTCGTGATTACTTCGACAAATCACGGCCTGCAAACTGGTGATCAGATCATGCTTCAGGGCCTGGTCAACGATGACCCTGCGGTTAATCACCCAGCCAATGGTCTGCACACGATCACGCGAATTGATAACAACAAATTTCGTCTGACTCTGGTCAACGGGACCGCAGCAGGAGTGCGATATGTCGGCCCGAGCGGTGCCTGGTACTTACCTGAATTCCTGTCAGACGGATCGATACGGGGATTGGTGACCATTGATATGCAGAACACGGTTCCCCAGGGAACTATTCGTGCTGCGACCAATGCCGGTCCGATCGTGATCACATCTCCTGATCATGGGCTGACATCCGGCCAGCGAGTTCGCATCAGTAACGTCGCCGGTAATACCGCCGCCAACGGCGTGAAGAAAGTGACTGTGATTGACGCAGACACGTTCAGTCTGGATAGCACCACCGGCAACGGAGCCTACGACACGTCTGCTGGATTTGGGACTTGGGTCGCGAATGTGGTGACCGCCGCCAGTAACACACCGAATGTTGTCATCACGTCTCCAGGGCACGGCCTGCAGACAGGTGAGGAAATTCGAGTCACCGGCGTTCTCGGCAACTCTGCCGCGAATGGCACGTTCAAGGTGTCCGTCATTGACGCCAGTACGTTCAGTCTGATCGGAGCCGCCGGGAATGGCACGTATGGCGGAGGTGGCAATTGGGTCCGACTCAATGAATTGACGCCCTCGGGCGACATGCTGCCTCAGCGAATTGGCGGCAACCTGATTGACACGAATAAGCAGGCCGGGATCTTCGTGGATGTGACCACAGGCACAATATTTAACGGCGACATTGTCAGCAACACATTCACGGCAAACGATCAAACCGGGATTCACATTGAATCACACAGCTTTGGTCTGGGCACAGATCTGCCACTGAATCCCGCAGACCCATTCGCACTGCCGGGTCTTCAGGATGTCGGATTCAGTGTCAATATCGGGACGAGTGCCGCAGGAGATGGCAACACCTTTAGGCAGAATACCCGTGCCGGCATTCTCCTCGAAGCGCTGGACTACGGCACAGGATCTTTTGAAATTCGTAACAACTCAATTTCCAACACTCGTAACGACGCGGACACTGCAACGGCTGGCGACGGGATCGTTGTCCGACTGACCAATGATCTGTCCTCCACGGAAGCTATTGCACTGCTCTCCGAATCAGTCATTGATGGCAACAACATCGGCGTGGACAATGGCGGCAATCAGGGAAACGGGCTCAGCTTCACCATGGAGCAGCGAACGCGAATTCAGGACCTGAAGCTGACAAACACGGTGTTTCTCAACAACGGACTGGACGGTTTTCATTTCGTGCGAACCGAGGACGCTGATCTCAACTCCGTTGTTATTGAGAAGAACCGGAGTACCAACAATGCCGGTGACGGATTTGATATTTTCGCGAAGAATACCGTCAAGGATCAGCTGGATTTCCTGATCAACGAAAACGTCATTGATCAGAATGCTCAGTACGGCGTCCGTGTCCGACTCGAAGCCGACGCCAGAATTAGTGTTCAGTTTGACAGGAACTCGGTGACGGGAAATGGTCACACGCCCGGCGGTCAGGGTTTTCATCCGAATGATGGTGTGGCTGGTTCGACAGGATCCGCAGGCGGAGTCGGAATCCTGGCGTTTGAGGAAATTGGTCTTGTCTGGAGCATGACGGATACGCACATCGACAGCAACATTGGTGACGGGATGGGCATTGATGCGTTTAACCATGATGACATCCTGATCACGCACTTTGATGCGACAAATTCCACATTCAATGACAATACACTCACGGGACTGCGAAACCAGGGGACCTCGTTTGGATCGTTGACTTTTGTCGGCAGTCAGTTCAACGACAATGACGAAGACGGCGTTCGCATGGTGTCGATTGATGACAAGAATGACACCTTCTATCAGCGCCGAGCCGGCGGACGTGACATCTCCGTTACCGGGCTGGCCAATGAATTCACAGGAAATTCTCAAAGCGGTGTACAACTGGGCCAGGGCGTTTCCGCCAGCTTTGGGGATGGAAGCATCGGGAACGCCAACTACTTCAGTAATAATGCAGAGGATGGGCTGAAGCTGACACAGCATAACAGCCCGCACAGCGATCTGCGTGGCCTGAGGCGTTTGATTCAGACCAACCAGAACTTCTTCCAGGCAAACGGAAGTAATGGGATTGATGTTGGCCACAATGCAGCACAGGACAACGTTCCGTCAAGTGGATTCGGCAACACAGAGCATGGTGACGAGGATGCGTCAGACCTTCATCTGGTTGTCAACAACGCCGTGATCAGCGGAAATTTCGGAGATGGAATAGAGTACCTGGCGGATTCAGTTCTTCGCATTCCACGCGTAATCGGCGGCGGGCAGGATGTGAGTTTCCTGGCCCGATCGTCGATGGTCGTCTCCAACAGCCGAATCGCCAACAATGACGGACGCGGCATCGATATCCTGAATCGAGTGGATCAGGACAGCTATATCTCATTGATCAACAACGATGTTCTGTCGAACGGACTGGAAGGAATTTATGTTGTCAATACGGCCGCGCATCAGCAACTACAGCGAAATTCAGCGGATGCGCTGGAACAGGTTGTCACCAGCGGAGCTACGGCCAACATTGAACTCCGAATCCAGGACAATCTGATTCAATCCAATGGCAATGCGTCAGACAGATCCCGCGTGCCGATCCAGCGATCATTTGGAAACAATGACAAGACTGGCAACTACCTTCCGGACTGGACTCACGACACGGAACTGACACCCGGAACTTTGGGCGGACTGGTGGTTCGTGTCGGTACTGTCGATGCCTTTAACCAGACCATAGCCTCCACCGGGAGAGAACTCGGGTTGTCGGGCGTTGACGCAGAGATCTGGAAGAACTCGTTTGATGGTAACTTTGGCGCTGACGTGTACTTAGACAATTTTACCTCGGCTCTCGCGGTTCAGACGCAGGGGGACTTCAACACTGGGGAGGGGTTTCTTCCGCTTGGCTGGCGAGATCCTTTGTCCCGATTCGACCTCTCTTTCCGTGAGAACATCGGAAATTCGATTGATGTGATGAACGGTTTTGCCTATCAGGATAACTGGGAACCGGAATTCAAGTCTCGAGACGAAATTGTCTCGTCGGCTCCGAATCATACTCACAACAACGACGACGACGGGCACTGGGTGACACGAGGCAACGTCATTTCGCGGAAACGCAACATGACGCGCACGATCGGCCGTAATGATGACGTCATCGGAGACACCCCGGGATTTCACACTTTTCCGCTGGTCCCTGCCATCTGGAGTTACGACGGCACTGGGACGACAACGTGGCGGGTGGAGTCGGACTTTGACTACACCAACTTCCCACAGTCGAGTTCGACGGACGGATTCAGCAACTTCTTTACCAAAGTTGGATTGCCGGATACGCAACCCTTAATTCCCTTACTGCCTATTGACCAGTTTTACTATCAGTGGGACACAGGGGTTGATACGCCGACATTCACAGGAACGACTCCGTATTCATTGTCGCGTGGAGATATCTTCAACGTCCGCGCTGGTGAAACTCCCATCTCCGCCGACGAACTGGATGACAACAACGCATTCGTCTCGGCATTTAGCCTCGGAGCGATCGCCGGAGCGGCTAACTCAGTCAATTCCCGCACAGTCAACGGCAGCCTGAACCTGCACGTCAAAGGGGACCGCGACTACTATCGCTTTACGGCAGCCGGGACCGGCGCTCTGAATGTCAACCTGAACGTCACTGATTCGCTGGGCGATAATCTCCGTTACATGATCTACGAGGTACAGCCAACCCTGCGATCGGAAGAAGTTCCGATGTTCACCAATCCGGACGGTTCACCCGCCTACGTGACCGTCATTGCGGGCGGTAGTAATACGATCGCGGCCAGTGTTGATGCCGGACGAGAGTACATCATCGAAATTCTGAGCAATGAGTCTGGCAACACAGGCTTCGATCCAGTGGGTAAGACGTTTAGTTACGGGACAACGCGGAGCTATTCGCTCTCCCTGGATGCTCCGCTGGCCGCGCCTCCTGGTGGTGGTGGTGGTGGTGG
>CAMAVB010000170.1 GCA_945861465.1 Candidatus Kuenenia stuttgartensis
TTCACACTTCTGGCGGAACGCTACGAACGAGGGAGCGTGCTGCTGACGAGCAACCTTGCCTTCAGCAAGTGGGATCAGATCTTCAAGGATGCGATGACCACAGCCGCAGCCATCGATCGCCTCGTGCATCACAGCGTGATCATCGAACTGAACGTCCCCAGCTTCCGTGTGGAAACGGCAAAGAAGTCCAAAACAAAAACTTCACAGTAGCCGAATATCCAAATTCGTCCGGGAATTCTAATTGTCGCTAAACCGCACTTGTAATTGTCGCCGAACACCAATCCCGCATCTGCGGAAAAACCGGACACGGAGACACTGTTGCACCGGATCATTGCTGCCGTTGAGAAGGAAAACAATCGTGGCAAACTGGAGTTAGTGATTGCCATCATTCTTTCGCTGGCGACGCTTGCTTCGACTTGGTGCGGTTATCAGGCGAGTGAATGGGGAGGCGTACAGAATGAGGAGCAAGCGTCGGCCGACACGGCTGAGCGACAAGTGGCAGAAGACACAATTGTCGGGCTGCAGTATAGGACGTTTGATCTACTGGAAGTGCGCGATTATTGGGCCGCTCTGCGGCAAAAGGATACCGAAACGAGCGACATGATATTTTCGCACATGCGGCCTCAGTTGCGGAAGGCCATTGAAGCGTGCCTGGCAGCCGGAGTGTTGCAGAATCCCCAATTGCCGGGTCCGCTGCAGAGGCCCGAATACGTCCTCGCGGAGGAAGTGAATGCCAAGCGCCTGCGAGTCGAAGCAGGGAAGTCACATGCGGCAGCGCAGAAGGCGGGGCACATTTCCAGCCGCTACGTCTCGCTGACGCTGATGTTCGCCTCGGTGCTGTTTTTCGGCGGTATTACGGGAACGTTCACCGTGCGGCGTGTGCGAATCGGATTGGGGGTGATTTCGCTGGTGCTGTTCTTTGTCACTTTGATGATGTTCATTGGATTACCAGTATGCACGGGCTAGTGCTCTGTCAGCAATGGGTTGATGAGTTGTGTGCCACTGGCTCTGCCAGTGCGCCGCATTTGCAGGAAGCACTGGCAGAGCCAGTGGCACACATCAATACACGATTGACAGAACACCAGGAGCCTGTCCCGATACCATGTCCAACCTGAAAATTACTGTGGCCTTGTTCCGGAATTTGTCAGTACGGTTTGACCGTAGGGCGTTTTCTCGGCGACGGAGGGCACTGCAGGTGGTGCCGACGGCAGGTCTCTTTGATGGAGGTCCCACCATTCATCAGCGGTTTCCAGTGACCAGTCACCCTTAGTCGGCGCCCGGTCCAGCTGTTGGGCAAGCTCGCGGGCTGTCTGAGGGCGGCGGGTCCGCACCTTCTCGAGGCACCGAAGCAGGGCGTTCTCAACTTCAGTCGAAATTGGTTGCTCGATCCGTTGCGATGGCGGAATGGGGATGGCGTCGATGTGCTGCTGGCAGAGCTGCACAATATTCTCGGCCTCGAAGACAGGATGTCCGGTGAGCAGGAAATAGCCCACGGCTCCGACCGCGTAGAGGTCACTGCGGGCATCGACGGAGTTGGGTGACTGAATGGACTCCGGAGCCATGTAGAGTGGAGTTCCAGTGAGGGAATTGATCGCTGTCAGACCGGCTTGCCTGGCGTCGTCGATCGCTTTGACGAGTCCAAAGTCAAGGACCTTCACCACATCACCCTCAGCCCCGCGCCGGTTGAGCATGATATTCGCGGGCTTGATGTCTCGATGCACCAGTCCCAGCGAGTGAGCCTCATACAGTGAGCCGCAGATCTGCAGCAGTATATGGATGACGCGACCTTCGGGCTGAGGGCCATATTGCTCGACAAGCGTCTGCAGGTCGATGCCGTCCAGAAATTCCATGGCGTAGTAAAAGACGCCTTCGGGAGTTCGGCCATAGTCGTAGATTGCGATGGTATTGGGGTGGTTGAGCTGACAGGTCATCTTGACTTCGCGTTCGAACCGCTGAATCGAGGCATCCGTGACTTTGTCTATGTTGAGCAGCTTGATGGCGGCGGGGCGGCGCAGCATTGAGTGGTGCCCCTTATAGACGACTCCCATTCCTCCTGCTCCGATTTTCTCTTCGAGCGTGTACTGTCCGAGCTGCTTCAGTTCGATTGCAGCCATCTGAGCGTTGCGATTGAGTTTCGCGACGCGGACCGAGAACAGGAAGATGGCAAAGGAGCTGGCCGCGAGCAGCCCCAGCAGGCTACGAAATGTCCATTGCAGAATGGTGAGCGGCTTGTACGCTTCGACCATGTTCACCTCGGTCGCCACGCCCAGCTCGTATTGTGGCAACCACATCCATGCTCCCAGCGACGGTACTCCGCGATAGTTGCGGTAACCTTCGATGTTGACTCCCGAGCCTCCGGCAATCGCGGCGGTGGCACTGGTCGTCAGCGGTTGCTCAGACCGGCGTACTTTTGGTCGGAAGCCCTCGGCCATATTCCCGCCGGGATCTCGCAGCTGTACGTTCAGGATTGATCTCGCATCGTCTCGATCAGGCAGAATTCCCGTCAGAATCAACTCCTCGTCAAACCGACTGTTCGAAACCATCAGTCCGGTCTTGTCGAAGGCATACGTTTCGCCTGATTCTCCGAACCGGCCCAGCTGCAGTATCCGCGTGAACTCCAGTTCCGGTCGGATCCGCAGAGCAAGGACCGCCACGATCTCAAAACTGGCATCCCGAACCGGTGCACAGACGAACATTGTCGGCACGCCGGACCGCAGGCGGCCCGTTTCATCTTTCAGCATCACGACGCTGCCGAATGGCGGCCCGATCGTTGTTTCACCCCTGAGCGCTCGTGTCAATACCCCCGCGAATTCCGGAATGGCTTCACGGCCGATCAGTTCCTCAGTCGTCGCCGCCACGATCCGCTGGGACTTGTCAAATACGTTGTAGCCAGCGTAACTGTGAGACACGAGTATCGGACGAAGCTGCTTCTCCAGCATCCGTCGAATTTCGCCCAGATCTTTCCGCGGCTTGTCAGCTTCGGCGGGATCTGCGGCGTCGAGCAAATCATAAACGCTCTCGCGAATTGTCTGACTATTGGCAAGCGCAGCGGCGTTTGCCGTGTTCATGCGGATCCAGTTCTGCAGCATTTCTGTCTCGACCGCCAGCAGAGTCTGCAGTTGTGACTGCAGATTTTCCTTCATCGTCGCCGCGATCGAACGCTGCACCATAAAAGCGAGTACGCTGAGCAGAACCGTGGCAATCACCGGCCAGACCCAGAGCTGCCTTTTCAAAAACAGGCCGGAACGCAAAACGGCGGTCGCCACCGACTTTGACGCCCAAGCCATTTGGGGATGAAGCGAATGCTGCAACTGCGAATCAGGACGAAACAATGAAAACAGGTTCATGGAAGGCCACAGAGGTACGGGTTCCGGGAAGTGATCGATGCTGTCGGAGACTGATCTGGCAAATGCGTCGGTCACTGATACCCTGAGGATTATGCAGTTTTCCGGAAGGCGAGGACCAGCAAAATCGGGCAAATAGCCTGAAGATTTGCGAGCCTGATTGACGCACGCGACGACTCCTGTCGCAGCCTTGTTAGAAATCAATCGCTGCTCTGACGCCGAAGCCGTCGAAGTTGCCGTTGCCCTGGCCCTGCTGGCCGTCACGCTGAGCGAGGATGTAATTCCACTGGATTTTCATGTTGGGGTTCAGGAACCAGTTCAGGCCGACCGTCATATCGATGACTTTTCCCCCGTCGATCGCCTTGTCGATCAGATTGAGATAACTGCAGCGAACGCCGACCTGCCAGGCACCAAAGCCAGCAGCGCCGAAGGAGTTTTTCGGTACGACGCGTCCAAACACGCCTTCCGTCTTCTCATAGGCCTGATGTTCTCCCGTCAGAAAGTACAGCATCTGTCCGTATCCGCCATGGAAGTTGACGGTCCCCTGATCCTGCCCATTCGAGGCCACTGCGTCGTTGAAGAACTGGCCGGTCCATTCCGCCTGGAAAGTCCACGGCCCAACAACGGCAGCCAATTCCGGACCTATCAAGAACTGACTGCTTCCGGGAAGAGTCGTCGTGTCCACAACAACCGGCACGGCATATCCCGGACCATTTCGAAGTGTAGGTCTGGCACGGATTCTGAACTGATCGTTGACCAGACTCCCCTGCGAAGCACTGAAGCCGACATGGAGCAGTTGGGTACCGCCATCCTCAAAAATCGGTAATGCCGTGACGCGACCGCTCACCGTATAGTTATCGATCCCGATGCCTGCGGAATTGTTGAGCGGTCGATACACACCATATCGCCAGGTCGAACTCCAGCGAATAGTCGAACGACTCGTAGATATTGCCGTCAAACTTAAACCTCCCGCGACGCAGCAGTGACGCCGCCCCGTCTGTAGTGCTCGTCGCGTTGCTGCTCGGTTCGGCGAGATTGCCGTTGGAGTCACCCAGCCAGACTGAATCCCACTGGAAGTTTCCACCTACATGCAGATTGAATTGTTCGTCCTGTGAGATAAACCGGAGCCCATTCTCCCAATACGGCATTAACGGAATTCTGAGACGTTTATGGGAGTCAGAAACGGGACCGGAAACGACAGCCAATTCATTTCCCTGCACATCAACGAATGAAGAAGGGGAGGAAACAAAGAGCGAGCCAGATCCAATGGGTTCCAACTCGCCAGAATTCCAGGGATCAAAAGGTGTGCGTTGTGCCAGCCCGTCACTTGAGTCACGAACTGTCTGGCAAGACGCGAGATCACAGAACCAAAGGAATCCAATAATTGCAGTGAAGCATCCAACGATCAGGAAAGATGATCGCATATTTTTCCCTGGCTGTTTATGAATTTCGCATTCTTAAAACAGCAGACTTGTACTGTGTTGGCGTCTGGAGAAAACAGGAAGCTTGCGTAGCTTGTGCCGCTTATCGCGATCAAGAAGAGTTTTCCGATAATGTTATCGGCGGATGGCAACGGCCCGCATTAATGTCGTTAAGGCCGCGTCCTTGAAACTTCGCATAAAGGGAACATTTAGAGGGCTCAAGAAGTGGCCAGCTTCGCCGGAAAGACGACGATTCTCAGGAATCCCACGTTGCGGCACGTGCGGCCACGTTGGGTTGTTGGCGAAGCCCGCGCCAAGTCTAAGGACCACCGCAGAAATAACTGTCGCCTTCTGGACGTGGAGCACGTTTTTAACGTGCTCGGCACGATGGAATCGTGCCCCACTTATTTCTGTCTCAGTCCTAATCCACGACCACGCCCGTCACGTCCGGAGGAGTTGGGTATTGCGGGTTCATTTCTTTGAGCGTCTCCACAATCACGCTTTTCACGACAAGATCGCGATACCAGTTCTGATCGCTCGGAACGATGTACCACGGGCATTCTTTGGTGGAACACTTTTCCAGCATGTCGTTAAACGCCTGCTCATAACCGTCCCAGAGTTTTCGCTTTTCAAGATCTGCCGGATCAAACTTCCAGCGTTTGGCTGGGTCATCAATGCGTTCCTGAAAACGTTGCTTCTGTTCATCTTTTGAAATGTGCAGGAAGAATTTGATGATCCGAGTCCCCGAAGCGGTCAACATCTTTTCGAAATCATTGATCATTTCGTATCTTGGTCGCCAAACCGATTCCGGCACAATATTGTGTACACGGACCACCAGCACGTCTTCGTAGTGCGAACGATTGAAGATGCCGATCATACCGTTCGCTGGCACGGCTTTGTGAACCCGCCACAGAAAATCATGAGCCAGTTCTTCTTCAGTCGGCCGTTTGAAGGATGTCACAACGACTCCCTGCGGATTCACGCCTTCGAAGACAGAACGAATGGTCCCGTCTTTTCCGCCTCCGTCCATTGCCTGAAAAACGATCAACAGTTTCTGTTTGCTCTCGGAGTAAAGCTTATTCTGAAGTGCGATCAGCTCGCTCCGCAGAGACAGGAACAGCGTCTCACCGCCAGCGCGGTCTTTTTCAAACTTCTTCCCGTCAGTCTCTATCCGGTTCAGGTTAACCTTGTCGTTCTTCGGCACGCGATGCTTGTTGAAGTCTGGCATGATATTGTGGGGCTGCTTTCTGTTGAAAATTTGAATTTCAGAGAGGCGTCGCGGTCAGCGGATGTTGTTTTCGTGTGCTTCATCCTGTTGAATTAGCCGGTTGACATCCGGAATCGTGGCATTGCCGCGAGGCCAGCTGAGAACAAATCGGGTGCCTTGCCCTGGACCGCCTTCCACCCGGACTCGACCACCGTGCTCCCGCAGGATTTTACGACTCACCGGCAATCCGATACCAGTGCCTCGCGAACCCTTTGACGATTCAAACACGTTAAAAATGGCCGCGCGCTGATCTTCGGGGATCCCCGGACCATTGTCACTCACGGCCACGAGCAGCATATCGGCGGATTTGTCGTAACCCGTCTGCACGACGACTGCCCCGTTGTCGATACCTTCGACAGCATCGATCGCGTTCGAAACGATATTCAACACAGCCCGGTGAATTCCCTCTTCGTCAAACATCGCCATCGACACATCGTCGCCGCGACGAAACTCCAGCTTCACACCGCATTCATTGGCGCGGGCGGTGGCGAGCTCAATCACGTCGCCGACGACAGTATTGACGTCGGCCAGCTTCAGTTTGGGGACTCGATCTTTGCTGTAATTGAGCATGTCCATCACGAGGTCATATATTCGCGTCTGATTACGTTCCACAATTCCCCAGCCCTGGCGAATCAATTCATCCTTGTGCTCATCAAGACCCATGCGAATCAGATAACTGCCGCCGCGAACCCCTTGCAGGATGTTCTTGATATGATGACTGAGCACCGTAATCGTCTGGCCCATCGCCGCGAATCTTTCGGCCTTGAGCATCGCGTCCTGAAATTGCCGCGATTCAATTGCCAATGCCGCCTGACGCGCTACGGTGACAATCGTCCGCAGATGTTCATCGGTCAACCGTGAACTGACGCCGGTGTTCATCGCCTGATCCACTGGCGTGGTTGTGTCGAGATAGAGGACACCCAGCAGATCGGAGCGGCCCCGCATCGGAGCGCAGATGGCTTCGCGGATTCCGGCCGTGACGATGCTTTTTCCGGATTGAAATCGATTGTCATGTCCTGCGTCTGAGGTTCGCACGGCCATCCCATGTCGCAAAACGTAGTCCGTGATGGAACGAGACACGGGCATGTGCGCCGAGACGGACTGACTCCCGCCACGTCTGGCGAATGCGATGGCAGTCAGATCAACACCCACAGGATCTTTGAGTAACACGCAGCCGCGATCCGCATCAATGGCCTGCATCGCCAGATTGAGAATGCGCTGCAGGACGTCGTCCAGCGAACGTACCGGCGTCACAAGTTCTTCGGCGACATGGTACAGCAACTCAAGCCCATGCCTGCGATTGACTTCCGCAACCGTGGCAGTTGTCTCGTCAACTTCGACGCTCTGAACAATCGCGGAAGCGTGCATCGATCGCGAATCATCAATAAACTGGATCTGATCGATTGATGCGACCGGCGGCTGATCCTGTTCAGCCATCTGAAACAACAGCACGCTGGATCCGCACTGCAGGTTGTCGCCATTGCAGAGGAATCGTTCTGTCAGGACATGACCATTAACCCGCGTACCATTCGCGCTGTGGAGATCTTTCAGCACAAAATCTGCACCATTGTGGGAGATTCCGGCGTGCTGGCGGGAGACTTCGCTGTCGTCCAGTCGCAGATTGCAGCCTACGCTGCGCCCGATCACGACGTCCTGACCAGACGCGATTTCGTAACGAGTGCCACGATTGGGCCCGTTGATCACCAGCAGCGAAGCTCGAAACACGGCAGGACACTCAGGAACCAGGAAATACGCGACTACTCGTCATTTCACTGCATCTGCGCTCAACACTCAAGCTAAGTCGCCTGACAGGCCGTTGTTCTGTCAGCCCTGAGAACCTGAAATACGGGTCAGGATCTGTACGCCGGACCAGGCGGAGCGTGGTTCCGGCATGTCGGCCAGCTGCCGGAACTTCATTCCGCCTGGTCCGGCCTACGAAAAATCAAGTTTCGACGGGCACAAGTTCTATGTCAGTCGTGCGGTGATGTGTGCCACTGGCTCTGCCAGTGCTGCCTGCAGATGGTGAGCACTGGCAAAGCCAGTGGCACACAACCCATCCATGAATGCGTGACAGAGCTCTACTCGTTTCCGGCCTCTTGGTTCAATGTGGCCGGTCTGAGCGTCAGCAGTTCACGCGGTGTGGCAAAATGCACATGCTCTTCCCGGAGTGCTTCTTCCGACACTTCAGCCGCAAAATTCGCCTGCAGGAACGTGATACATTCACGAACTACCACTTCGGGGGCACTGGCACCGGCAGTGACGACGACAGTTTCGGCTTCTTCAAACCAGTCTCGCTGGAGTTCATCGGCTCCATCGATTAAATACGAGGGCACACCGCAGCTGGCTCCGATTTCCATCAGCCGACGACTATTGGAACTGTTCTGACTTCCCAGCACAATCAGGACATCCGCAGATTCGATGAGAGCCTTGACGGCATCCTGCCGATTGGTCGTGGCGTAGCAGATATCTTCCTTCTTCGGGGATTCAATTTGCGGGTAACGGCTGCGGAGCGCATTGATGACGGTCGTGGCTTCGTCCACGCTGAGCGTCGTCTGTGTCAGGTAGGCCAGCTTATCGCTGCCTGTGAACGGCAGTCTGCCAACATCGTCGGGCGTTTGAACCAGCGTAATGCTTTCAGGAGCTTCGCCCATTGTGCCGATCACTTCGTCGTGACCGTCGTGTCCGATCAGCAGGATATTAAATCCTTGATTCGCATAACGAATGGCTTCCAGATGCACTTTCGTCACGAGGGGACATGTGGCATCCACGGTTTGGAGTTTGCGTTCGCGGGCAATGCTGCGGATTTCCGGCGAAACTCCATGGGCGCTGAACAGCAGGATTCCGCCAATGGGCACTTCCTGAAGTGAATTGACGAACTTTACACCCTGCTTCGTAAACCGATCGACGACGTACCTGTTGTGTACGATCTCATGGTACACGTAGATCCCGGCCCCAACGCGACGAATGGCTTCGTCCAGACATTCGATCGCCATATTGACCCCCGCACAATAACCGCGAGGATTCGCCAGCAGCACTTTCATAATGTTCCTTACGTCGCAACTTCAGGGAATGATGGCAATAACGCTGTGACGGGTTCTGGTTGAAGTTTGGCTAACCGCTGAATAATCAGTCGAGTTAACTCGGGAAGTCCTTTGCCCGTGACTGCAGAAATCAGAAATACTTCTTTGCCAGTGACTTCACGCAATAACTCGGCACAGGTTGCGGCATCGGTCAGCTCCGCCTTGGTGACGCAGATGATCTCGGGCCGCTCGGCGAGTTTCGGATCATACAAACGCAGCTCTTCGCGGATTTTGGCATAGTTGTCCAGCGGATCGGTTTGATCCATCGGAGAAGGTTCGACAAGATGCACCAGCAGTCGCGTGCGTTCGACATGCCGCAGGAAGTCGTGACCCAGTCCGACGCCGGCATGCGCTCCCTCAATCAACCCCGGAATATCTGCCAGCACAAACTCGTAGTCATAGCCGACATTCACCACCCCAAGATTCGGATACTTTGTGGTGAAAGGATAATCGGCAATTTCGGGCGTGGCCCGTGAGACGCGACTCAACAGCGTCGACTTGCCCGCGTTGGGCTTTCCAATCAGCCCAACGTCGGCGATCATTTTGAGATCCAGCGAGATCTCGCGATACTCGCCCGGATGTCCTTCTTCGGATTCTCGTGGTGCCCGATTCTGGGGTGTGGCAAAGCGTTTGTTGCCACGCCCGCCACGCCCGCCTTTTGCAATCACGACACTCTCGCCGTGGCGCTGCAGGTCCTTCAACAGGTGCCCATGCTTCAAATCGGTAATCAGTGTTCCGGGTGGCACGAGGATCAAAGTAGGTTTACCGCACCGTCCGGTGCAGAGCGCACCGCTACCGTGCTGGCCACGATCGGAGTTCCAGTGTCGGTGGCCGACAAGATTGCCGAGAGAGCCTTTGTTTTCATCGGCCTGAATAATAATGTCGCCGCCATCGCCGCCATCGCCACCATCCGGGCCACCGCGGGGAACAAAAATTTCCTTACGAAAGCTGCTGCACCCATTCCCGCCATCACCAGCGCGACAATACAGAATAACTCGATCCGCAAACATGATTCATGCACCTTGCCCGATAACCAAACAATTTCAATGATCGGCAGTATAACCTGAACCTGCCAGATCGTGCAGGTTTTCAGCAGGTTTCGAGCTGCCTGGCGGCAGCTTCCTGAAGTTTGACACAAAAGGGACTCGGCATGGACCCCGGTTTGTCAGGGACAAATCAACATGACGACACTATGTTGGGCCGGCAGAATGCGGGACTGATAATTCGTAATTGAGCCCTGAATTTGTGGTTCAAGCAGGTTCCGAGGACGGAAACTGCCTTGAAAATGCGTTCTGAGCGGTCTAACAATCCTAACAAGCCTGATGTCAGTAGTCTGCGAAACGTTCAATGTCCGGACGGGAGGTCGTTCCACTGCAGTTTGGTAATCAATTCGAACAAGACGATGAAAATCGGCTATGCGGTCCGTCGCGAGTCGTGAGTGTAATGGGTATCATGGGTGAAGAATCCCCGGATTGCTGCGAAAACGTCGTCCGTCGGCTTCCGGACAATTGAAAGAATGACGGACGACGGTCGAATTAGTCCCATGTCAAATCCTAAAATCCAGGTTGGGCATTCTTGTCTGACCGGGTTTTGATGGGCAAGAATGCCCATCGGACCCCAAAATCAACCATTGACATGGCACCAGGTATGGCGGGCATGGCCAATTCGGGTGAATGAAGGAACAGTGGGCAGGCGACTCCGATGGGTCACTATTTTGCCCGACTCTGGTATTTTGTAGATCTTTAGCCA
This sequence comes from Candidatus Kuenenia stuttgartensis, assembly GCA_945861465.1. Classification (GTDB taxonomy): domain Bacteria; phylum Planctomycetota; class Planctomycetia; order Planctomycetales; family Planctomycetaceae; genus SXXK01. Next base: position 10,862 of record CAMAVB010000170.1, read on the forward strand.
ATCATATTCGCGGCAACGGGGTTAAACCTCTGGCGATAAACCGCCGAAATTTCATTCCAATCGTTAATCCCACCCACTATGACCCACCTACCGACTATCGATCCCTGCGGAGATTGTACTTGTGTCGATTGCTCCTTTTGAAAAAGACATGATTGAAGTGGATGTCGAAGCCATACGTCCGGAGTTCCCTCAGGAAACTCGGATGATCGAAGATGACGACGATCCCACGCCCGTGCGAAAAAAAGGCAAGCGGCGCAGCACGACGCACCTGAAAGCGGTTCCGGAAACACTGGAACTGAGAGAAACGGTCAAGGCTGCGGCGGAAGAGTACGCGCGGAACCTTGACCGCTGCCGCGCGTTTACTCGGAATGACCTGGAACATCACGGTCGCGCTCTGCTGGACCAGATGGGACTGCCGGAAAAATTCCTTGGCTTCTCGATGGTGATGGTTGGCAACTTTTTCTGGAAGCAGCAGTTCCTTTCGATTCCATTCAATCGACGCATGTTGTTGCTGCCGCATTGCCTGAAACACGCCGCAGGTTGCCCGGCGGAGTACACACAGTTCGGTCTCGACTGCGAACGCTGCGGAGCATGTTCGATCGCCGATTATAAAGTGCGAGCCGAACAGCTTGGCTACAAGGTACTCGTGGCAGAGGGTTCGCCGGTCGTACTTAAGATCATCGTTTCCGGGTACATCGACGGAATTCTTGGCGTGGCCTGTTTAAATGTACTCGAAAAAGCCATCGACAAAGTCCTGATCGCCGGCGTTCCGTCGTATGCCGTGCCACTGCATTCTGGTGACTGTCTGAATACGACGCTCGACGATATCTGGGTCTGGGATGTACTCGACAAGTACGAACCGATGCCTGAGAAACCAACGACGAGCTATGTGCCGCTCATGCGCGCCTCGGCGAAGATGTTCGAATCCGATTTCGATCGCCTGCTGCCGCGTGTGCGCACGAAAGATGAATCGCGACGTGAGTCGCCTGTCGCGTTCACAGAGCACATCGCGTACGACTGGCTCAGCAAAGGCGGCAAACGCTTTCGTCCGTTTATTACCCTGGCAGCATGGCACGCGGCGTCCGGCAAAGCCGCGTTGAACATCGGCGACGAAACACCGGAGATTCCTGATGCTGTTGCGCGTGTCGCGATGGCGATTGAAGCATTTCACAAAGCGTCGCTCGTCCACGATGATATTCAGGACGACGATCAGTATCGATATGGCCGCGAAACTTTGCATCGTCAGCACGGTGCGAGCCATGCGATCAACATCGGTGACTATCTGATCGGGCTGGGTTATCGGTTGATCCATTCAGCTCGGGATTTAGGTCCTGAGATTGCAATCGATGTGCTCAACAGCATGTCGACGGCTCACATCCGGCTGTGTGACGGTCAGGGAGCAGAAATGGCGTTTCAGAAGTCGCCCGACTGGAACCTGACGCCGCTGGACGCATTGCAGATCTATTCGCTGAAGACATCGCCTGCGTTTGAAGCGGCTCTGTACGCTGGCCTGCGAATGGCCAATCATCCGCTTGCACAGACGGATCTTGTGGCCCAGTTCTGTCGTCATGTGGGAGTCGCATTTCAGGTGCTGAACGATCTGAAAGACTGGACCGGCGACACGGACAACAAACTGGTGGCCGGTCAGGATGCCCTCGCACTGCGTCCGACCGTGCTGCTTGCTTTGGCACTGAAGGATGCGAATGAGCAGCAAAAGATTGAGCTGAAGGAAATCCTCGCTGACACGTCAGATGGGTCCTTGAATCACAGGCGGATTGCCCGGTTGCGAGAGATTTTCCGAGCGTGTGACGTTTTCGAGAAGGCCGAGTTCTTTGTCGAGAGGTCTCGGGAGAAGGCCGAGGCATTGGTCGCCGAAGTTCAAGACGAACAAATCCGGGATCTGCTGCAGTTCTTTATCGAAACGGTGCTCGCGCGAGAACTGCCTCCAACGCCGCTCGAAGAAATGGGCACCGTCGTGGTGCCACTCGGCAGCCGTTCACTTTCTCCGGCGCTTCCGATGGTCTCAGCAACAGTGGAATTGAGAATTCCCGAATTGAGCGTGAGATAGTCGGTGTGATGATGTCTGCACTCAAGTGAACACACGTTTTGGCCTTTTTTCTTATGCGAACTTTCATTAAAGCCGTGATCATTCTCGCTGTGCTTGGTGCGCTGGGCTATGTGGGGCTAACCAAGGGGATGGCGTGGCTGGCCGAACGCAACAAGTCTCGATTTCGTATCGCCAGCGTGGAACAGGGCAACCTGCGAATCACGGTCAATGCCGCCGGTCAGCTGGAACCGACACTGTCTGTGAAAGTCGGCAGTTTCGTTTCCGGGCCGGTTCTGGAACTGTACGCGGACCACAATGATGAAGTGACTGAGAAACAGTTGCTGGCAAAAGTTGACCCTCGGCTTTATGAGGCTGCCGTTCAACGCGACGAAGCTGCATTGGCAGCCCGCAACGGCGATGTCGCGCGAGTGAAGGCAGAGTTGCAGCGTGCGCTGAACGATGAAAAACGGTCCGCCTCGCTCAAAGCGGAGAACGAAGACTTTATTTCTCAGGCGGAACTCGACCAGTTTCTCTACGCACGCCAGTCGCTGGAAGCCCAATTGACCATTGCCGATGCCTCGGTCAAGCAGGCCCAGGCCACTCTGGCTAACTCAAACGCCAATCTCGACTATACAAATATCGTGTCTCCTGTCGCTGGAAAGGTGATCGAACGCAAGATCGGACAGGGGGAGACTCTCGCATCGCAGTTTCAGGTACAGGAACTGTTCGTGATTGCTCCGCGCATGCGCGAAGAAATGCTGATCCGTGCCTTGATTGACGAAGCTGACATCGGCCTGATTCGCGATGCAAAGGATTCAGACCAGCCAGTTTATTTTTCGGTCGATGCGTATCCGGAAAAAGTATTTACGGGGGCCAGGATTCTAGAGATCCGACTGAGTTTTACGACGACACAGAACGTGGTCACATATCCCGTGATCGTCTCAACCACAAACCCCGATCTGAAGCTGTTGCCCGGGATGACGGCCAACCTGACGTTTCAGATCAATTTGCTGAAAGATATCCTGAAAGTTCCCAATGCGGCCCTGCGTTATTTTCCCGAAAAGACGCTGGTTCGTGACGAAGACCAGAAACTATTGGAACTGAATCTGGCCCCTGAGCCGTCCGAAGATTCGGCAACGACCTCGGAAACCCCGCCGGTGGATGACGTGGCGATGGCAAATATTGCCTCCAGCAAGCGAATTGTCTGGACGCAGGAAACATTTGGGGATCGATCAGGTGCTGCCGGCGAAAAATCATCCGAAACCGCAGCGCCGCCATCGTCAGCTCCGACGACAGATCCAACAAAGAATTTTACGGGAAAATTGCGTGCGATCAAAATCGAAATCGGTGACAGCGACTACCAGTTTACACATGTCGTAAAGGGTGACCTGAAGCCCGGTGACGAACTGATCGTAGGCGTCAAACCTCCGGGGGCTCCATGAGTTTTTTGCTGACGATCGCTGTAGCCGTCCGAGCTCTCCTGCGAAACAAGATGCGTGCGTCGCTCACGGTGCTGGGCATTGTGATCGGAATTTCCGCTGTCACAACGATGGTCTCAGTCGGCACCAGTGCCGGACAACTGCTGCAGGATCAGTTGCAGTCGATCGGAACCAACTTCATCGTGGTGCAGCCATCGTTTGAAAAGCGCCGCGGCGTCCAGACCGGAGGGCTGCCTTCGTTGACAGAGGAAGACGCACAGGCCATTGGGCGCGAATGCCCGTCAGTGCTGGCGTTTTCGCCACTTGTGTTCGGAATGAAACCCGTCGTGCGTGGCAATACGAATATGCAGCCTAAAGAAATGTGGGGCGTCGGCGTTGATTATCTTCTGGTTCGCACATGGGACATCGAAGCTGGCGGTTTCTTCACGGAGCGTGATGAACGAGCCGGCAATTGCGTGTGTGTCATCGGGCACACCGTGGTGCGTGAACTGTTTCCCGCAGACAACCCGATCGGTCAGCAACTGCGGATCGGTAATATCCCGTTTATCGTGGTCGGGGTGCTTGGGAAGAAGGGTGCTTCGCTGACGGGCGATGATCAGGACAACGTGATGCTGATGCCGTATTCGACAGTCCTGAAGCGTCTGCAGGGAACCTCATTCGGAAATGTCAGTGCGATCCTCGTCGGAGCCCGCGCACCGGATCTGATCGACACGGCCAAGGCGGAGATCCAGCAATTGTTGATGGATCGCCACGATATTGCGGTCGGACAGAAACCGGATTTCGAAGTCGTCACGAGTGCTCAACTGTCCGAACTGTTCGGCAAGATCACCGGCATCATGACGGCACTGCTGGCGTCGATTGCCGGGATTTCGCTGCTGGTCGGTGGAGTTGGCATCATGAATATCATGCTGGTTTCGGTGACAGAACGCACGCGGGAAATCGGCATCCGCATGGCCGTCGGCGCGCGAGGCCGCGACATCATGATTCAGTTTTTAATTGAATCGGTCGTGCTCAGTTGCTTCGGCGGCGCGATTGGTCTGGCCGTAGGAATCGGTGCATCAGTCGGCATTACAAAGCTCATCAATTCGATCAGCAGTGGAGCTGACTGGCCGATCGTCGTCTCAATTCCCGCCGGCATCGTTGCGATGGTCTTCGCCGCCGTTGTCGGCCTCGTCTTCGGACTTTACCCCGCCTGGCGCGCCAGCCGCCTCGACCCCATCGACGCGCTGCGATATGAATAAAGACCGCACGGGAAAAACGGCTGTCCGGGTTGCGGCCAAACGTCGTTGAAGAAGTCAAAGACCTTTTTGATCGACGATGCTTCCATCAATGGCAATGCCTCCAGCAACGTTCCGGAGAACGTCTAATATGGCCGAGCGGGCAATTTGTTGCTGATCGCTGCGGCTGATCGTGGGCATGCCGTCAAAGAGTTGATGACCATAGTGACCAAATTGCGAATGATTTCCTCCACTGACCTCATCGGGGCAAATCGCCATGGTAATCGTACCACGCATAACCGATATCCTGCCTCCGCGATTGGGTGCAACAATGGAGCGTATGCCTCGGCGGCGATCCCCGAACCACAGAAAAAGATCAGCGCTGTGTCAACCTGACTCGTCGTCGGCAGGAACTTAAGAACCGCGACAGCATGGACGAGAGACACGGTAGGGCTATTCTTCAAGAGCGCCGGGTTAACTCCCTGAGTTCGTACTGAATTGGTAAGCCAGGCCGTCGAGACAATGGCCCAGGCAAAAAAACCACGACGGATCCATCGGTGAATCGTGGACGGCTTTCGTTTCGAGGCTCCCGAAGTTTCTGTCATAGGAGAATCCGGCAGTCGAACAAATTGCAATCTATGCGGCGGGTGATTAGCCGGACGCATAGATCTTGCGTTGAACTTTTCCGCCCCGTGGATTGGACACAAGTCTGCGGAATCAGCCAGGGGCACTCAGCGGGACAGTTGATTCTACAAGGTGACCTTCGGCTTGTCACCTGGACGTTCCTGGCGCTGGCATTTCGGGTCGAATGTCGCAGGTGCAGCAATTGGCGAGCCGCTGGGCGTCAAATGGCGAGCCGCTGGGCGTCAAATGGCGAGCCGCTGGGCGTCAGCCCTCGGTGTACTGCGACTCCGCTCGCGGCGACTGGCGATTTTGTAGTCTGCCGCGAACTGTAGCCAGATACTCCACGATCTGCTTCCCTGCTGCTCCACGCTACGCAGACGAATTTGCATGGCGGCGAGAACGGCGGGCGGAACTGACGGACTGCAGGGATTTCGCTAACCCAGCTTCGGTGCGGAAACGCTTTCGGAAATTCTGCACCA
>CAMAVB010000171.1 GCA_945861465.1 Candidatus Kuenenia stuttgartensis
AGTGTATTCACGGGAAAATCGAATCTGACCAATCGCCAGTTCGAGTCGGGATAAGGTCATAACTCTTTCTCAAAATCACGGAACGATCTGCGATTTTCTCAGCCCGGACACTGTTGTCCGAAACTCCCCCGGAAAACGTGTCGCTGACGAAGACTTCTTACGGCACAATAGCCGTCGCCTGAGCTGCGATTCACGGCCGCACGACGGACATGAATGTCCATACTACATGCAATCTCAGTCAGCACAAGCGTCCGCGCAGCGGTTGAAGGTGCTTGGCTGTTGTGATAACGTTGGAGCTTATGCGTAGAAAATGGGGAGCCCCCTTATTTCAATCGCTGGTCAAGCAACCCACAAGGTCCAGGAAAGAACGAAGAAGCGCAATGCACAAGGTAACACTACTTCCAGGTGACGGTGTTGGTCCGGAGATCGCAGAAGCCACTCGAAAATGCGTCGAAGCGACGGGCGTCAGGATCGAGTGGGATGTGCAGGAATGCGGCATCGAAGTCATTGAAGCGAAGGGCGGCGTACCGGCCAGTGTCCTGGAATCGATCCGAGCCAACAAGGTGGCGTTGAAAGCTCCGATCACGACCCCGATCGGCAAGGGTTTTCGCAGCGTCAACGTGTTTCTGCGGCAGGAACTCGGGCTGTATGCGTGTGTTCGTCCCTGCAAGACCTATAAGGGTGTCCGCACGTTTTTCGATGCATGCAATGTCGATCTTGTGATCGTCCGCGAAAACACAGAAGACCTGTACGCAGGCGTGGAATTCAAGGCGGGCGAAGCGGTCACTGAAAAACTGATCGGCCAGATCAACGCCGCTGCAACGGGCAAAAAGATTTCAACGGATGTGAAGACGACCGGCATCAGCATCAAACCGATGTCGGTCGAAGGCACGACGCGGATTGCGGACTATGCGTTCAAGTATGCGGTCGAAAATAAGCGCAAGTCAGTGACGTCGATTTCCAAAGCCAACATCATGAAGTTCACGGACGGCCTGTGGTACGACGTGACGCGAGCCGTGGCGAATTCCTACAAGGCAAAGCACGAATGGGCGGATCTCGCGAAGAATGTGGCTCCATCGCCAACTGCCAACGCTGGCAAGCTGGACGCGGGCAACATCACGTACATGGAACGACTTATCGACAACATGTGCATGCAGCTCGTGCAGAAACCAGAGCAGTACGACGTGCTGGTCATGGGTAATCTGTACGGTGATATTCTGAGCGATCTGTGTGCCGGACTTGTCGGCGGTCTCGGTGTGGCTCCCGGAGCCAACATCGGTCCTGATGGTGCAATCTTCGAAGCCACACATGGAAGCGCACCGAAGTACAAGGGTCAGAACAAGGTCAATCCGACGGCTTTAATTCTTTCTGCCAAGCTGATGCTGGAGCATCTTGGAGAAGCGGAGGCCGCAGCGAAACTGGAACAAGCCGTGGCCGACATTATCGCCGAAGGCAAAGACGTCACCTACGACATGAAAGCCGACCGCAACGACCCGACGGCTGTCGGCACGCAGCAGATGGCCGAAGCAATCTGCCGTCGGATCAAGGAGCTATAGTGGCAATTCTCCTGACCCTATCGAATTCAATGTGTCGTGATTTCCCAAACCATCGTTGGTTTTGAATAGACGTAACCGTTCACGACATTTCGAGAATGGCAGTTTAAACCACAGATGGAGGCGGATGAACACAGATTGATTGTTGATGTCGATCTGTGTGAATTTGTGTTTATCTGTGGTTGTTTGCGCAGGTTTCGTTCTGATGCGTGAACGGTTACGAATAGACTTCCAAAATCTGTCTTCAGGCCCAACGGGCTGGTCGTATGTCAGCCTGGGGCAACGCCCCAGGTCACATGCAAAACAAGTTTCAGATAGCCCCAACGGGGCGATCCTAATCTGATATTCATATGAGTGCCGTCCCTTTGGGCAACGCCGTTAAGGATTTGATAGCGTCAGATCCAGCGAATAACCCCCTCATCCGGCCTTCGGCCACCTTCTCCCCCTTACCAGGGGGAGAAGGGACTTCGAGAAACTCGGTGAAAACACGACGATAAATTCTTAACGGCGTTGCCCTTTGGGGCTAAATGACTCACTTGTGTTTCGTTCCTGGGGCGGTGCCCCAGGCTGAAATAGCGCCTGCCCGTTGGGCCTGAATGCACCCTGTAAACTGGTTTCTCTTGATTGCACATAGAATCCGGTAGAGTCAGAATTCTCAAAGCCCGCCGCTTTTCGGCGGGCTTTGTCGTGCGTTGAGTTTCGTCAGCAGCCGATCCAGTTGATTGGCGAAGTCCTGTTTGTTCCGGGCACTGTAAGCAGCCGGTCCGCCGGTTTGCATTCCGGAGCCTCTCAGTTCGTCCATCAGATTGCGGGCAGCAAGGCGAGATCCAACGTTGTCCGCATTCAATTCTTCTCCGCGCGGATCCAGCACGGTCGCCCCGCGTGCGACGGCATTGGCGGCCAGCGGGATATCCGAAGAAATCACCAGATCCCCTGCACTCAGCATCTCCACGATGCGGCGATCAGCCACGTCGGCACCTGCTTTGACCAATTCCAGACGAATCAGCTCCGACTTCGGAATCCACATCATCTGATTGGCGACCATGGTGAGTCGAATCTGCAGACGTTTGCTCACCTTGTACAGGATTTCCTTCGCTTCGATCGGACATGCGTCCGCGTCCACCCAGATCTGCATGGAAAGTTGGCTTTCTGAATCACATGAAATACGTCACGATGCGTGAAGAATCTTTTCCACGCTGCATCAGTCTGGAAAAGGGGTCAGGAACCAATAGTGCGGAGCACCCTTTGGGCCATTTGGCTATTGGTTCCTGACCCCTTTTCCAGGCTTGACCCCTTTTCCAGGCTCAAGAGGAATCAACATGCGAAAAATCCTGACGTCGTCATTCCTGAGTCTCGTGATGATAAGCCTTGTTGGCCAACATGCAAATGCCGGCGACTGGGCTCAGTTTCTGGGACCGGACCGAAATGGAGTTTCGGCAGAGACCGGCCTGATCAGCACCTGGCCTGCAGCCGGGCCGAAAATCGTCTGGCGCACGCCTCTCGGTGTGAGCATGTCCGGAGTTGCGGTGGCCAAGGGTGCAGCCTTCACGATGTTTCAGGATGAAACGTCTCAATATGTTGTGTGCCTGAATGCTGCTGACGGGAAAGAACGCTGGCGAACCACGGTCGCTCCGAAATACGAAAACGCGATGGGCCACGGTCCTCGCGCAACACCAACGGTCGCCGACGGACTTGTTTTTGCCTTCACAGGTGAAGGAATTCTGGCGGCATTGAAAGTTGATGGCGGCAAGCAATTGTGGACAGTCCATGTCCCGAAGTTGCTGAGTGGAAAGCCGAATGAGTACGGCGTGTCGTGTTCTCCTTTGGTCGTGGGTGATCACGTCATTGTGCATTCCGGGACGAAAGCGGCTGCTGTGGCGGCGTTCGGAATTGCAGACGGCAAGCTCGCATGGAAAGTCGGAACAGGAAACGCAGGCTATTCTTCTCCCGTGCTGATGTCACTGAATGGTGAAACGCAAATTGTTTCTTTGACTGGTTCCAGTGCGATCGGGATTGAACCGGGAACCGGCAAAGAGCTGTGGTCGTTTCCGTTTCCAACGGAGTACGACTGCAACACTGCGTCACCCGTGCGGCTGGACGATCAGCATGTGCTCCTCTCGGCTGGTGAGAATCATGGTTCAGTGGTTCTGGCAGTGAAGGCCGACAAGAACGGTGCCAAGGCCGAAGAAGTCTGGTCGTCCCTGGGCAAGGACAGTCAGTTGCGCGCCGAATGGCAAACGCCCGTTGTGTCTGATGGGCACTTGTATGGGCTTGACAATCAAGGCGGTGCCGGGCCGATTACAAATCTAGTCTGCATCCGGCTGAAAGATCACAAAACTGTCTGGCAGAAGAATCGCTTCGGAAAAAGCAATCTGATTCTGGCGGACGGAAAACTGTTCCTCACCACGATGGCTGGTGAAGTTGTGATCGTCGAAGCCAGTTCCAAAGAATTCCACGAACTCAGCCGCGCGACGATTATGGAAACGACTCGCCAGGCACCCGTACTTGCCGACGGTCATCTGATTGTGCGCGATGACAAGGAAGTCGTGTGCATTGATGTGAAGGCGCAGTAAGGACCGGCGCAGAAATGGCTGTCGTCGTTCGGACGTGGAGCACGTTTTTAACGTGCTCGGCACGATGGAATCGTGCCCCACTGATTTCTGTCTCAGTCCTAAGTCATTGTTGAGATACAGGGCTGACGCATTTGTCGGGACCTCCGGAAAATGTAGGCATCTCGCTCCGCCGAGATGAAGGCCCGTCAGCCACGAACTTGCGTGCTATACGGAGCGATGGGAGGGAATCCACCCGCAATTGGTTTGCAATAGTCATTCCAAAAAGCTCATCACGGCGGAGCGTGATGGCTACATTATTTCAATTCCATCCCCAGTGTCTTCACCAGAAACGCCCACTGATCAGACGCTTCTTCGATGATCTTGGCGGTCGGTTTTCCTGCACCGTGGCCAGCGCGGGTTTCGATGCGGATCAACGTGGGCGCGCTGCCGGATTGGTTGGCTTGAAGTTGTGATGCAAACTTGAAGCTGTGACCAGGGACGACGCGATCATCGGTGTCCGCAGTGGTGATCAAGGTCGCCGGGTACTGAGTTCCGCCTCGCAGGTTGTGGTATGGCGAGTACTCCAGGAGTGCCGGAAACTCTTCAGCGTTGTCGGCACTGCCGTAGTCATCGGTCCAGAATCGTCCGGCGGTGAATTTGTGAAATCGCAGCATGTCCATGACGCCCACGGCTGGCAGACACGCACCGTACAAATCGGGGCGTTGCGTCATGCAGGCTCCGACCAGCAGGCCGCCATTGCTGCCGCCCTGGATAGCCAGTTTCTTCGAAGTCGTGTACTTGTTCGCAATCAGCCATTCGGCTGCGGCAATGAAGTCGTCAAAGACATTCTGCTTGTTCTGCTTTGTACCGGCCTTGTGCCACGGTTCACCGTACTCACCGCCGCCTCGCAGATTCGCCACGGCCAGCACGCCGCCCATTTCCATCCATGTGAGTCGACTCACGCTGAAGCTGGGCGTGATCGAGATATTGAAACCGCCGTAACCGTACAACAACGTCGGATTCGATCCATCCAGCTTCAGACCTTTCTTATGACACAGGAACATTGGCACTTTGGTGCCGTCTTTGCTGTCGTAGAAAATCTGAGACGTCTCATAGTCGTCCGGATTGAATTTCACGTCCGCCTTGCGAAACAATTCGCTTACGCCTGTAATCATATTGTACTTATACGTGGTCGGCGGCAGAGCAAAACCGCTAAAAGAATAGAACGTCTCGGTGTCCTTGCGACGACCGTCAAAGCCTGCCGCTGTGCCAATGCCTGGGAATTCCACTTCCCGGACAAACGCGCCGTCCATCGCGTGCAGTCGCACCTGAGTCTTCGCGTCTTTCAGGTAATCGCACACAAACATGTTGCCGACGATTCCTACATTCGCGAGTGCATTGTCGGTTTGCGGGATGATCTCCTGCCAGTTTTCGCGAGCAGGTTTCTTCAGATCGATCGCGATGACGCGACGCAGCGGTGCATCGACGTTTGTCTTGAAGTACAGGACGTGATCATCATTGTCGATGAACGAGTATTCATGCTCGAAGTTGTCAATCAATTCGTACGGCAGTCCATAAGGTTCTGTCAAATCTCTCACCACAATGCGATATCGATCGTCGGTGCCGACCCAGACTGTAATGATCAGATAGTGGCCGTCTTCAGAGACGTTGAGTTGAAAGCCCCAGTCCGGATGATCGGGCCGTTCGTAGACCAGCACGTCCGACGACTGCGGTGAACCGACTCGATGGTAGTACACTTTCATATTCGCATTCAGCGACTGAAATGCGGCACCTGCTTCCGGTTGCGGATAGCGAGCATAGAAGAAGCCACGGCTGTCCGGTGTCCATTCTGCTCCGCTGAACTTCACCCATTTCAATTCATCATCGAGCACCTTGCCGGTTTCGATCTCCATGATCTTCCAGGTGTTCCAGTCGGAACCGGCATCCTGAACTCCGTAGGCGACGTAACGGCCATCATCACTGAACGCCGATCCGGACAGGGCCACCGTACCGTCCTGCGACCATGCATTCGGATCAAGCAGCACCGTTGCTTCGCCGTCGAGCGTTTCCTGGCGGAACATGGTGTTCTGGTTTTGCAGACCATCGTTTCGCGAAAAAAAGTAGCGACCACCGCGTTTGAACGGTGCTCCGATCTTTTCGTAGTTCCAGAGCTCCGTCATGCGTTTCTGGATCGTGGCTCGCTGCGGGATGGAATTCAGGAAATCGAACGTGAGTTTGTTCTGGGCTTCTACCCAGTCCGCTACTTCCTGCGACGTGCGGACATCGTCTTCCAGCCAACGATAAGGATCTGCGACTTTGGTGCCATGGAAGTCATCGACCTGCTCGACTGTTTTCGTCTTCGGATACACGAGATCTTTTTCCTGGGCCGATAGTGGCCGAGACATTACGGAAACTCCGGCAATCACCAGCCAGGCAGTCAGGACAGTACGATTCATTTCAAGCCTCCGGGAACACCTGCGAGTTCAGGTTCTGAGCGTTGGAAGATTCAGGACCGCCCAAGCGAGAGCGGTCGCCGTTTTATACTTTATGGCAGGCCGAATGTTTAGCGTACCGGCCTGGCAACGATTCCGCTGGCCAATTTGTGAAACATCGTGATTCGCAGGGTGGGACCAGCGACAGCGCAGGCCCACCCTTTGATTGCAAATCGGTGGGCCGGCGCGGCATAGGACCGCTCGAGAAATAACTGTCTCTTTTTATACCCCTCACCCTGCCCTCTCCCCTTCAAGGGGAGAGGAGGATGCGGTCAATTATTTCTCGAACGGTCCTTAGAAGCCGCTGGTCCCACCCTACATTCTCTTCAGTCCAACCAATTGGACAGCGGTGCCCGGGCAGCCATACCCGGCACCAACTCAGGAGGTCTCTAAGTACTGGGCGAAATCGACTGGGACCACACTGGGACAGGCCGGGCCAAAATACTTCCAAAATACGCGATTTTTTGACGGTTGGCGGTCTCCGATTGACTTTCGTCGGGACATTGTTAGATTGCGCACCGACAATATTGACCGTGTGTTTTTAGCAATACAGGACTTTTTGGCTCATGGGACGTACAGAACGACAACGTGAAATTGCTCGCCGCCGCAAGCGCAAAGTTGGTTTAGCGAAGGTACGGGCACGCCACGCAGCGTGCAAGACCGAAGCGGAAAAAGTGCTGTTGCTGGCCAAGGCCCGTCGCATGAGCCCGTTTATCACGTTGGATTAGACCAACGTGGTACGAACCGAATCTCGGTCGGTGATTTCGACGGTGTGCATTATTCATTTCCGAATTCTCACGAATCCGGCTATAACGAAACACGTCACTCGTGTCCGCTGGCCTGCATAAACTACGAGCGGTCAGATTTGAGGTTTTGTGAGCGACAAGCCGCAAGCGGCTCAGTCAACAACACGTCCCTCAGTCTTGGCCGCGCGGAGTGTCAACGCAGGGCGGGCCTGTGAACACAACCTGGCCACCCTGAACCGCGCTGTCGGGGCCGATCTCCAGGATCCAGTCGCTGCAGCGAATGGCGTCGGCGTTGTGTTCGATCACAACCACACTGTGGCCACTGTCCACCAGCTTTCGAAGATGACTCATCAGGCACGCAACATCTGCGGGATGCAGGCCACTTGTTGGTTCGTCGAGCAGATACAGCGTGTGCTGTGCAGTCGGTGCTGCCAGTTCAGATGCCAACTTTGCCCGCTGAGCCTCACCGCCTGAAAACGTCGTGGCGGGCTGTCCGAGCGTCATGTATCCCAGGCCGACGCTGCGAAACGTATCGAGCACGCTATGCAGTTTCTGAAACTCCTGGAAGAATTCCGCCGCTTCATCAACCCGCATGTTCAGAATGTCTGCCACCGAGCGATCTCGAAAACGAATCGACCGAACGGCCGCGCTGAATCGTAAACCATGGCAGGTCGGACAAGGCACAACGGCATCGGGCAGGAAACTCATCCGGACGCTGCGCGTTCCGGAACCGCGACAGTCGCTGCACCGCCCCTCGCCGGAATTGAAGCTGAAATGCTGCGAAGAGAATCCACGCGCACGCGCTTCGCGCGTCTTCGTGAACAACCGACGCACGTCATTCCAGACATTGCACAGCGTCGCAATACACGAACGCGACGATCTTCCCAATGGACTCTGATCCAGCGAGACCACGCGCTGAATCTGCGCAAGGCCATCCACACCTTCACATCGCGCGTCGGCTGCAGCTGTGGCGACGCCACGTTGTTGAATTACCGCTGCGGTCACGATCGGAAGCAGCGTGTCGATGATGAGTGAACTCTTGCCGGAACCGCTCACGCCGGTCACGCAGACCAGACGATCCAGTGGCAGATCGACGGTGACGTTCTTCAGGTTGTTGAGCCGCGCGTTGCGAATTGTGAGTCTCCGCGATGCCGCCTGCAGATTCACGCGGGATGCTTCCATTGTCGGGAGCGTGCCGCGCAGATAGTCGCCGGTCGGTGATTGGGCGTTTTGTTTCGCGTCTGCCGGTGTGCCAGCGAACAATAACCGGCCTCCATCTGCGCCAGCGCCGGGGCCGAGATCAATCAACCAATCAGCCGCACGCATGATGTCTCCGTCGTGTTCAACGACGACGACGGTACTTCCGACATCACGCAGTCGATGAAGTGTTTTTATTAATCGCTGCGTATCCCGGGGATGCAGCCCGGCAGTTGGTTCATCGAGCACCAGACAGGGTCCGTGAAGCTGCGAACTGAGGACCGCAGCGAGTCGCGCGCGTTGAAATTCTCCGCCAGACAGCGTTCGCGCAGGACGATCAAGCGTCAGATATCCGATACCGACATCATCCAGACACTTCAGGCGGGCTCGAATGTCCGGCAATGTGCGTTCCGCAACCAGCCTGGCTTCCTGGGAGAGCGCAGTTTCCGTCGGTCCATTTTGGGAAGGCGAGGCTCCTGGCAGGCCGTTCTCAACCACAACATTTCCGAGCCAGCCATCGACGGTCTGCAACGCATCGAAGACACTCAGTTTCGAAAACTGGCCAATCGTCATCGAAAAAAACGTGACGGCAGACGGAAATGGCTGAAGTCGTGAGCCCTGACACGTCGCGCACGGCTGATGATGGAACGTCGCAATTTCCTGTTCCAGATTGACTGCCCCCTGGACACCGAGTCCAGTGCATTCCGGGCAAGCTCCCCACGGGGAATTGAAACTGAAACTTCGCGGTTCCGGAGTCGCGAAACTCAAATCACAGTCAGGGCAACTGAAACGTGTGCTGTAGAGCTTTTCGATCCATTGTCCGTCGGCTTCGTGACTGATGATGCAGGTGCCATCGCTTTCCCGGCACGCCAGTTCGATCGATTCGCGAAGTCGCGGTGCGATGCCATCCTTCAGCACGATGCGATCAACAATCGCTTCAATCGTGTGAGATTTTTTGGCATCAAGTGTCTTCACTTCGGCAATGTCCACCACGTCACTGTCGATTCTTGCGCGGACAAAGCCATTGCGGGCGATTCGTTCCAGGACTTCCCGATGTCCGCCACGTCGGCCTCGAACCATGGGGGACAGAATCATCAAACGAGTGCGTTCAGGCAGCAGCAGCGTGCGGAGCAGAATCTGGTCAACTGACTGTCGCTGGACAGCAAGCCCACAACCCGTGCAATGCGCTGTGCCGCCGCGTGCATAGAGCAACCTCAGAAAATCGTGAATTTCAGTTGTGACCGCCAGCGTGCTCCGGGCAGGCACTGAGGACACGCGCTGATCGACGCTGATTGTAGGTGCGAGTCCGGTGATCTCATCGACATCCGGACGCGGGAGTTGACGCAGCAGCGAGCGAGTCTGGACCGAAACGCTTTCCAGATACCTTCGCTGACCTTCTGCGAAGAGCGTGTCGAACGCCAGCGAGCTCTTGCCGGATCCACTGACGCCCGTCATGACGATCAGTTGGCCGGACGGCAGATCAACATCGATATTGCAAAGATTGTGAGTCCGCGCACCACGAATGCGGATCATTGGCTGGTCGGACGTGTCGGTTGCGGGAATCATAGTTGTGGATGGTAACAGGCATCATAGGGTTGGTGCGGGGCCTGAACAAGTTTCGCCGTTTGCAGAAAACGTCACAACACCCCGCTTCCAGCGGGGAGACTTGCCATGGTGTTGTTGCAGCAGCCACGCGGCCAGATTGTCCTCCGCGAGTGCCTGATAGCCCACGTAACTGGTACACAGCCGGGGATTGATTTCCACGACACGAACAGATCCAGTCGAATCTTCGCGGAAGCAGAAATCAACAAGCAAGTCCGCACCCACGTAGCCATTAAACGCGCCCAGCGCGACCGCGATTTGGGCTGCCACCGGCGCGATGCGCGAAGCGATCGCGGGCTCACAGGGAATCTCACCGCCATGGTACGACATCCGGCCATTGGACATGCGGATGTTCTGCGAAGCGGGCAGCAGGATCGTTGTTGGAACACGTTCGCCGCCTCCGATGAAACCGACGGAACAGGCCGCACCCGGCATGTAGGGCTGCAGAATCCAACGATCATCGTCCGAAGATTGTTGCGGCAAATCCTCAAACAATCGCTGATCGATGCGGACGATGCGAACACCCTCGGCTCCGGCACCGTCTCGCGGTTTGAGCACGGCAAGCTGCTCAGTTGTGGCACGATGAAGGTCTGTCACCTTTTCCATGACGGTATTTCTCAGCAACTGGCCCTGGATAACTGCGGCCGTCGCGTCATTGATTGTCCGCGTTGGAATCGACGCAATGCCGTGCCGCTGCAGCCACGCATCAGTCATGCGCTTGTCGGCAAAGATCGCCGCCAGTCGCCAATCCAGGTTGAGACTGCGCAAAGGCAACGCAGCCGACTCCTGCACAGCCTTCAACAGCGAGACGAGCACACCATCGCATTCCGGCGCAATCAGCAGAACCGCGTCAAACGCCGCCTGCTTTGATTCATCGCGAAGCATGGTTGCCAGTGTGTCTGGCTGCAGTTCACCGCGCTGACTGATGATCTCGTTCCTGCCTTTCCGGGCACTGAGAGTGTGTGATTTCGCAAATCGTGCCGCAGCCTTTGCACTGAGCAGCACGGTCACATCGACATCCTGCAGCCTGGCGAAATCCGTCACCACGGCCCTCAGCATGGCTTCCGCTTCTTCCAGCATTGATGGTGCCGCACAACGCGACGCCTCGGAGTTCGCCAGGAGAAACTCGGCAACCAGAATCCGCGACATCTTTTTCCGGCCGTTCTGCAATGGACCTTGACGCAGGCTTGGCCCGCGCCCCAATTGACAGTTGGAGAAAGGACTTTTCGAAACGATCAATCTGTCCGGAGGACGGTCACCGCCCAGGCCCGTGGCAGCGTTCGCGAAGTTGTGCGATCTTCTGCTCAAGCGTCTGATGCGGGTCGCAGCCATGGTGATAGGCTTCTTCCACAGAAAGAAAGATCGAAGGATAGGTTTCGAGGACCGACAGACCACCGCACACAGCGGCCCATTGACGCACAACATTGTGCGAAGGAGGGCCTTTTTGCGGATCGTATTCCTCGTGCGTCGCCGGAAGCAAAGCCAGACGATGAGTCATAGCGTTCGGCGTACTTCGGACGGACGGATCAATGATTTTGCCGTGGTCAGCCGGGAGGAGGGATTTGCCACAGGCCATCTTAATGACTGGCGACTCACCGCGTTTGGCAGGTCGATGAGCGGGAACTTCTACGGTGTCGTTAATTTCCTTCAGCCGTTTCCTGTCGCGCTGAAACGCACGATCGCTCATCAATGCATGGCCGTTCACCCATGTGAAACCATCGTCCGGAAATTTTTGTCCATGGTCGATGGCGACAAACGGAGTCGCGCCGAGCGAACTGTTCGCAAACTGCTGCAAGGTGACCAGCATGCGGTCAACGCCGTGCCGCTGACCACGACCGTGGGCGAGGCGTCCAATCAGGTGATAAAGCACGTCCGTCGAAACTCTTGTCCCCACGACCAGGTGGCGCAGGCTGAGCAGATCCAGTGATTCCTTCACGATCGATGCCGTTGAGACCAGCACATTCGGGCCTGCGTCCGGTGTATCAAACCAGATCTGCAGCGCTTCGCGATCTTCTTCGCCTCCATGAAAGGGTCGGACCGTCGCTGCCATGCCGCGTTCGGCGTAGTCGGCTCTTAATCGCTCAACCACCGTATCAACCAGGCGACCGTGGACGACGACGAGCGTGTTCACATCGTACGGTTGCGAAATCCCTAGTTCCTTAAATGCGGACAGGGGCTGAAAATAAGTCGTCAGAAGTTGCTGCAGTGATTCTTCCGTTTCGGCCGGAAAGTGGACATCTCCCGCCGACGGAAAAATTTTCACGCCGAGATCGGGTAAGATGCCCCTGCGAATCGACTCGGGAAAGCTATGCACTGGAGAACGGCAATCCCAGTTCTTTCCGTACCACTGCGAGCCAGCAGCAAACACCAGCGGAATGTGCCGAGCTCCTGCCGAGAGAACTGGCTCCTGAAACGCCACGGGCTGCCGTCGCTGCGCCTCATCGCACAGGATCACTTCGACATGTCGATGCAGTTCTTCCCGGTAGCGTTCAATCTGCATCACACTCGTAAACACCGAGGCCGGCTCCAGAATCACCAGAGCGTCACCGCGAGACGCCGTGCTGATCCCGACGCTTTCTCGCGCGAACAGAGGAAAGTCGGGCGGAATTGCGAACGCCGCATCACCGGTGTGTGAGGCAATCTGACAAGCAGCATCCGGCATTGGCGGAAACGTCAGCAGTTCCGTCGTTCCCGACGGACCTCGCACCGTAGTGGCGACCGATGCTAACACCCTTGCAACATTTGAAACCATGGGCTCATCGGACTCTTCAATCTGCAGCTCTGCTCCACACAGGTAGTCGGCGATCATTTGGCGTGCTGCAGCTTCTGTTGAAGGTCGTTGAGCAAACAACTTTGTCCATCGGGGGCCCGGAAAGTACTTCTTCATGAATTCGCCATTCATCCGGCAGAGTGCCAGGCGGCGACGATTGATGTCCTTGTCGGTTGGCTCATAAGGCGGAGTACGCAGGATCCGGCGTTGTGCCATACCCTTGCCGCGGACTTTGTCGGCAATGTGATACGGTTTCGCTGTGCAGTAGGCAACTTTTCCCTTCATCAGGCCCCGCGTCTGAAGCCGGATACAGGCTTGCATCAGCACTCCCAGTGTCAGCGTTTTGCCGGTGCCGGGTGCTCCCTGAATGAAGAAGGAGGTCGGGGATTCCGCTCCGTTCGTCACCGACACGGTCACCCAAATCAGATGGGCAAACTGATGGTCGTGGAGCGTCTTTTCATTGACCTTGTGCCCAACCTCGCTGATCTCTCTCAATAAAGTCCAGAGTTCGCAAGCAAGATGGCGATGAAATTCGGGCGCTTTGGCAAACCGTTGTGAGACAAATTCCGCTGCTGATGCGGGTGGATACTGGCTTTGCGGGTTCTGTTCGGGCGGGAAGACGTCCGCCAGAAAGCGAGTCAGTCTTCGGTACAGCGTGGCGAACGACGATGTCGGTACGCAGGCACTGCCGGATCCCTTCAGGATTTTCAGAGCAGGTCGCACAGTTGGGTGCTTCCTCAGATGGATGGCGGGTGGTAAAACAAGAGGCGGGAACAAGGACCCAGCAGTCAATAGATCAACTGGACCTGTTCGTCTATCATACTGATCCTACCGCCGCCATACTACTCCTGCCAACACCGCCGCAAGGTGATTCTCTCAATGTCGACTATCTCTAACGACAATCCTGAGATTTCCACTCGTAACCTCGGAGGGCACGTCCTGCGTCGCGCTCAGAAGCTGAATGACACGCTGCGACGAACAAGGGCACTCGTTGCCGAATCCGATGAAGACAGCTCGCATTCAATCGCATTGCTGCTGGCCGAGACGCGGGTATTGGTTCTGGGGATGGGGCGGCATGAATTCGGCGGAGTCGCCGGAATGCACTTTCACGCGGTGAAAAATGTCGAGACTCCCGGCGGGCATCCGCAGCATGAATCATTTTCACGTGTCTATCGTACGTGGCAACGGCTCACCGCCGAAGAACACGGACAGTCCGCTCGAGTGAAGTCGCAACTACACCGGGCCTCTGCAAAATTGCTCAATCTGCTGGTCCTGGAGCAGGACGATCGTGGGCGCCCGCTGCGTGAGACGGTCGATGGACTTTATCGCATCTGGATGTATCAGAGTGGTCACGCCGCCTTTGAAGAAGCGACTCGCCGGACCAATCGTCAACGCGTGGCACTCACTTACGGCACGCTGTGGCAGAGACGTGAAACCGGCATGGTGCCTGATTTTCAGGAGATCCGAGTGATCGGGATGCATCTCGGCCATGATCTCTCAGCAGCCGCAGAAATCTGGAAATACCAAAAATCTGAGCAGTTGCTGAAACGTGGTGTGCCGTCGCCGCTGGTCCGCCTGATCGTCGCTATTCAGCTCGAATATCCCGGGTTGAGGATGGCGGCATCGTCCATTCGCAAGCATCTGCAAGTGAGCGAGAGAACGGCACAGGACATAAACAATGGGAAACTGGTCCGATTCGAGGAGATTCGCCATGTGGCTGTGTCAGTCATTCCCAAAAGAGAGTTGTCGTCGCTGCAGCGCGACTGGCAGGCCACCTGGGACCGATCCAGTTCCCGGGAAGATTTTGCCACCGCGTTTCCTCGCATCTGCGCGGAGAACGGCTGGACCAATCACATGCTGGCCAGCCTGCTGCGAGTTCGGCCTCCGGAACAAAGGAGCGAACTGCCAGGCAGGAAGAAGAAAGCCGCCCAGGTCCTTCGTGCCGAATCTTACCGTCCGTCGGCAGAAGTCCGCCGGATGTATCAGGAAAACAGTTTCTCCGGTCAGGCTCCCGCCAAAGCCGCCATCGACCTTGTCGCCAGCGATAACGTCCAGGAGGCCGGTACAGAAAGCCAAAAGGATTACCTCACACGGCTTTTTCTGGAGGGTGTTGAGCAGCGACTGTTACACAAGGGCAGCGGAGCCCATGGCTCGCCAGTCCGTGCTCATCGAATTCTTTCCGGCGTGACTCCGGAGCAACTCGCCGAGATTTCTGGTTACTCAGCGGCGGATATTCTGCTGGTCGAGCGTGGAATTAAGAAACTGACCGCAGCAGAATGCAGACGACTCGTGCAGTGCATTGAGACATTTCCTGCTCAAAAAGTGACTGAAGCCCTCGCTCGCCTGGCGGTGCTGAGTTCTTCGCCAATGACCGTACGTGAATCCGTCGCACGACTGAAAGACCGTCACGGCGGCTATATTCCACTGTCACGACTGCTGCACGATGAGACAGATCGTCGCTTCAGCTTTACGCCGGGACGCCTGAAACGGATCGAACGCGGACAGGAAGTCCCCGCGCTTCCGCTGCTGAAGTATCTGGTCACACAAGGCGGTGCAGAATTGACTCCGGAACTTGTCCGCAACTGGTATGACCGTATTCCAATGTACCTTGCCGAACACGGAAAGCTGCAGTGGCGGCATCCCCTCGCTCGGGGCCTTGGCATTGTGATTCTGGAAAAATGGCATAACCTCCATCATTTCTGGGAAGATCAGCTCAGGGAGGACTTCAGTTATTCCATGCTGACACGAAACTTCCAGCAGCTGAACGGTAACGGCCATGATTTCCCGTGGACGACAGTCAGCCGCTATTTGAATGCCGCCGGTGCGGGACTCTCCGACCCGCGCCGCTCGTTCCTCCAGCAGTTGTTTGACCGCAGACATGAGATCACAGGATTGATCCATTCCGGTCACCGAAACCCGTTGCGAACCGTCATCGGAAACGTGATGCAACAATGGCGCAAAGAAATGCGCGCCGCGCACGTCAATGCCGACACGATCGAACACACTCTGGGACTGACGCCCGTCGAATATTCTGGCAACGGATCGGACAAGGGCTGAACGCAGAGCCCCGAACCCGATTCACGCAGCAGAGTGAATGCGATTCAGTCCCAATAGGACTTGTTTTCTTCTATCAGCCGGAACGCATTAGCCTCCGGTTCACTCAGAATTACGTGGAAAACCGGGTGCTAACGCACTGCGGCTGATACGAGTTGCGATCAAATCGAGTGCCACGACCGCGAGCCCTTGGCATGACCCACTTCTTTGTGCAGTAGTTCACACATTACTCGGTTCTTCGTACTCGTACTCAGCCCGCAGGGCGGTACTCGTACTCGTACTCGAACCAGCTGGGGCGTTCGAGTACCATTTCATTGAGTGCGAGTACGATCGGTCGATGATAAATGAGGGTATTGGCAAGGGCGCGAGCCGGTGGACCGGGATGAAGAATTACGCTGAGTCCCGAAGGGACGACATGAATCACAGAGCAGAGTCGTGTCGTCCCTTTGGGACTGAAAACAAACAAAGGTGTCAGGAATTTCAGTGGAATCGGTTCCTGCCACGAATGGCACTGTCGTGGTATTGCGTGCGCGCAACGTGACCTATTGGCGGACGGTAGATTTTTGTAAACTGCCGTTCGTCAGAGTTGGTATTGACTGAAAAGCCCGCTCCTGGCGATGATTGTGAAGCCCTCCCTGGTTCTCTGCC
>CAMAVB010000172.1 GCA_945861465.1 Candidatus Kuenenia stuttgartensis
ATCCGAATTCCTAAGAAACCGGCTACAAAACATTTTTTCCCATGTGTGGTTGAATTTCATATCCCGACACTACTTCCCGTCGATGTTGTCCAGCGTCATCTGGCCCGTGACATAATGCCAGCGATTGATGCTCAGGTTATATTGCACCAGAGCCGTGTTCTGATCCCGCAGTGCCATGACATACGCTTCCTGGGACGGCATCAGTCGATCAATGTCCAGTTGTCCCATTTCATACATGCGGCGATGCGTCTGAAATCGCGATTTCGCAGCATCAAGTCTTGAGTTCTGTCGATCAAGCACCTGAAAGGCTGACCTGACCTGATCGGAGCTTTCCCGCACTTCATAGCGGACTTCATCGCTGCGAGCAGACTCGGCAAGCTTGGCGCGAGTATGTGTCAACTCGGATCGCCGCAGATTTCCTTTCGCCGCACGCTGCCCAAGAGTTTGCTGAAAACTCAATCCGAGATTCCAGTTCGCATAGCCTGCAGTTGACAGATCACCGATGGAGCCACCGAAATTATTGTTCAACCCGGTCAGTCCATATCCCGCAAGGAGATTCAGATTGGGCAGGAGACTGTCTCTTTGTCTCTCGACATCCAGTGCCGTCATTTGAACCTGGCTTCTCTGAGCCCCGACTTCCGGACGGGAGGCCAGGGCCTGTTCAATTCCCTGCTCCAGATCCGGGATGAATTCTTCGGTCGAGGGAACGGCGTCTATCGCCAGCTTAACCGTGCTCGCAGGGTCCATTCCCAGTTTCTGCCGCAACAGTTGTTCCGCCGACGTCTGATCCCGCATCGCCGCCGCAAATTGTGCACGTGTCGCTTCAAGGTTGTCACGAGCCTGCGACTCATCGGCCACAGAATTCAGTCCCAGAGTCTGCTGGTGACGTTCGTTTTCCCATGCCTGCTGTGCGTATTCCAGAATCTGCGTGAGGTTCTCGACATTTGACCGAGTCAGATACAGCCGCCACCATGCCTCCTGAACTTCGTGCAGGATCTGATTGACTTCCGCTTTGAATTCCAGACTTGACTGATCGTACCGGATCTTCGCAATTCGAATGCCCACCTGATTGATGCGACTTCGAGCCCCTTGAAACAGCGGTTGTTCAACGGTCAATCGAAGTCCTGATTGCCAGGCGGGATTGACGATCAGAAACTGCCCTGCGGGGTTGTTGTAACTGTATCCTGAATGGTATCCGACAGCTGCCCGAGTTCCGTTCTGCCAGCGCTGCTGAAGCTGCAGTTGATCTGTCGAAGTGCCGGGTGCACCAAATGTTGTCGCCTGAAGAATGTTGAGATTCGTCCCGAGAGCCTGCACGATCGATGCCGCCTGTTGGTTGCTTTGGCCAAATTGAGCGCCGCTTAACAGGGCCGGGTCGAATTTGGAGAGTTCGACATCAACATCCGTCAGAACTTCCTGCGGCACAGACGTCAGAACCTGAATCCCCTTACTGTTCCGCAGCGCATGCTCCAATGCCGATTCAAGAGTCAGCTGAAGGGACTCCCCCGCAGCCTCCGCTGCTGGACTGGATTCCGGCAAACTGGCTGCTTGATTCGTTTTGCCAGTTGCGACCGGTGCAGCCGTTTCGGGGATAGCTGTGGCTTCGTCAGAGGTCACGATTTCGCGGGCGGTGTCGGATCTTTCGCCTGTCACGGACATATTTGTCAGGTGGCAACCAGGGGTCGCAATTGACAAGAGAATCAAACCAAGACTCAGCGTCACCCTTCCCGATCGGCTTTCAACCCGCTCGATACTGTTGTCTCGATGTTGGCGTCCTTTGATCATCGACAGGTGATACGATACGGCGGAGGACAGGGATTTCGACAGTTGCGGACAGCAAGTTTCCCGCCACGGGCCGTTCTAAGCAAGAGGACGTGCGGGAGGGAACCACGATCTGCGCAATCCGACATCGTGAAGACGTCTCACTTCTGCAGTTTCTGCCGGTCTACGTCGTCGTCGCAAGGAATTGGGCTCGTTTGTTCTTTCTTTTGTGAGTCTTGTGGGTTTTTGTGGCTAGTCCTGCTCGTTCACGTGTTTGTTTGCGAGTCAGGGTTTTGCTGGCCACAAAGAGGCACAAAATCCACAAGAGGAACAACGGAATCCGCCGCGAATCGATCACGTCCATCATCGCAGCTCAAATTCAATCTGAAAAATGCTGGCGACAACGCTGATGAATTGCCTCAGGGGCGGCAATTGTGTAGAAGTGATCGAGGAACTTGAAGACCGTCTGCCCAGCCTACCAGAAATGCGTTGTCAATGACAAAAGCGAATCAATCCAAGGTCGTTTCAAATCGCGGTCGCAATGCAACTCTGATCGCGGCGTTACTTGGCTGGATGTTTGACGGGTTTGAAATGGGACTGTTTCCGCTCATCGGAAAACCGGCTTTGAAAGAGTTGCTCGGAGCGGGTGCCAGCACATCGGTTTCCGATCAGTGGTTTGGCGTGATCATGGCCGTCTTCCTTGTCGGCGCGGCGAGCGGAGGAGTCCTGTTTGGATGGCTCGGTGACAAGATCGGACGTGTGCGTGCCATGTCACTCAGCATCGTCACTTATGCCATATTCACCGGGCTATGTGGATTTGCCACGGAGGCGTGGCACATCGCGGTACTCCGTTTTATCGCTTCGCTCGGAATGGGTGGCGAATGGTCACTCGGCGTAGCGCTGGTGAATGAGATTTGGCCGGGCAAGTCCCGAGCGTTCATCGCGGGACTGATCGGAGCGGCGTCGAACGTCGGATTTCTGATGGTGGCTTTGCTGAGCATGGGGCTCATAGGATTCATTGATGGAATTCACACTGTACTGACGACGATCGGTATCTCAGAAGAGTCATCGCAGTATCTGATCGCAAATTCCGCGTGGCGATTTCTGATGATCAGCGGCGCGGTCCCTGCATTGTTGATATTTTTCATTCGGCTCTTCGTACCTGAATCCAAAAAATGGGAGACCGAACGTGCTGCCGGTTCGACCTCCAACTGGAGCAACATCGATTTGTTGGGAATCCTTGCAGGAAGTCTTTCTGCATTGTCGATTATCTATGTCTGGGCTCCGACGGCCACAGATTTAGCGACGTGGATCAAGGTTGCGGTCACACTGGCTGGACTATCGATCTGTCTGCTTAGTTTCCTGTATCCGGTGCGACAATATCTTCGCCGAACGGTCTTAACTGGACGCATTTCATCCGCTCAGGAATCGCAAATTGTCAGACGGATGATTTTAGGAGCGGCACTCGCTGGCGTGGCATTGCTGGGAACATGGGGTTCCATTCAGTGGGCACCCAAATGGGCGGCAAAGTTGATGCCGAACGTTGAGAAAATCACGCACGGGGACGGAACCATTACTCCTGCCGTAACATATTTTGCCGCCGAGAAAACGCAGGCTGCCACCGCCATTGGTGCAATAGGAGGAACAATTCTCGCTGCTTTGGCGGCCGGTAGATTTGGTCGCCGTCCGACGTACGCGATTTTATGCGTGGCGTCGGTCCTCGCCGCGGTGTACTTCTTCCGTGGACATGATTCGTTTGGCACCAGTTTCCTCATCGCGGCGTTCTTTGCGGGCGGGATCACGGCCAGTTTTTACGGTTTCTTTCCGCTCTATTTTCCGGAATTGTTTCCAACTGCGGTGCGTGCGACGGGCCAGGGTTTTGCGTTTAACTTTGGCCGAATCATCGCCGCAGTGGGAGGGCTTCAAACGTCCAATCTGCTGAAATACTTCGACGACAGCATGTCAAAAGCAGGTAGCCTCCTGGCCTGCATCTACCTGATCGGAGTCGTAATTATTTGGTTCGGACCGGAAACAAAAGGCCAGAGCCTGCCGGATTGAAATCGGCGAGCGTGAGCTTGCCGGTACTTTACGTGTCCGTTGACGGGAAAGTCATTCGTTAAACGAAGCATTCTCTCACAGCGATTTTCACTTCAAAACCAGTTGCGAGCTGCACATATACGGCACGCGATTGAGGATGGCACATTTGTTTAGCACATTCGTTTAACCGCGTGGGCAACGCCCCGCGTTTCAAATTTCAAATTTCAAATTTCAAATTGAACAATCGCGGCCCGCTGGGCACGCGGGTAAACGGGCCAATACCAAACGCGTGTGGTATAGAATCCGGTAGAGTCAGCAAATTCTTCTGTCAACTGGTATAAGACCGCGTCCGGTTCACTCAGAATCAGCTGGAAAACCGGGTGCTGACGCATTGCGGCTGATAAGCTAATTCACAATCATCCAGACGGCTTTCAAATAGTCCGTTTCCATGCACGTCGAAATGACCGGATGATCCGGGGCGGCACCGGTGCGGGCGATGATCTGCAGTGTTCTTGATTGACTGACAATCCTGCTGGAACCATTGGGATCAAGATCCTCGCCCTGTGATTTCGATGCTGACACGAGGAGTTGCAGGAATTCTGATTCAGGCAACAGACCGGCGCACGTGCAACTCAGCAGCAAACCTCCGGGCCTGACAAGTCGCATCGCCAGGCGGTTCATCGCGAAATGTTTGCGCGTGCCCTCTTCAATTTCAACTCGCGTACGAATCAGTTTCGGCGGATCCAGCACGACGACATCGTACTGCTTTCCATTTCGCAGCATCTCACGCATGTAGCTGAACGCATCGGACTGCACGAACTTTGCGCGAGCCTGATTGAGGTTCGCGTTCTCTCGAGCCAACTTGAGCGGTTCTTCATCAAGGTCCACACCCGTGACGTCGTCCGCTTTGCCAAGCACTTTCGCCTGCACGGAAAATCCGCCCGTGTAACAGCACAGATCCAAGACGCTCTTTCCCTGGCAGAACTCCGCCAGCTTCTTGCGGTTCTCACGCTGGTCGCAGAAGAAGCCGGTCTTGTGTCCGCCTTCGAAGCGAACTCGGAAACGGGTGCCGTGTTCTGAAATCACAACCTGCGATGGACAGCCCTCTGACATCAGCGGCGGTGGATCGCAGCCCTCCTGAGACAGAAACTGCGGACTCGTGCGAACCAGCCAGTGTCGCAGTCCCATCTGCGCGGCCAGCATCGGCATCAACAGGCTGGCACGTTGATACATGCCAAGCCCGAACGTCTCTGCCGAAAGTACATCGCCGAAACGATCGATCACGATGCCGGACAGGCCATCCGATTCCGAATGAACGACTCGCCAGGCATCGGATTGAGAATCCAGCTTCAGCGTGTCTCGACGCAGGGAAATAGCGGCGCGAAGTTTTTCTGTCCATGCAGCGTTTGTCGGAAACTCCGGCGAATTCCACAACATCCGCACGGACATTTCACTGCGGGGATTGAACACACCGTACCCCAGCGGCTCCTGCTGTCCATCCGTGTAAACGGCGACGAGATCTCCAGGCTTTGCGTCTTCGATCCGCGCAATCTGTTTGCGATAAAGTATCGGATGCCGCGTGCGATTTCTGGCATGAATGACGGGAATCGACTCTGACGCCGTCGGCCCCAGTTGTGTCCTCTGCCGCACCATCAGCGACGTCATTTCTTTTGACGCTGGCGCAGTGGGATACAGTGACGGTTCATCGTATGTGTCGTTGCTTTGATCCTGTCGCGGGACGTTTTGACGCGCAGGGTTGTGTCCTCGCTGGTTTCCCGGCGGGCGCGATGAACGATCAGGAGAAGAACGGCGTGCCATGGCGATTGTGATACTAAGATTTGGTGAGCGGTTGGGCGTCAGCCCTCCGTGGTTTTACGTGCAGCGAACGTTCTCCTGGACGCTAGTTAGGACCGGCGTAGTAATAACTGTCGTCTTCCGGATGTGGGGCACGTTTTCAACGTGCCCGGCACGATGGAATCGTGCCCCACTTATTTCTGTCTCAGTCCTTACCGGACGGGATCTGCACATGTATCAATAATTATCTGGACGCGGCCGTTTTGTTCGTTAAATATAAACACGTTCTGCCCGTTGTGGTGAGCAGTCGGCAATACAGCCGTCGATTTTAGCGGCATTCTCGCGTGCGGCTTTATCGAGCGCTCGTTGGTACATCGACTCACCGGCGGGTGTCGGATAGACGGTGTTGACACATGCCAGACAAAGCGACGATTCCGGCAGTCCCACACAGGAAGCCAGCGCCTCAACCGGAAGATATCGCAAGCTCGTCGCGCCGATGTAATCCGCCATCGCCTGCTCGTCTTCGGCTGTCGGTACTTTACCGGTCATGAATTTTGATGCGAAGAGTTCGCTGACAGTCGACATATCGATGCCGTAAAAACACGGTGCGATAATCGGCGGACACGCAATCCGTATATGAATCTCTTTTGCTCGCCCACGAGTCTTCAGTAAGATCAGCAGTTCACGCAGCGTTGTGGCGCGGACGATCGAATCATCGACCAACAGCACGCGCTTGCCTTCCATGACTTCCGGCAGCGGCGTGTACTTCATCCGGACTTTATCGGCCCGGTTGTTGCCTTCGATGAACGTGCGACCGATGTAACGATTGCGAATGAGTCCTTCCAGTGACGGGACTCCCAGCTTGAACGCCATCGCATCGGCGGCTGCCTTGGCGGTATCGGGAACAGGAACAACGATCACGTCGTCGTCGATCGTGATCGGTTCCCGCGCGGCGAGTTCTTCGCCGAGGCGTTTGCGGGACAGATAGACGCCGGCATCGTCAAATTTGCTTCCGGCGTTGGCGAAGTAGATCCACTCGAAAAAGCAATGCGCCTTTTTCGGGCTGTCGGCGTATTTCTGGACGGTGACGGAATCGCCATCCACGATGACGACATGCCCTGGCGGAACATTGTGTACACTCTCCTCGGCAAATCCCAGATGCGTGAGCGCCACGCTTTCACTGGCAGCCGCGAAAAGTGATCCTTCGTGCGCATAGCACAGCGGTCGCATTCCCAGCGGGTCGCGGGACACGAACATCTGGCCACGCGCGTTCAGGAAGACGATATTCCATGAGCCGTCGAGAATCTTTGACAGCTTGTGGAGCAGCTCAATGGGCGTGATGAGGGCGTTGAGAGACATCTCGTGGGAAATCAGATGATGCAGAACTTCAGTGTCGGTTTCGCGAGTTAAATGGAAATCTTCGTTCTGCAGAATGTCTTTGCACAGTTCACGATAGTTAGCGAGTTGTCCGTTAAAGGCGAAACTGAACCATTTTGACCGGGCAATATGCTGGCGTTCAAACGGCTGCGCGTGATTCGGATGATCCGTGCCGCAGGTGGCGTAACGCACATGTCCGATGGCGGCATGCCCCGCGTATTCGGCCATCAATTCCTTGTACGGTTCCTCCTGATTCATCCGGAAGACCTCGGCGACACCGCCGACATCTTTATGAGTCATCATCAATTGCAGCCGACCGGGTTTGTAGGTCGTGAATCCAGCCGCCAACTGGCCGCGATTCTGCATGTCCAGCAGCATGCCTGGGATCATGCGAGACGTGCGTGTAATTGCCTCGTTGAATGATTCCGGTTCCTCCCGCGGCCCGACAGTTTCGTCGGCCTTATCAGGCAGTTTCCTGTCGCGCATGGGAATGAGCGGGCTGACGATGCCAGTTTCCAGATGATATACGGCAGCGACGCCGCATTCGTGTTGCAGTTCGTCCATAGCGACGAATTCAATGCCTGAAAAGAGGTTCCGCTGTCGATCGAGCGGAAGAAACGTCGCGGCTCGGACGAACCGCTGTGGATCCGTATGATACTCGCCAATGCGCCGCAGACAAAACGACTCTGCCACGGTGGAGGAAATCCTGTGAAAAGATGAGAACAATCGCAGCGTTACGACCGGACTATTCTCAGGGAACCGTCTACAATCAGGATTCTCTTCGAAAGGAAAACGATTCTATGAAACAGATCACAACCTACTGTGCCGTCGCGGCGATCATGGCTATTGTTCAGCCGTCAGGGGTTGATGCCCAGGAAGCCACTCGTCCAAATATCCTGTTCATCTTTTGCGACGACCTGACCTGTCAGTCGCTGAGCTGTTACGGCGACAATCGGCATTTGCTGGACACACCGAACATTGATCGCATTGCGCGTGAAGGTATGCAGTTCGATCGCTGCCTTGTGACAAATTCCATCTGCGGACCAAGCCGTGCTTCAATTCTCACAGGCAAGTATTCGCATCTGAATGGATTCTACAACAATTCCAACTGCAGGTTTGACGGCGATCAGGTGACGTTTCCAAAGCTGCTGCAAAAATCCGGATATGCGACGGCAATGATCGGCAAGTGGCATCTGGGATCTGATCCGACTGGTTTTGACTACTGGAATATTCTGCCTGGTCAGGGACTCTACTACAACCCGCCGATGATTACCAAAGACGGCCGCGTGAAATCGGACGGTTACGTCACAGATGTCGTTACCGATCTTTCGCTTGATTGGCTCAGAAACCGTGACAAGTCAAAACCGTTTCTGCTGATGAGTCAGCAAAAGGCACCGCACCGCGAATGGGCTCCCGCGCTGCGACACCTGGGCTGGAACAAGGATCATCAATTTGCAGAACCAGAAACACTCTTCGATGACTTTACGGGCCGCAGTCTGGCCATCAGTGATCACGACATGGGGCTGGATCGGACGTTTGCGGATCTCGACGCGAAGCTCGTGCCCCCGTCGAACATGACGGAAGACCAATTGACACAATGGAACGCATACTACGAGCCTCGGAATTTGGCATTTCGCAACGCCAACCTGCAGGGCCGTGATCTTGTGCGCTGGAGATATCAGCGATACATGCACGACTATCTGGCGTGCGTAAAGGCCGTCGATGAAAGCGTCGGTCGGATTCTGGATTTTCTGGACAAAGAAAAGCTGGCCGACAACACACTGCTGGTATTTTCATCGGATCAGGGATTTTTTCTGGGCGAACACGGTTGGTTCGACAAACGCTGGATTCTCGAAGAATCACTGCGATCTCCGCTGCTGGCACGCTGGCCTGGCAGGATCGCCGCCGGAGCGAAAAACAAGAACATCGTGTCTCTGATTGACTTCGCGGAGACATTTCTGGATGTCGCCGGTCTGCAATCAGATTCCGAAATGCAGGGTCGCAGTCTGCTGCCGCTGTGCAAAGGAGAAACACCATCAGATTGGCGCAAGTCTCTCTATTATCACTACTATGAATTCCCGGTTCCCCATCGAGTCCGGCCGCATGTGGGAGTTATTACAGATCGTTACAAGCTTGTTCACTACTACAAACCTGACGTTGATGACTGGGAACTCCTGGATCGAGAAAAAGATCCATTGGAAATCAGGAACTTTTATGCCGACCCGGCTTACGTCGATACGGTCAAAGAGCTTCATGCAGAACTTGATCATCTGAAGATCGAAGTTCAGGAAACTGCCGAACCGCCTCGATCCGCCTACGGGAACGCGCTGTTCGATGGAGAACCGGGGCCGGATAAACCAAAAGGCAGGAAATAGTGACCGCAGGAGTCCGGCTAGCGGTCGAAGGAGACTTAGAACCCGTCTTCTTAAATGAAGGATAACGTATGAAACGCAGTACCATTGTCACGGCAATAGCATGGTTGCTCGTACTGGGACTGTTCGCGATGCTGGTGGATTTGTTGGTGGGCTAAAATGTTGAAATTGCAAATCCGAACGTGATTCGCCACTCTGCCATCCGGCAGGTTTCACCGGAATCGGGCGTCATGTGCAATTCAGCGTTCGGATCATGAAGAATTGCAGTGATTGACGCCTTTTGAATTGTAGACTTTGCATTGGCATTCGAATTGCGTAAAGGTTACGTTGTGATCGTCGCGAAGCGTACAAATGACTGGCTTGACGTGCTGCAATTGCCGGACTTCAACTGGTGGCAGTTTCTGTTTACGTCAGCGTGTCTGGTGGTGCTGATTTGGCAGTTTGCGCGTTTCATTTCGAGAGTAAACGAAGATGTTGATCCTGCGGAGTCCGATCAGGATATGCTCAACACAATCAGCGAATTGAGGCGTGAGGGTGACCTGACGGAAGACGAATACCGATCCATCAAAAGTCAGTTGATGGGGCGGATGAAGTCTGCTTTTTCCGGTACACCAGAAGAGACTCCACGGAACGTCCGGGCCGGGAAATCGGTCGCGGCAACCTTGACAGACCTTTCGCAAAAGCCATTCAATGAAGAAGAAAAGTCGAAAGTATCTGGATCCGAAGAGTCAGGACCGATCCGATCGACAACCACTTCCAGTTTGACAGAACTTCCTGATCCTCTTCAAGATACCGTCAACAAGACCGCAGGGTCAGAGGTTCCCAAAGCCGAAAACGGTGAAGGAATCTGAAGCGTAAATTCATCGAGATCATGATTACAAAGACGTAGCGTTTTTCTGGTGTCCATGAAAAGTGGCTGTGAACGCCATCGCGGGCGACGGCAAAATGGACTTCAGACGAAACGCAATTACAAGACACGGTTGGCAGGGACGCCGACGACCCGGAGCATCCACCACTTGCTAACCGCACACGTTGATTGAAGCGAACTCTGCCGGACTCAATTCTCCAAAGTCAAGAAGAGCCGCTAAAACCACGTGACGAACATCCAAAGGGATAACAATGGCATCAGGTAAGGAATTTGGTACAGGCAAGACCGCACAGCAGGGCAAGCGAAATGCCAACTGTTCGTTTTGTCGAAAGAACTACCGGGAAGTAGGCCCGCTGGTTGAAGGACCAGAGGACGTCTACATCTGCGGCGAGTGCATTGAACTGTGCCAGTCGATCCTGGACCAGGAAAAACGTCGTCGGGGTTCATCGAAGAAACTCTTCAATCGAGTTCCCACCCCACGCGAAATCGTCAAAGAGCTGGATCAGTATGTGATCGGCCAGGACAAGTCAAAAAAGCTGCTGTCCGTCGCAGTTCACAGTCACTACAAGCGACTGATGCACAATCTCGAAGTCGGCTCCGACGAAGTGGAGATTGAAAAATCCAACATTCTGCTGATTGGTCCGACCGGTACAGGCAAGACGTTGCTCGCCAAAACTCTGGCGAAGTCGCTGCAGGTTCCGTTCGCAATCGGAGATGCCACGACGCTGACTGAAGCTGGCTACGTTGGGGAAGACGTCGAAAACCTGCTGCTCAAACTTCTGCATGCTGCTGACTTTGATGTCGAAGTCGCTCAGCGCGGGATTATTTTCATCGACGAAATCGATAAAATCGGCAAGACAAGTCAGAACGTCAGTATCACGCGTGATGTTTCCGGTGAAGGCGTTCAGCAGGCATTGTTGAAGATGCTGGAAGGCACCGTCGCTAACGTGCCGCCTCAGGGTGGTCGCAAGCATCCTGAACAGCAGTACATTCAGCTCGACACCACGAATATTCTGTTCATTTGCGGCGGCACGTTTGTCGGCCTGGAAGACATTGTCGCGCGCCGTCTGGGTAAAAAGGTCATCGGCTTCGGCAACAAGAACGAAGAACACGAAGATCTGGCACGCGAACAACTGCTGTATGATGCCACGGTCGAAGACGTCATGGAATTCGGACTGATTCCCGAATTGCTTGGCCGACTGCCGGTCATCGGCACCCTGTCCCAGCTGGATGAAGCCGCTCTCGTGCAGGTCCTGACTGAACCACGCAACGCCCTGATTCGACAGTACAAAAAACTGTTCGAAATGGAAGAATGCGAACTGGAGTTTACGGACGAGGCCCTGCGCGAGATCGCCAAGCTGGCTCGTGTTCGCAAGACCGGTGCCCGAGGACTTCGCAGCATTCTCGAACAGGTGATGTTTGACCTGATGTTTGAACTGCCGGAACTCGAACGCGGTCAGAAGTTCGTGATTACAGAAGACATCGTGCTTGGCAAACGCAAAGTCATTACTCGCGGCGATTCGGCTGCTGCGTAATCAATCAGCCGTTTCGAATTCCACAACTTTGAGAAACCCGTTGCGGGTTGAATTTGGTGAAGGCTCTCGCCTCGGAGAGTCCAGCTACGTGTGTTCAAACACGCCGCGTTCGCGGTTTTTGCGAGCTTTCAGCGGGTCGAAGACCTGGCCGCTCATGGTGATCCACACACCGGCAGTCGGCTGCGTGATCGCCGCGCCGATTGCCATGCCGACGTTGAATGTCGCATCGCTGTGATGGAAATTTGCCGGTTGCATCGCACCTGTCAGCACAATCCGTTTGCCGGGGATTCCGATCAGGACACGGGCTGTTTCGATCATCGTATCCGTGCCATGAGTAATCACGATGTGCTGCTCCGGACACCGATCCACAGCAATCCGTACAAGCTCCCGGTCTTCGGGCGTCATGTCCAGACTGTCCTTCCGAAGCACTGCTTCGATCGTGTATTCAAACGCGACCGGCAAATCCAGGAGTATCCGTTCAACGCCCGGCGCACCGATCTGATATTCGCTCAGTTGGTCGAAATAAATTTTGTCGATTGTGCCGCCCACGGTGATGAATCGCAGTTTCATAATTCAGCCGTTCTGTTTTGGTTCGCGACGTTTGGCCGCTTGATAGGCATCTTCCATTTCGCGGAGAGTCGAGTCATGCATGCTGCGTCCCTCGCTCTTCATCGCCGCCTCGATCGCCTGAAACCGGCGTGAAAACTTCGCGTTGCTGCGTCGAAGGGCTTCTTCCGGGTTGATCCCCCAACGGCGACCGATGTTGGCCAGCACAAACAGGACATCACCCAGTTCGGATTCCGCCTTGTCTTTCAAATCCGGCTGCAGCGGTTCGTCAGGAATCACCTCGGAATCTACTGTCGCGAGTACTTTTGGAATGGCGGACGATTCAAAAAGTTCCACTGCCAGCTCCTGCATTTCTTCATTCAGTTTGTCAAACAGCATGCGTCGATCAGGGAAATCATAACCCACTGCGGCAGCTCGCGCCGTAATACGGGCGGTACGTGCGAGTTCCGGTAGAGCGACAGGGATTCCTTCCAGCTGCGATTCGCGAGTTGGTTTTTCCTGTTGCTTAATGGCATACCAGTTGCGTCTGACGTCGTCCGTCGTCTGAGCATCGACATTGCTGAATACATGCGGATGGCGACGGACCATTTTGTCGGCGATGCGCCGGACGACATCTGTCAGCAGGAAGCGTTGTTCGTCGGCTGCGATTTGTGAATCCAGAATGACCTGCAGCAACACGTCTCCCAACTCTTCGCAGATTGCTTCGTTGTCGTCAGCGTCGATCGCTTCGAGCAGTTCGTAGGTTTCTTCCAGAGTGTACGGCTTGATCGTCTTCATCGTTTGCTGACGATCCCACGGACATCCATCCGGGGCTCGCAGTCGGGCCACAATTTCGCAGAGTCGCTTAAATTCAGGCAGCAGGAATTCAAATTCCGGCGGTGTGCCGGTCTGCGGAATTACGTCCTGGCGCGCAGGAATCTGCGGAGGTTCGGCATTTGGCCTGGTCTTCAGGTAAATGACCTTTGAATCCAGTGGACCGTAGAATTCCGGAAGTTCAGCGATCTTGAGATAATCGCAGCGATCATAAAACTTCCGCGTCGGGAGATAGTGTTCGCGCCCGGATGTTTCGACGTAAATTCGTTCGCCACCCTGGCCAAAGATGAGTTCTTCCGTGACCGACATCAGCCACTTCCCCATCCCGTGCCGCTGCGCGTCGCTGTGAATGGCAATCCAGAAGATATCGAAACTGCTGGCCGTGCAGGCAATCGGACCGTAGCACGAGTAACCGACCGTGCGGCCATCAAGTTCCGCAAAGGCAAAGAAATATCCAGACACTTCGCCTTTTCGCAGTCGTTCTTCCACGAGCTCAACCGCCACATCGACCTCAGGTGGATAAAAGAAACCAGTCGACTCCACAATCTCGCGCACTGTCACCACGTCCTCTTCCCGAACGTCATAACGCAGAGTGATGGACTTGTCTGAGACGCCTGATGATGGTGCTGTCGGAAAGGTCATGGAGGGCTGATTCTCATGCTCGATTGAAGGTTACGGACTCTTGATCACTCTCGGCAGACATCGCCCTCGATCAGCAGGTCATCGCCGATCATCGTTTGGCGAGAATGCTTTACGTTGGGTATTGCCGTGATTTTTTCTCGGCCCAAACCCTCGATTGGGCCACGGGCCGATGCGCCGCCGATGAGTCGGGGAGCAATGAAGATATGAACTTCATCGATCAATGACGAGTCAAACAGACTTCCGAGAATTCGAGGGCCCGCTTCCGTTAGCACATTTGTGCAGCCGCGACGCCCGAGTTCGGCCATGACCGCATGCAAATCAACTCGTCCTGGTTCACCCACAGCACACGCCATCACTTCAATTCCCAGCGACCTGAGCCGTTCAAGTTCATTGGTTGCGAGGTCATCGGCGACACAGACGAGAACCGGCGTCTCTGAAAGCGATTTGACCAGATTCGTGTCACGATGCAGCGATGATCCATCCCCGTCGATGACGACTCGCAGCGGCGTGCGAGATCCTGGCGGTCTGGCCGTCAACAGCGGGTCATCGGAACGAACGGTGCCCGCTCCGGTAATGATTGCATCCATCCGACCTCGCAGTTGATGCACGAGGGCTCGGGAAGCATCACTGCTGATCCACTTTGAATGCCCGGTCCGTGACGCGATGCGTCCGTCGAGCGTCATGGCCCATTTGGCATGAACCCACGGACGACACTGCAGCATCAGCATTTCGAATGGTGCGATCAGGCGTCGCGCTTCAGACTCACAGACGCCAACGGTGACTTCCAGCCCCGCAGCCCGCAATCGCTGAATTCCCTGACCAGCCACATGCGGTGCCGGATCCTGGCAACCGACAAACACGCGACGAATTCCAGCCCTGATGACAGCATCCGCGCAGGGCGGTGTTTTTCCGAAATGGTTGCAGGGTTCCAGCGTCACATAAAGATCGTTTCCAACTGTTGCCGCGCCCGCCGTCTGGATTGCATTGATCTCCGCATGCGCTCCGCCGAAGCCCTGATGATACCCGGTCGAAATGACTGTTCCATCCGGAGTCGCAACCACGGCACCGACCATCGGATTGGGCTCGACGTGCCCTTCCCCTTGACGAGCGTGTTGCAGGGCAAGCTGCATCAATGGGACCGGATCCACGGAAAAAATCATCGTCTACTCCGCGCGGGGCTGACTGAGGCATTTTACTGTAGCCGAAGTCGTGAGACTTCGGGTTGAATCATGGCCCGGTTCCGAATTCTGACGAATCCGCCGACATCTCATAGCAATTCGCGCGAAGTAGACTTAGGACCGTTCGAGAAATAATTGACCGCATCCTCCTCTCCCCCGGAAGGGGAGAGGGCAGGGTGAGGGGCATAAAAAGAGACAGTTATTTATCGAGCGGTCCTTACCGAGACGACGCGGTGCCGCAGTCAGATGTAAATCGCTGAGTCATACCGCGTCGTTCCAATTCCGCGTTGAGCACGGAACGGTAATGTGCCA
The DNA here is from genome assembly GCA_945861465.1 of Candidatus Kuenenia stuttgartensis. GTDB lineage: Bacteria > Planctomycetota > Planctomycetia > Planctomycetales > Planctomycetaceae > SXXK01. The sequence goes on from CAMAVB010000172.1 coordinate 15,257, forward strand.
GTCGGACACCGGCATCGTCCAGCGAAGCGCCGAACGAGCGAGCTTCGTCCAGATAGATTCGAGGCACCGGAAACTCACGAATCTTCCAGCCCAGGTCAGCCGCCTGCACCCACAGCTGCAGTGGCATCGCGTAACCCTGGTCTGTTATATCCAGTCTTGCCAGTGACGAAACGCGGTACGCCTTGAAGCCGCAAAAAGCATCCGTAATCGACAGGCCAAGCTGTTCATTCAAACAAGCCGTAATCCTCGCGTTGATCTGCCGGCGTTCTTCGGGCGCTGCGGTGTCACTCTCAAAAATTCTCAGGTAACGCGATCCGGAGACCATATCAATCGGAGATTCCGCCGTGACATCGATCATCCTGGCAATCTCACGCACATACTGCGGCTGATGCTGTCCATCGCAATCCATCGTCACCAGAACGTCGAATCCCTGCCGTAATGCATAGTCGAAGGCCGTACTCAAAGCTGCCCCGTAACCGAGATTTGGCGAATGTTGTTTCACGGCAACCGCAGGAAACTGCTTCAGCACTTCGCTCGTGCCGTCTGTTGAGCCATCATCGACGACAAGGATATCATCGACATGCTGCAACAATTCATGCAGCACCCCCGCCACGTGGGACACTTCGTTGTACACCGGCAATGCCGTCAGAATGCGAGTTTTCATCACGTGAATGGTAGACCTGCCACTTTCGATGTCAATCTGACCACGCGGAAACTCCCGAAATGCAGGATTTTTGTGCAGAGTGACACAGGCAATTGGTGTGGAGCATTAGCGATTGCGGAATCATCGACACAATCTTTTCTGCCAATTTTTCAGGGAAAACCAAAACACGCGAACTCTTTCCTGTGCCCCATTTTGGTATTGCCGTGGTAGAACATGATCCGCGTGATTTTTGGGTAGGTGATTCAGTCCCGGAGGGACGAAAGGATGTAGCCACGGGCGTGAGCCTTAGGACCGGCGCAGAAATAACTGTCGTCTTTTGGACGTGGGGCACGTTTATAACGTGCCCGGCACGATGGAATCGTGCCCCACTTATTTCTGTCTCAGTCCTAATCACGGGCTCACGCCGTTGTCGTTTCCAAAACATGTGTCAAACTCAATCGTGAGTTGGTCATGCCTCACGCTGACCGACCTCAAAATGCCTGTTGCGGCTCCGGGAATTGCGCCTGGAGTGAGGATTATGAATTCGAATGCATATCTCCCTGGAATGTTCTCTGACCGGCGAAGTCCACGATCCCACTCAGCTGCAGGGGCTCAGTCGGGCTGGGAAGCCGTTGCTGGCGCGG
>CAMAVB010000173.1 GCA_945861465.1 Candidatus Kuenenia stuttgartensis
CGCCCATCTTTCGTCCGTTTAATCCCAACGCCGATGTTAAAGTTTATCTTCGCAATCTTCCGCACTGGAGGCAACAAGGGGCGACGTATTTTGTAACATTTCGTCAGGCAGATTCCATTCCGAAAAGTGTCCTTGCCGAGTGGCTCGACATTCGACAAAGATGGTATCGCGCCCATAATCTTGAACCGGCGCAGCGCGAAGCGGATCCCGATAGTTTTGCCGCCGGTTATCTGCGAATTCCCAAGACCATTCGCCGAGCATTCGAAAAGCAGCAGGCGAAGATGCTGCACGAGGAGTTGGATCGGTGTCATGGCAGTTGTGTTTTGCGCGTCCATGACGTCCAAACGGAAGCATCCAGACCCCGATTCTGGCAATACGAATCTTACGACAGAATCATCCGGGATGCGGAAGAGCTGGCTGCTTTCCGACGTTATATTGTGCGGAATCCGGAAGCGGCAGGTGTGAAGGCGAGTGAATCGCTTTACTTCGCTGCGGAGTGGCTTGATCCATTTGCTTCAAAGACGGCGTAACTGGCGGAATCACTGCTCGACTCAGAGAGTCAAGCTACGTAAGCACTGGTGCATAAGTAAGTTGGCACAAATCGTTTAACGGCGAGCCGTAGGCGTAGGCGCATCCAGCGTGCTTCCGCCTACGCCTACGGCTCGCCGTTAAACTAAAAAACTTCTGCACTGGTGCTTAGGAATCACTGCTCGACTCAGAGAGTCAAGCTACATAGGCGATCCAAATATGCAAACTCGTCCCCTTGGCACGACCGGCCTTCAACTTCCCATCCTCAGCTTTGGTGCGTCGTCGCTGGGGCAGGAGTTTCGGAGCGTGCAGCTTGATGAAGCAATGCAGAGCGTCCGTGTCGCTCTCGAATGCGGCCTGAATTTCATTGACACGTCGCCGTTCTATGGACGCGGGATGAGCGAGGTGATGCTGGGGATTGCACTCCGAGGCGTCCCGCGTGACAGCTATACGCTCTGTACAAAACTAGGTCGTTATGATCTCCAGCATTTCGACTTCAGTGCGAAACGCGTCGCGGAAAGTGTGGATGTCAGTCTGCATCGACTCGGCACGGATCACCTGGACATCATCCTGTGCCATGACATTGAATTCGTGCCGATGCAGCAGATTGTGGACGAGACGATTCCGGCGTTGAGAAAGATTCAGCAGTCGGGCAAAGTTCGATTCATCGGCATCAGCGGATATCCGCAAAAGGTGTTTCGCTTTGTCTGCGACCAGACAGACCTGGACTGTGTGCTGTCCTACAACCAGTACACACTGCAGAACACACGTTTCGTGGACGAGAGTGTGCCATACCTCAAAGCGAAGGGCGTCGGCGTCATGAATGCCGGGCCGTTCTCGGCCAGGCTGCTCACCAACGCCCCGCTGCCTGCATGGCTGAAGGAACCGGAATCTGTGAAAGCTGCGGCACGCAGGGCGGCTGAGCACTGTTCACAGCACGGCAGCGACATCGCAAAACTTGCCCTCCAGTTTTCTTGTGCTCATCCCGATATCGCAACCACCGTCGCGGGCAGCGCGAACCCGAACAATATCCGCAACTGGGCCAGGTGGCTGGCAGAGCCGCTGGATGAAACCCTCCTGAAAGACGTTTTGGCGATCTTTGAGCCTGTGAAAAACCTCGGGCATCTTGAGGGGTTGAAGGACAATAACTGAGCGGACGACTGTCGCTTGTTTCAGGATCAGGGCAAGAAGATTACGGGTAAGAAAATTGAACTCAGTCTGTTCTCAATCTTCTCACCCAAAATCTTCTTGCCTGCCGTCTACTGCCCTCCGCCGACTCAAGGCTGATTCCTCGAGTAGTGTGCTTTGTCAAGACAACGAATTGGGGTTGAATCTGTAGGCTGCAAAACCAAGTCTTGACAACGGACTAAACGTCAGGTTCGGCTGTGATCGTGACCGCAATGGACTTGAACGCCGGCGTCTTTGACAGCGGATCAACTGTGCTGGGGATGAGGACGTTCGATTCCGGGTAGTACATCGCGACATTGCCGGCGCGGATGTCGAATTCGCGGACGAGGATGTAACGCATCTCTCCGGTTTCGCTCTTGATCTTAACGCGCTGCTCAGGTTGCAGTCCGAGTCGCCGGATATCGGCAGCGTTCATCAGAATCACGTCGCGACGTTCCTGGCCTCTGTAGAGATCTTCTTCGTCGTACACAACACTGTTGAACTGTCCCTCGGAACGCATGGTCATCAAGCGGAGTTGACCGGAAGAGAGCATTGACTGAGGCAATTCAGTCGGATGAAATTTGGCTTTTCCGGTCGCCGTCGGAAATTTGTAGTCGTCCACCGCACGACCGGGGACGTGGAATTCTTTTTTTGTCGTGTCGATAGTTTTCAGTTCTTCATAGCCAGGAATCAGGTCAGCGATCAGTTCGCGAACAGCCGCGTGGCTTTCCATTTTCGACCAGTCCAGGCGATTGTCCGCAGGAAACATCCTGCGTCCGATTTCAGCCAGAATTGAGACTTCACTGCGGACGTTGCTGTGTCGCGTCGGACCGCCTTCGCTCATTCGCACGTAGCTGAACATAGATTCCTGCGTCGTCGTCTGCTGTTCTTCATCACGTGGCAGTACGGGCAGAATGAACGTCTCTTCGCCGGTGCCCCATGCGTGGCCCGTGTTGAGCGTCGTTGAGAAATACACGACAGTTTTGAGTTTCTGCATCGCATCGAACGCCCGTTTCGCGTTTGGATTGCTTCCGTACAGGTTGCCGCCAAGGCACAGAGCGAAATCCATCGCACCGGCATGTGCCGCATCCATGCAGGCCATCGTGTCATATCCCGGCGATGCCGGTGGCTTGATTCCCAGTTCTTTTTCAAATCGCTCCAGCATGTTCTGTTTGAGCGCGGGAGTCACACCAACGGTGCCCAGGCCCTGGACATTGCTGTGGCCGCGAATCGGCATCAGTCCGGCATGAGCGCGTCCAACCATGCCGCGCAGCAAAGCCAGATTGGCGATGGCATGCACGTTGCGAGTTCCGTGCAGGTGATGCGTGATCCCCATGCACCACGCGATGACGACGTTCTTTGCCTGGACGTACTGGTCAGCGATGCTGCGAATCGTCTCACGGTCCACGCCACTTTGTGCGACGATTGCGTCCCAGGACGTCGCCTGCACTGTTTTCAGGAAATCATCGAATCCTTCCGTATGATTCGCGACAAAATTTTTGTCGTGTCCTCCGCGTTCGATCACGTCTTTTGCAACACCGGTCAGCAGCGCCAGGTCGCCCCCGATATGAGGCTGCACATATTGGCTGGCGATCTGAGTTCCGAAGAGAAGACTGCGCACGTCACTGGGGACTCGGAAATTCTCGAGCCCCAGTTCTTTCAAAGGATTGACAACGATGATTTTGCCGCCCCTGCGGCGAATCTCCATCAGTGAGCGCATGAGTCTCGGATGATTTGACGACGGATTCGCTCCGATCAGGATATATAAATCCGTGTGCTGCAGATCTTCCAGTCGAACCGTACCAGCTCCCGTGCCGATCGCCATTCCCAGGCCGACGCCGCTGGCCTGATGACAATAGTACGAACAGTTATTGACGTAGTTCGTGCCGAAAAGTCGCGCGAGCATCTGAAACAGAAATCCCGCTTCGTTTGACGCTCGTCCGCTGGCGTAGAAAAAGCTGCGCTGCGGGCCGGCCGCTTTCATACGATCGACAAGAGTCGAAATCGCATGATCCCATGTTGTGACTTTGTAAGACGACGCGCCTTTGGCAAGGTACAACGGTTCGCTGATGCGCCCGGACATCTCCAATTGGCGTGATGTCATCGCACGCAGCTGGTTGAGGCTCAGCTTCTCAATCACGTCCGTCCGAAGCGCGCCTTGCATGTCCGAGGCCATCGCCTGAAACGACTTCTTGCAGACTTCCGGAAAATGCCCGCCTTCGTTCACCATGCCGCCCAACTGCCCGCCCATGCCCACGGCACAGGTCTTACAGGTGTTCTTGGATCGCATGGCCTTCCACATGTTCCAGAATCCGACTCGACGAGCCAGCTTCATACTGTAGGCAATGGCTTTCCAGCCACCGCCACTGCGAGGACGACGCATAGTCAAAGTGCTCCGGAGATTTGAATGACGAGGGTAGCTTGACTCTCCGAGTCGAGTCCAGAATCACTTGACTAAGGAACAAGCTGCGAAATATCAACACATCTCGACTCGGAGAGTCAAGTTACCGGGCACATCTCGACTCGGAGAGTCAAGTTACCGGACACAGAATGCGTTAGTCATCTTCACATGGCGGTTCGTAGACGTAGCCGTCGGCATCGACAGCGTACTTCAGCAACACTTCCATCGAAAGGTGTTCGATGGCAGAAATATGCGTCGCCTTCAAAGCCAGCTGCGGCGCGAAACCGGCTTCGAGTGCTTCGATCCAGCGCGGCAGACAAAGACACCAGCGATCGCCAGGTTGCAAACCAGGAAAACTGTATTCCGGATGTGGCGTGGACAGATCGTTACCAGCCTTCTTGGAAAACCTGAGGAACTCCGCTGTCATCACCGCACAGACGGTATGCATTCCATGATCATCACCGCACGTCTCACATTTGCCGCTGCGAAAAAAACCTGTCAGCGGATCTGCTGAACACACGAGCAGATCCTCTCCGAAAACATTCTTGGCCACGATGGAAGACTCCTGAAATCAGAACAACTGGCAGTCAAAGAAAATAAATGATCACCGCCAGGCAAAGCATAGACGAATTCTCTGAATCATGGCAGCGATAAAACAACCGTTAGAATCGGAAGAAACGTAAAGTTCTGCGCATCCGTCGGTCGATGCTAGCGACTGGGCACAATGTGCCTGCTCGAAGCCGGGGGGGCTTCGAAACAGCACTTTCCGCTTCGACCGACGAGCGACTGCATTGTTCGTGACTATTTAGGACCGCTCGAGAAATAACTGTCTCTTTTTATACGCCTCACCCTGCCCTCTCCCCTTGCCAGGGGAGAGGAGGATGCGGTCAATTATTTCTCGAACGGTCTTTACCTCAAAGGTTTCTCGACAACGCTGAGTGGGGCGAAAGACCTTCCCCGCAGCGTGTCGCCGCTGGGTTCAGATTTTCCGGAAAGAAGTTGCCATGCAAAATGGTGGTCGCGAGACACAATCCACAGAAGTTGTCGTAACGCCGACCGAAGAATCGAGGGATCCGGGTGCTGTTGATTCTTCTCAGACTGCGGCTGCGACGGAAACCGGATCAGACGCTACCACCAGAACGCTGAAGGTTACGGCGGAATCAATGCGGCAGTTATTCACACGTGCGAGGCTGCGATCACGATTCACCTGGCAACGACTGCGTACACAGCGGCGCAAAGCCGCTGCGGCCGTCGTCTTGATTGTGATCGCGATGGTCTGGTTCGACGCAGGCAGTTCACAAACCGGCACTCAGTCAAACTCACCGGGTGAGGTCGATCGTGACGATACGTTGCTATCAGATTCTGAGCCTGTCGATGACGATCAGGCGATGCGAGAATCTTCCGATCCGTTTGAAACGTTGTCTCAGGATGCAACTGAGAGTGGCTTGTACTTTTCGCAGACTGATGGCTCCGCTCAATCAGACACAGTCTCACAACAGCATGTGTCCGCAAACCACGGCGACTCAACGCGGACGACCACAACTCGCAACCCTGATACCGCCTCAGCATTCAACGCCAACGCAACTCAGACATCCGCGGGCTTCGGTTTCGCCCCGCAACAGCCCCGCAAAGTGAAGTTTGCCGGACGCATCCAGCCTGCCAACTGAACTATCGCCGCACAGAGTCGTGCGACTGTTCCATTTTGTTCGTAGTTCCGCCTTTAGGCGGAAATTCAACCTGCCAAACCATCAACATTCAGTCCATTTTCCGGCTAAAGCCGGGACTACAAGCGAATCTCGGACAGTCGAAGTAAAAGAAAGCACATTGCATGTATAATGCCTACTGGAAATTGAATCAGAAACCGTTTACTCAGCGTCAGGATCCCGCGAGATTCTATCGCAGCAAGAGTCACCAGACGGCTTTGCTGCGATTGACGTACGCTCTGGACAATCTGACAGGTCCAGGCCTGATACTTGGCGCATCCGGCACGGGAAAGACAGGACTTGTGAAACTGTTGACAGCAGCTCATAAAGACCTGCGGCCACTCATTCACATCGTGTTCCCGGCAATCTCACCGGATGATTTGCTGCGTCATGTCGCGAGTGAAATTGCGATGTCGGCTGCGGTGAGTCCCGTGATCTCCAGAGGAAATGACGGAGTTCTGCGTGAGATTCTGACCTCGCTCCGACGCCTGTCCGACAATGGCCAGCGAGCATTGCTGTGTTTCGATGATGCGCATCTCCTGTCAGAAGACGCGATGCTGCATGTCGTGCAACCGCTGTTGAATCTGGCTGAATCCGAAGACCATGCAATGCTGGCCATGTTGCTTGTGGGACAACCTGTGCTGTCTGCGAGAATTCGCAAACTCCATCAGATCAGTGAACGGATTGCCGTGACCACGGCGCTCACAGGTTTCACGGCGGCCGAAACGGCTGACTACGTCCGCAGCAGTCTGATCCAGTCCGGCGGTCGTTCGGATATCTTCTCAGCGGATGCTCTGCAGCGACTGTTTGAAATCACAGCAGGGAATCCGCGTCGCATCAATCGGTTGAGCGACATGGCGCTGCTCGTGGGCTTCGCAGAACAACTCGGTCAGATTTCTGTCAGCCAGATCGATGCCGTGTCCACCGAACTCATGCCCGCCGCAGCTTAATCGATCAACTGCGCACGATTGAGGAAAGCGAATTCGTTTAATCGCGCGGGCACCGCCCCGAGCTTTGTATTTCAAATTTCAAATTTCAAATTTCAAATCTCAAATCTCAAATCTCAAATCTCAAATCTCAAATTTCAAATAGAACAATCACGGCCCGTTGGCGGTCATTCTCCCGCGCTTGTGCTATGTCTGTACGAACCCGGAGGTCCACGTGCTGACAATACCGGTCACGATGACAGGCAGCCATGCGGCAAAATCAGGGCTCAGTTGTCCGATCGAACCCAGGGCAAAACAGGCCTGAGCGACGACATACAGCATGCCCAGCACGCCGGCACAGACAACCATGTTTGTGATCAGGCTTTGTGATTCCTTCTTCATAACTAACGGCAAGGCGATGGCGATATTGAGCAGACAGAGCAAAGGCCGTGTAATCCGGGCGTGCAGTGCCAGGCTTTGACCACGCACAGGGAGCGGGCCGGTGGAGGGATTCTGAAGGCGTTGAATCAATTGCATCGACGACAGCAATTTTAAATTTCGCCCGCGATTGTAGAGCTGATCAAAATTCACTTCCGAAACGATAAACACGTCCTTTCCGTTGCTGCAGGGAATGATGCGTTTACGTCCCTCGTCGGTCAGCAGTTCCGGATCCAGCACGCCGACCATATTCTGCAGTAACCAGCCGGAACGATGTTGATCCGTCTCACTGATGAATGTCGCCTTCTCAGCTTTCAGCACGCAGATCTGACTCGCGATCTCCGGTTTCGGCAGCGTGAAACTCGCACCGACGAGCGTCTGACTGTGAACGAGCACCTGGTCTCCGTCGATGTGCATCAGATAGTTCCAGTAATCGTAAACTGGTTCTACTCTCTGCACTTGAGCCGTCTTATTGCCGCGAGGTGTCTGCAGCTGGACTGCCAGAGCAGGAATGATGAATTCCTGATTGGCGATGAGGGCACCGTTGAGAATTGCAGCGGCGATGAGCAGTGGTCTGATCAGTCGAAACGCCGGAATACCCGCCGCAAGGATCGGATACGTTTCCGAATGCTTCTGCAGCAGTCCCAGAACCACGATCACCGAAATGACGATCAGGATCGGTCCCGACATCTCAAAGAACTCACTGGCCCGGTATGCGTAGAATGCCACGATGCGGAGGATGAGTTCGAGGTGTGACCCTGATTGCTGCTGAAAGTCATCGACGTTGGTGAACAGGTCGATCACAATGTACAGGCCGTACGCGGACACAAAGAAGACTGCAAATGTATGCAGCAGTCGGCCCAGCAGGTACCTGTCGAAAGTGGTAAACATCTTAGAACGCCTGAAAAAACAATGCCCCGCTTAATTGGTGAGCGGCATGCGTCAGCTTGCCGGTACGAAAACGATGGACCGGAGGGCTCACGCCACTCCTCTCGCTGGACTCATTTCTGGCCGCGCGGAGTATGATTTCGCTGTTTTGCTTACCGACGCATTACAGTCGAGCAGCGGATGTCAGGTCAATATCGGGTTCTGTTTCGCGCGGCTATTGGAATGTACGCCGCACGCGGTTGGCTCGTTCAACCGCGTGCCCAGCGGGCCGCGATTGTTCGTATTTGAAATTTGAAATTTGAAATTTGAAACAACGCCCCGCTTTGTTGTTGGGAAATGGGCCTGTCATCAGTTGCGAGAGCGGTTCGCGACTGTCAAAAGGAGTATCGTTGATGAAAATGGCGTCGATATCCGGGACGCAAGGCTGCGTACATGAGGAATCGCAATTCGAGGCAAGAAAATTCAGGGTAAGAAAATTGGAGAACTCGGATGCGATTCATTTCCTTACCCCCAATTTTCTTGCCTAAATACAATCTCGAATGAATCGATCCCAACAATGAAGCGAGGCGTTGATTTGAAATACGAAACGCGGGGCGTTGCCCACACGGTTAAACGAATGAGCCATCCTCAACCGCGCGTGGTAGAGTTGCATTCGTGAAGATCCTGACGTGATCATGATTCCGTCATTCTGATCTTTCCTCAATTTCGGCAAACCACTAACGTCCGTCCTCTTCGGCAGGAAATGCCGCTGCAGATTTGTCTGCGGCAGTCTTCGCCAAAGCGGCACAGCATGTGCAGAAATTGAGTTTGTTGGGAGCGAAAACGGAAACAACTGATGTTTCGCCATTCGCTCTGAATAAGTTGTCAGAAGTTCTTGTAATTCTGACAACACGCTCGGACCGCCTGAAATGGATTTCAGCGACCGGGCATCGCGATCGAAACTTCATACTGCCTCGCAGGAGATCTTCGATCCGGGCTCACATTCACCTTAGGCAGGGAAGCCACCTATGAAGCTGATCATGTTGCTGATGATGGCCGTTGATGGTGCATCAAATACAACGCCCGATGTGCAGTTGCTCGACTTTTCAGCGGGGTACTGCGGTCCCTGTCAGCAGATGGTTCCCATTCTGCAGCGGATGGAACAAGCGGGATTTCCGATTCGGCAGATTGAAATCACCGAAGACCCGGAATTGACGAAAAGATTCAACGTCGATCGGATACCGACCCTGGTACTCCTGGTGGAAGGCAAAGAAGTCCGTCGGTTTGTGGGTCTCACCGGCGAAGAAGAACTTCGTCGAGCAATGAACAAGGCGGCGTCCGAACTATCTGAGAAACGCACCGCATCCGCCGAACCAACAGCCCCCACCGAACCACCAAACACGAAGAAGGATGTACCAGCAAATCCTGCGGACGCCGTTGTTGTGCCGGAGAGACGTTCGTTGGGCGACATGTTTCGCAGTCTGATCCCCGGGGACCGGGATGCACCGGAGAGCCCGACCCTGAGAGGCCAGGATCCGGCTTCGACCGGAGATCTGACATCCGAAGCCATGAAAACAGCCTTGGCCGCGACCGTCCGAATTCGTGTGGCCGGTATGTCCACGGAACCAACGAAGAAGGGTGAATATCTGCAGGATGTCGGTACCGGCACGATCGTTCATAGTGCTACCGGCGAGGCCATCATTCTAACATGTGCCCACCTGTTCCTGAACATCGCCGTGAAAGACGCTGTCGTGGAAGTGGAGGTGTTTGAAGACGGAAAATCGGTCAAGTATCCCGCCAAACTGGTCGGCGGTGATAACGACGCGGATCTTGCACTGTTGCGGATTCGAACAGCAAAGACATTTCCGGTCGCGTCCCTCAGTCCGAAAATTGCTGACGCCAGGCCCGGACAGGCAATGGTCAGCTTTGGATGCAATGGCGGAGCCGATCCGACGAGCTTAGAAACGAAGCTGGTTGAAATCAATCGCTACGATGGCCCGCCGATGTTTATCTGCACGGGGGATCCTGTCAGCGGCCGTTCGGGAGGCGGATTGTTCAGCACCAACGGACAACTTCTGGGTGTCTGCAGTTGTGCGGATCGCAAGACCAAAGAAGGACTGTATGCTGCACATGGTGCGATCCTGGAACTGGTTAGCTATTGCGAGCTGAATGCAATCCTGAAGCCAACTGCGACAGGTGGTGGCGAAGATCCGTCCGAGATGTTCAAAGATCAGTTGACGCAGCCCTCACCGGCCGGTGTTGAATCCGAGCCCGGCATCGCCAAAAGACCACAGCCGACGACATCGCAGCTTGGTTCCGACGAGTTCAATGAAGTCGCCGTTGTCTCCCCGGATGCACAGCTTGAGCATCCGGGTGTTGCACCTTCAGTTGCTCCGAAAATTGATCGACGACCTGCACCGCTGGCACTGGCATCGGCCACCACCGGGCCGGAAATTACAATCACAATTGACGACAAGACGGGGTCACAAAAGAAAACAATTGTCATCCCGCAAGCAAGTGCCTGGATGCTGGAAATGCTGACCGGGGAGACTGCAGAAGCCGCGGTGCCGGTGACCACCGCGCTGCGGCGCGTGACACTTCGCGAGGATCAGAGTAATTCCATTCGATGAATTGGGTTTAAGCACCAGTGCAGAAGTTTTTTAGTTTAACGGCGAGCCGTAGGCGTAGGCGGAAGCACGCTGGATTCGCCTACGCCTACGGCTCGCCGTTAAACGATTTGTGCCAACTTACTTATGCACCAGTGCTTACTCTGGGAATTTGCTCCGCAACCATTGGGAGTCTCGTGCTCCGTCAAGGCTTGATTTTGTGGTAGGCCGGACCAGGCGAAGCGCAGTTCCGGCAATTGATCGACCTGCCGGAACGGCGCTCCGCTGGGTCCGGCCTACAGTTCAACCCCAATTCGTTGGCTTGACGCGGCACTCGTCGTCGTGCGAGGACTTCCACAAAGCGACAGATGTCCGCCGTCGGAGCGGCGGACCTACGTAGACGAGCCGCTCCGTCGGCTCGCACCAGGAGTCGTCGAAGGACTTTGGATTCTGGCTGATGATTCCAAACAAAAAATGCTGAGGCCGCTTTCCAGCAGCCTCAGCATGAAGTCGATTTGAGGTCTGTCGTACGAACAGACACTCTACACAGCAAAAGATTACCTACTGACCCGGAGTCGGAAGTGGCGGTGGCGTAGCGGAATCAGTCGTTGTGGTTCCAGCGTCGCCACCCCCGACCTGCATCACATCCTCAGGAGGAAGTGGATTGGGATTCTCAGGCATGACAACTTCTTGAGACCCCCCACAGCCAACGGTCATCAGAACGATCAAAAGAGTCAGGATCTTAAGCACAGCGAGTCCTCAATAATTCGATTAAAGTGATTAACAATTAACAATCAAATCCCCACCCACAGGATGATTTGTCAATAGGGACCTGAAAGTCACATTCGTGGCAAAATTTGCCGTCCGGAAGCTGTCAGTTGTGTTTTAACAGACCTGCTCAGCAAACGTTAAGAGTATTGTATTTCTGAGAAGATTTATCCTGACCAGCAGGAGAACACCTGGTTGAGTACAAAGTAGACATCACTCTCTGAGTGATGAATTGCAATTGATTGGGATCAGCGCGGATCAACCAGAACGCGACTGTCTCAGTGACGCTTGTCTGAACTGGCCAAATGAACCGCATTCCGTCACTCAGAGAGTGACGACTACTTTGCATTGCGAGCGAAGCCCGCGCCAAGTTTCAACACATTGCCAAGTCATAACTTAAAAGACCACAAACTCAGAACTCTCCAATCACTTTGCCGTCTTTCATTCCTTGAAGGTTTTGCAATGTCGCCGCATCAATATTCTTCGAGATTGCTTTCACTGATCCGTCCGCAACGGCAAATTGCACGACGCCCGTATGGAAACTCTCAAATTGATACCAATTCTGAACTGGAGTCTGGTTCAATCCCCATGCCCCTGGCATTGGCCCAGCCATCATCCATCGCCAATCATAGTCATCACCACCGGTGACTTCGCCAAACATCAACGTGTTACTTAAGCCATCAGTAATGTCGCGAAACTTAAACGTTTTTCGCATCCCGAAGACGCCCTTCAGAATTTCCCATGTCGGCCAGCGCTGAATGTCACCGAGAAACCCACATACGCCCATGTAGCTGGTCTTGCCAGTATTCTGTTCTCCAGCGAATAGACCGATCGTGAAGGTGCCTCCGGTGGCAGTCTCCCACATGTGCATGCGGGACGGAGTGTTACCACTCGCCGATTTCTGGGTATCCGATGGACATTGGAACGCCGGAATCTTTGCCTGAGCGAGAGCCCACGTAACGGCATCGACCGAATATCGAACTTCAGGGTTGTAGTCTCCTGGAACTGTTGGACTCGGCCTGAAATCGATACCCTTCCATATCGCAATCTGATTGTACAGATTCGGCTGCTCAATTTGCGGCAGGATTTGTGGCAGAATGCCCATGAACTGGTGGTCATTCCAGCCCAGATTCTTAGGGCCAGGCGAACCGTAAGGGATGGTGATGTCAGGGCCATAAACTCCACCGGGAATGCGGTCAAAAGTGTCATGGAAATTGTGGACGGCAAGAGCAATTTGCTTCAAATTGTTCTTGCACTGCGTCCGTCGGGCCGCTTCGCGAGCTTGCTGAACCGCTGGCAGCAGCAACGCAATCAGGATTGCAATAATGGCAATCACAACAAGTAACTCAATCAGCGTGAATCCACGCCGCCCGGAAGGGCTACTGACTTCAGAACGAAATTTCTTCATCATGAATACCTCCAAAATTTGGAATCAAGAACAAGACCATGCAACCCAAAGTTGCAGGATCGGATATCCACCGTTCAATCCGCACAAAAAATAGATTTGCGTAAAACTCACAAAACTGAGTCTGCATGGTGTACACGCAAACGTACACACACGCAAGTAGATAGCTGAACAAGTTCTACCAAATCAAAGAATCCATGCACAAAAATACCTTTTAGCAGACGCCATACCACTTTGAGTCGAAATCGCAGCCCGATCGGGTGATCGACTGGACATTTACCACAAAAAAGCAGCAATTTATGGGGGTAGACTAATTCTTGAGCATTTGTAAATTGTTGCTCAGATGGTTGAGGAGGCTGTCAAAAAAGCAGATCTGCTCAAATATTTTGCAAGATAAATATCGGGATTTGAAGACAAGGAGCAACGGTAAACCTTGGTGTGAGCATTCCCAGAAAACGGAACGAGTAGGTGGATTTCGCTGAAATCTGTAGTGCCGATTTCGGGACGAGTAGCCAGATTTCGCTGAAATCTGTAGTGCCGACTTCGGCGAAGTCGGCCTACGTTGCGAACATTTTCGACATGCGAAGGCCAGGAATCCTTCCGTGCGTACGAACCACCAGAAAAGCCTGAGCACAGCGACTCTTGCATTGATGGATTGGGTGGCAGGGGCTGGACTGAGCGGAGAGAAGGCAGCCCCGGGGTTTCGGGCTAGTGGACTGTTGATTTAGGGACGATCTGGAGTATTTTCGTTTAACCCGATGCCGTAGGCGAGGCGTTCCGGTGCGGTTCCTCCCCTTTGGGTCGGGTTAAACGTCTAAATCAACAAACCGCTAGCGTCTTGCGGCTCACTTAGGACTGGCGAAGAAATAACTGTCGTGTTCCGGATGTGGAGCACGTTTTTAACGTGCTCGGCACGATGGAATCGTGCCCCACTTATTTCTGTCGCAGTCCTTAACAACACGTCCCTCAGTCCTGGCCGCGCGGAGTATGGCTACCCGTTCATCGCGAACTCTCAGGACTTTTGTTATATTGAACCGCATTCAGATCGGAAAACGGCGTTTCAAGAAACGTAGGGTGGGACAAGCGGCTGGCAAGCCGCGCCGGCCCACCAGTGTGCAACGTCGTTGTGGTGGGCCGGCGCTCGCGTTGCTCGCTGGTCCCACCCTACAGAAAAATTCGGTTCTCATTTTGAACCTGGTATAGCACGGCTTCATTCATCAACACACGACTCTTGTAAATTGTGGTGGGCCGGCGCTCGCGTTGCTCGCTGGTCCCACCCTACAGAAAAATTCGGTTCTCATTTTGAACCTGGTATAGCACGTCTTCATTCATCAACACACGACACTTGTAAGTGGAGAAATTCAAATGACTCAGTGCAGTTTGCGACGATTTACAGTGCTGGCTTTCGCGCTGGGAGGCTCCTTTTTGCAAGGGCCAGTGCTGTATGCTGCGGACCTGCGGGATGCAGCACCTCCCGAGGCGTTCATGGCGATCTGGGGAGCTAAGAATCCCGAACGGGACTATCTAAAAGCCCACGAACAGGCCGTGTGGGATGAGATCGCCAAATCAAAGATCATCGAGAAGACTCTGCAGATCGTTCAAAGCCACATGTCAGATGGCGATGCCGCACAGTTCCTGGCAGTCAAGACGACTCTGCAGAATGCACTGGCCCCTGTGCAATGGGACAAAGTGGCGAATGCCAGCGAAGTCATGTACGCTCAGAGGATGGAGGGTCCGACATCACTGCACCTGGTGATGGTGCGAATCCCGGATGATGGCGCAGAATCAATTCGCAAAGGAGTCGAGAATTTGTTCAAATTGGCGTCCGACGCTTCGCAGGGCAAGTTGCCGGTGGTGACAGAAAAAGTTGCCGGCGTGGAAATGACCTATTTGCAATTGCCTGCGGAAGTGCCAATCACGATGCAGCCTGCGATCGGCGTCAAGGGCGATCTCCTAGTCTTCACGACATCGTTGAATTTTGCAAAAGCGGGCCTGGAGCTTCTCGACAACCCTTCCGCCAATTCCAAGTTCGACGATCCGCGTCTGGTGGATGCCTTGACACGACTTCCGGCACCGGAAGATGCACTCTTCTTCTTTGACGGCAAGCAACTGATGTCGCAGCTGCATGAGATTCCGAACTTCATCTCACGCATGAGCAATGGAGATCCGAACGCTGCAAGAGCCACAGAGCTGATGGCAGAATTGATCAATCAATGCAGTGCATTCGATTACGAAGTCAGTGTCCAGTACACGGAAGGATTTCAGCAACGGACGGCAGCTTACGGCAAGATCAGCGAGAATGCGGGTGAAACCGTCATGGGACGAATGCTGATGAATCAGGAGCTGTACGAGAACTGGAAGAGTCTTGTGCCTGCGAACTCGGTTGGATTTTCTCTGAACAGCGGCTGCAACATGTTGCCACTCTACGACTGGGCGATGAAGGAGATTCCGGCGAGGTTCCCCGAAACACAGAATGGCCTTGAACAGTTTGCCGCCCTGCAGAATCAGATTGATATTCACATCCGGGAGGACATCCTGCAATCGTTCACTGGCGAATTTGCCTCAGTCTCCATACCAGGGCCTGTGACAGCGTTGGGCAAGCGCGCAGATTCAGTCATGATGTTGCGATGCACTCAACCTGAACATATGCTGGAACTGATCCATCGAGGCATCAATGAACTGGAACAGATCCCGCAGGTCAAGCAGCAGGGTGTATCGTTTGAGGAAGTGCCGGGACACGACGGATTTCTGCAGTTGAAGGCCAATGCCCTCGCGATGGCGCAGGTAGATCCCGTCATGGGATTCAAAGATGGCTGGATGATCGTTGGATCGAAGATTTCTGCCGTAGAAGCCGTGCTCGCAGCGAAGAATGGCGAAGCAGCAACATGGGCCGATAGTGACCGCTTCAAGGAATTTGCGTTGTCGATCGACGGGCCAGTGAGTTCTGTGAGTTTCACGAACACGGGCGAAAACATTCGCGCCATGTCGCAGGCCATGCAGCAGCTTGGCATGATGGCTCCGATGATGATCGGGATGATGCAGGGGCAGGCGCAAGGAGAAGGTAAAGAGGCACTTCAGGTCATTCAGGAGTTATCCGGATTGTTGCCGTCGATCGGTCGCATCATTGGCAAACTTGATTTCTATGATGCGACGATGACCGTGACACAACCTGGCCCGGAATCGAATTCCTACATTCGCAGCAGTGTGACACTGATTCGACCACCTGCAGCAGCAGTAGCAGCAGATTCTGGTGCTCCGGCAACCAAGGTAAAAGATTCGGCGGAAAAGAAATGAGGCGGGCGACAACTCCAGGATCGTGAGCGGCAAGGCGCTAGCCGCCGGTGTCCAGTATTGTAACTATGCCAAAAAAACGGCGATCCGCCGCCGGGCTAAGATTTATCGTCGGGCCTCAACATCATGGGCAAAAAGATGTTGGGCAAAAAATGGGCTGCTATTTTTCTGCCCATACATTTTTCTGCCCCGAGCGTCCTCGCTTCGAAAACGTCGTATTGACGGTGGCGTAGGCGCGAATTCCTCAGCTTAGCTTTGCAGCGCGCAGGCACACCGAATCACAGACCTGGTGTGGCTGCGCTGGCGATTGTCACACCCTGCAAATTCACAAACCCGTCAGCTGGCTCACGTGTCCGAG
>CAMAVB010000174.1 GCA_945861465.1 Candidatus Kuenenia stuttgartensis
TCTCAGTCAAGCAGATGCGAACATGGGTCACCAACAACCTGAAAACAACGCTCGCCTCAAGACGACAAACCGCCTACGCCGAGGCCGCTGCCGCCGCATAACATTTACAAATCAAAACCCGAGAAAAAAACCATTTCATCAGGCCACCCCAGCCCTCTCCCCCAATTTGTTTGCGACCACACTGCAAAGGAAAACCACGCAATCTCGGCAAACAAATCGGGGGAGAGGGGGCAAAGTGGCCCTGTCCGCTTAGGACCGCTGGGTGCGACATCCATTTTATGCGACAACGGCATTGCTCACGGCTTCTGTGACGGTGCTGGCAGCGAACTGGCTCATCGGTGCAGGCAGTGTGCTTGTCCTGGGACTGCTGGCTGTCCGCACGCCGAAGGAAGAACAAATGCTGATCGAGAAATTTGGTCAGCAATACAAGGATTACATGGCAAAGACCGGAAAATTCGTTCCTCGATTTTGATCCATGAGACTTGTGTTCCACAAATCTGTCTGAACCGCCCCTGAGTTCCTTTGAAAGCCTCCTTCATGCCGTTTCGAAGGAGGAGCAAAAAGGGTCGGGTCTGATTGATTTGAGAGCTGACCCTTTTTTGCTCTTCCCTTTTTTGCTCTTCAGAGTTCGCCAGTAAAGAGCAACGTTGCTAAATCTATTCGAGGCTGACGAAGAGGTCCGTATAGTCAACCACGAGCCGATGGCCCATCAGCAAGCCGATTCCCAGCAGAGGCATTTGGCCATTGTTTGCGATGACTTCGACGGCCCGCAGGTCACCAAACCAGTCCCAAAAACAAGTGTACGATTCAAGCGTTACCTCGTTTCCGTCAGCAAGACTAGCGCGGATACCGGCACTTTGCTCCAAGCCAAGGCGCTCAATCATTGCTCGCGGGACGACCAGTTCCCCGTTGAACGCCGTGTCGATCCACACAGTGATTTCAAGGTGATCCTCGTTGCCGGTTGAACGGTGCTGCAAGTCAAGCAATGCTCGCCCGAATTCATCCACAAGCCCATTCACGGATTCAAAACTCCGATTTGAATCGCTGCACTGTGTCCGACACGCATTGCAAATGCCAAACGATCCGGAGGGACGGAGCGCGACGCCTGAATTGCCTCGCTCAACGTCTTACCAAAAAAATACTCGCCTGAGTCGGGCTCGATCGCCACGAATTCATTCATATTCGTTCTCTCAAGCTTGTCGCGCAGTTTTTCTTCATACAGTTGTGTCGCACGTCGAACCACATCTTCGGTTTTCGCGGAAACCATTTACGTACTCCTGAACATTGCGATTGCCACGCCTCAAATAGTATACTCGGGCGTTGTCGGCGTGCCCAGTCACGCCTGACGCTCGTACGACGATCGATCTGGTGAACCAAGGGGTGAAACGGAGCCGTCGGAGGAGATAAAAAAGGTGGGGTCTCATTGATTTGAGACCTGACCCTTTTTTGCCTTCTCCAAGCAAAAATGAGGAAATCAATACGAACAGAAGAGTATCCAAATTCATGCGACACCGCCGCAACGCGGCCTAATGTGATAGCCTGGGGCACCGCCCCAGGAACAGGACCGATAAACACGATTCGGCCCTGAAAGGGCGGAACGGAGCATGTCAACATTTCGCCCTTTCAGGGCTTCTGGATGACGAAGCGATCATTACCCAGAGCGTTGCCCCAAGCTCTCACATTGTGCCGCGTTGCGGCAAACCGCTGCGGGAATACGATCCGTTGTTGCGGCAACAACCACTCCATTTGTGATTCGTCCCGTCAGGGACGTTCGAGAATAGCCCACCGTTTCAACGGTGGGTTGTGATGTCGGCAATCCTGAGAGTCCCGACAGGGACGGCAGATATTTTCCGGTTTCTGGATGGAATTTCCACGGTAAGATCGCAGGCATGGGGCGATGAAATACGTTTGTGATCGTCGTTGCTGACGGGGACATCTTTCGTCCCTGACGGGACTTTCGGATTTGAACTGGCACAAACCCACCGTTAAAACGGTGGGCTATTGTCGGGTGTCCCTGGCTGGACAAACGCTGCGGAACAAACACGTCCACACGCGCCAATCGTGCCATGACAAACCAGCTTTCCTCAACAAATCAGGGATTTGCAGACCACCGCCTCATTCGATTCCATCAACTGCCGCCACCTGTCCACAAAGTGCTGTGTCCGCATGAGCCTCTCTTCGCTTGCGACGCAACCGGCTCGCACGGTAAATCCAGGCGACAAGCCCGGTGGAAAGGATCGCGAGCGTTGAAGGCTCGGGAACCGCGACCACGTCCGAGAACTGAATATTCGGGCCGAAACGACCGGTCGCGGCGCCCGTGACGCTCGGGAAAGCAAGGCCTGCCGACGCTCCGCTCGGATCGCGGCGGCTGGAGGTAATGGCGAAACCGGAAGCGAAGGTCTGTGCCGTCGTTGCGGTTCGATAGCCGTCCTAGATTAGATTCGAGGCCGAATAAAAGGCACCGAGTACATATTCCCCCGCCGTTATCTGAACGGGCGAGCCAAGAGCCTCATACCGGAAATCACCCGTCAGCGGGTCGGCCGCGGAGATCGTTACGGTCCCCAACAAGGATCCACCGGTCGTCCAAAGTCCCACGGCGTGCGAGAAAACGATTGGTGCCGCAATATCCGGATTGTCCCAAAACCCTAAGTGAGTGACATACACCGTGCGATTCACGGTAAAAGCGTAACCAGTCGTATCGCCGTCGGCTTGCAACGTTGCGAAGGTTGATCCCCCTGTGAAGGATTGCAGCATGACGTCGGCGGAAGCAGTGCACGTTGACAGCGAGATCGCCGCCAACAAAGCAATACTTGTAATCAGGAAGCGTGACAACATGATAAGTTCCCCTTTTCAAATTTTCAGCGGGTAAAAGAACGAGCAAATGAATCGCTGTGAGTTGATCCATTTCGAGTAACCGTTCAAGCCCCGGTTGCACCGGGCAACCGACGCAAACTGTACAGGCCTGAGCATACCCGAAATCTTTGGCGTGGGAAGTTTCCCCCCCCCGGAATTCTGAAAATAAGTTAGCGAATCCGCCCGAAACGTCTCCTCCAACGCCGGGATTTTGGCCGCTTCCGGACCACAGCCGCGTGAGATTCTTGTCTCAGGGCGAAAACAAGTGTGTCAGGGAAAACAAATATGTCAGGAACCGAATTCAGCATGTTGAGCGGAAACGGTTCCTAGCTGTCAGTGCCCTTCGGTCCTGACACCTTTTTGTCCTTCAATCAGCGTCCGAGAACGACATCGATTCCATTGAGAATGGCTTCCAGTTGCCGGCTCGAGAGCTTGCCGCTTTGTTCCGTGAGCTGCTACTTGTCCAATGCCACAATCAGAGAGACATTGGCAGCCGAGTCGTTGGGCAGTCCAGTGACCCCCGCCTTCAGTAGCACATTTCCCGGAGCAATCGCCCATTTGAGATTGCTCGTCAAAGGAACGCAAACAACCGTTCCGATCCGACTTCGATTCATCGCATCACATTGGACGACGACAGGCCGTCTGAAACCGGGTGCCGAACCAATCGGCTCGCCGATGTCGGCCCACCAGACTTCGCCCTGGGCGATTACCATTCCACTCGCCGCAGCGCTTGTCGCGCGGCCTCACGTGTGAATCCACCGCATGCTCCAACTCATCGGCCACTCTGTTCATCGCCGCCGCGACCTGGTCGTCGTCGTGCCGGGCGACGAATTCGGCCAGAGCCCTGGTGTAGAGCTGACTGCGCGAAGTCTGCAATCGCTCCGCCAATCGCTCTGCTTCCTCAAAGACCTTATCTGGGATGGAAATAGCCGTCTTCATACCAAGAGTATAACCAAATTGGCCCGCACGTCAAGAAGACGATATTTCCCGAGGACTCAAAAAAGAGGAGACAAAAAGTGTCGGGTCTCGTTGATTTGAGACCGGACCCTTTTTTGCCTTCTCCCGACTGGTTTTGAACTGAAAATCGAGTGTTGGAAAATGCATCGTTTAACGGCGAGCCGCAGGCGCAGGCGGCAGAGAATTCGCCTACGCCTGCGGCTCGCCGTTAAACGAATAGCGTTCCCCTAAAATGAAGCACATAGAATCCGGTAAGGCCAGTTCAACCCTACGGTATGGCGTCTCTGTCAGCGATTGAACAGGAACCCGGGGCTGTTGATGAGTGCCCAAGTGAGATCTTCAGTGGCCTCTTTCGGTGTGGCGACCGTACTGAAATACTCAACTGTGCGTGTCATTTCCTCAGTCGACGGTTTTCGGCAGAGCGTGGAAAGATAGACCGTTTCGATCAATTGTTCTTTGGTTGCTCCGGCGGCAATCGCTTTCGCGATAATGCCGTCCGGATGTGCGATCGCATCGCCGATCGTGGGGCCGTTGACCATGTTCAGAGTCTGCCCCAGACTGACGTCGCTGGTGCGTTCACATTCACATGGTGATTCGCGCGGAGCTCGTCCGAACATATCGAGAAACGCGACTTCGACCTGCGAGTCTGGCAATTCAGACGCGCGAAATCCAGCCGGTACGCCTGGCAAGGCTCGCGGTGCTCCCGTCGCCTGGATGATGGAGTCGTACAACTGTTCCGCTGACAACCGTCGCGGCACAGCGTGGGAGTAATTCATCGTGTCGTCGTCATTCCACTGGTTACTCTCCAAACTGCGTTGATAGGTGGCTGACGTGCAGATGAGGCGAATAAGACGTTTCAGATCGTAGCCGTTGTCGGTAAAGTCCTTTGTGAGCGCATCGAGCAGTTCTGAATTGGAGGCTGGATTACTGGCGCGGATATCATCGACAGGATCGATAATGCCACGGCCAAGGAAGTAGCTCCAATAGCGATTCACGATGCTGCGGGCGAAGTACGGATTCTCTTTGGCTGTCAGCCATTGTGACAATTGCTCACGTCGGTGCGCACCTGCATTGACTGCACCGGCATGGGAAAACGGAAACTTCGGCGATGCCGCCTGATTAGTAGAAGGATTAATCACTGCTTCCGGTGAGACGTTTGTGAACACAAATTCGTCACCATCTGGCAGCGCGCGGCGACCGACGTCGGCAAAGTAGGCGGCCAGTTCGTAGTATTGGTTCTGAGTCCAGCGTTCGAAAGGATGGTCGTGGCATTGATTGCAGCTGAATCGCGTGCCAAGAAAGACCTGCGTCATGTTTTCCATGACCAGCTTAGGTTCTCGGGCAATCCGGAAATAATTGGCGGCCGGATTTTCCAGCGCGCTGCCCCCGGCAGTCATCAGTTCAGACGCGAATTGATCGTAGGGTTTGTTGGTGGCGACGGACTGGCGAATCCAGTTTCGGAACGCCCAGACGCCGCGTTCGGTGACTGTCTTGCGTCGATTGAGCAGCAGGTCGCTCCACTTAAGCGTCCAGTGTTCGACATATTCCGGACGCGACAGCAATTGATCTACTTTCGCAGCTCGCTTCGCCAATGGTTCTGTCGTGTCGGCAACAAAGGCGTTCACTTCGGCAATCGTTGGGGGCACGCCAGCGATATCCAGCGACACACGACGTAGAAACTCGGCGTCGTCAGCCGGGCCGGAAGGAAGAAGTTTCATCCGCTGGAGCTTTGCATTGACCAGGCCATCGATAAAATTCTGTTCCGGAGATGGCGTCCATTCGTATCCGTCGCGGTTGCCGAGGATCGAAACAGGCGCGGCCGCATAGTTGCCTTCAAACCGAACCAGAGCTGCCGCTTCGCCTCGCTGAACGGCCTTGATCAGTCCTTGTTTCGATACCGTGGCAACTTCGAAGTTGCTGGTTTCAAATACGGCTTCTCGTGTCACATCGCGGGTTGATCCGTCGGCATAGGTTGCGATCACGATCAACTGCTGCTGATCGTGGCGCAGCTGCAGCATGGGAGTGGGAGGGTAGATCGCAATGTTGGCAACTCGTGCTGCGTCAGGTTTGTACTGACAGCCTTCAGCAACCCATTGTTCCAGGACTTTGTAATATCGCGACTGTTCATCGAACAGGAATCCTCCTTCATGCGGCACCCCCTGAGTCGGCTTCAGCAGCATCAGGCTCTGTGCCGGTTCGGAGCGATTGAAGCGACGCCCGGAGATATCATCCACGAGGGCTCGATAGTCGTAAACGGAGTCGTACCCTCGCAGTGACAGTTTGAATCCCTTCTTACCCGCCTGCGAACCGTGACATGTGCCCTGATTGCAGCCGACTTTGCTGAGAATAGGATTCACGTCGCGGATAAAATCGACTGGAACCGTTTCAACGGTCGTCACATGAATCGGGATTTCCACTTTGTGCCCGACAGCTTCGACAACGATTGAACCTTCGCCAGCCATCACGGGAACAATGTATCCGTCCGCATCAACGCTGCAGACCGGCGACGGAGTCGTGACGGTTGCTTTGCTGCTGACATCGATCTTCTGTCCGTCAGCCGTGATGCCTGCCACGATCACGCGGCGTGAGTCACGGATCGAGGACAGTGTGAGTTCGGTCGGGTACACCTCCAGCCCCACATAGGTCCGCACGGCGGCATTGGCCGTTTCCGGCGATGCGGAATCAGTTGCGGGCGGGGCACTTTCCTGAACCGGTTTTGGTTCGTCAGCGGTAGTTACAGTGACAAACAGCAAACTGGCGGCTGCGAGCATTGTCAGTCGGCAAGATTGATTGACGAGGATCATCATGAGTGGTCTCGTGGGAAGAATTCGTGAGGAACGGTCAGTCTGGTCTTTGGGTACAGTCAACACAATTTATTCGCCTGCCGTCGCGACAGACGGTGGTATGGTCGTCATTGGAGCGGCCGGGAAAGTCTTTTCAATCACGCCGGTTTCGGCGTTGCACAGTTTGATCATGCCATCGAATCCCGATACTGCCACCTGCATTTCGTCAGGACGAAAGCTCACAGAGAACACCGGTGCCGTTACGTCAGGAATGTCCACAAATTTTGCAGCATCTTCCGTCATATAGATTCTTGCTGCACCGGAAATCGCGGTACTGGAACCGACAACAAACTTGTTGCCGGAAGGAGACAAATCCAGATCGCAAAGTCGTCCCGGAAGTTTTGAGTAGGCTCGGATGAGATTGAAGTCGTCACCGATCTGACGGGCCTTCTCACGGAAAATCTTGTAGAGACGTGGTTCGCCATCAGAACCAACCGCGAGCACTTCTTCGCGGGTCGGATGCCGGATCACATCCACCAGTCCGCCCTTCAGGGCACCCGGCGTGATACTGGTGATATTGTCTACAAACTGCCCGGTACCCAAAATCGTCAGCTTCATTGACATATCCCGACTGACACTGATGACGTGGTCGTTATTCAGGGAGAATGTCGTTCCCTGAACCCAGTCGGAATGTGCATCCATCCGCATCGTGACTTCAGCGGTTTCTACTTTGACGACTCTGACACGATTGTCTGCGGCACCGAAGGAAACCAGCGTGCCATCCCCATTGAACGAGAGTCCAAATAATGTGTCGAGAGCCAGTGTGGTGGAATGCAGGAGCTTACCTTCCGCAACGTTCCACAACTGCAGTTCACCAAACAGTGCCGGTGTGCCGCCAGCGACCGCGAGGATCTGTCCGTTCGGGGAGAACGCCAAAGATTCGATTCGTTGCGAACGGCCAATCAGACGCTTCGGCGGGACGCTGCCGTCGAGTGTATGGATGAGGACTTCGTGATATCCTGAGACTGCCAGCAACTTGCCGTCTGGTGAATAGTCCATTGACGTCACAACCGGCGGCGAGGAATAGACGGGTGGATTTTCCGCAGTGATCACCACGCCCACATCCGGCGGCGAATCATCAATCGCTCCCTGCGTGATCCAGGTACGAATTGTGTACACCGCTTCGGCTGACAATGGATCACCGCTGAGCGGCATTTTCGGGTCTTCGCCGGAGATGTATTCGACAAGTTTACTTTCGTCTGGTTTTGCGACAACGACTGCAGCTCCAGCTTCACCTCCCTTGAGAAGCTCCGCCACGCTTAATACAGAAAGTTTGCCTTCCAGCTTGCCGGGAAAATGACATCCCGAACACTGTCGCTGCAGGATGGGTCGAACCGATCGGTAGTAACTGACAGCCTTTTCCGGAGGCTTTTCATCCTGAGCGATCGCAGGCAAAGAATCACCAACGGCGAACCCGAATGAAAGTGTTAAAACGACAGCGGGAAGCAGGCTGAAACGCATGCTGATCACCTATCGACTGTAGGAAGGAAGTTATTCAGGAGGGTATGTGTTGCGAACAGGAAACCTATGTGCCAGCATTGGCCACAAGGTCCACAACCGCAACGATGCAGATGCAGGATAACCAACCGCCCGGCAAAAGGCAAAGATGCAATGCCTGTTCCCCGCAAATTCGCCACCGTCGGACGGACAAATGCTCAATTGCGGTAACAAATTGTTGGCGAAACCGGAAACAAGCGAATATTGACAACCGTTGCTTCCGTTTGTCGTCGCTCTATCACAGATCGGGTTCAATGAGCTTCGGTCGACAGAATCTGGTGCGGGAATCGCACACGGAGGGCTGACGCCCAACCGCTCGCCGACTCAATCGACTTTGGCCGACAAATCTGGTTGGGAGCATGGGCCGACCTGCGGTTTCGGTACAGGTTGGGATCGACGGCAGCGTGCATCAGCGAGGCGGACGGAACTTGATTTCCGGAATAATGTTGAATTGTCGTGCAGGGTGCGTGAAGCGGAGCGCAACGCACCTGGTGGGGAAAGTATGTGAAGCTGGTGTGTTCCGCTGGCGCTGCACACACCCTACTTGGATGAATAAATCGGCACCCCATAGCGCCGTACCGCCCATCAAAACTCAATTTGTTAACCTTCAAAAACACTCCTTCTCGTCATCGTGCCTGGCGTCGCAATGCCAAATTCATGCAGAATCGACGGAGCCATATCGATCAGCGACGGTTCGGCAGGCTGAAACGGTCTATTTGTGAACAGAACACCAGGAACCGCCAGCGCATCAGAGCAATGATCGGCGCTCCATGCCGTCGAGTCCCAGAATGACAACCCGTTTGAATCGCGGTTTGCGAGGCGGTCGTCGCTTCAACACGATACGCAGCACTCGGCGGATCGGCCACAGCAAGACCATCGAGATCGCAGATACAATCGCGCCGAAGACGGCAAGAAAAGAACCCGCCAAAGCAAACCCGGCACTAGTGCTTTGTCAGTGATGGATTGATGGGTTGTGTGCCACTGGCTCTGCCAGTGCTTTATCACGATGAAGAACACTGGCAGAGCCAGTGGCACACATCAGAGCACGGTTGACGATGCACCAGGACCGATGTGGGCGAGAGTTTCAACGGACGCGAAGTGGTTGAAGGAAGCGAGTTCAATCATTGGAATAAAGTTCATTGTTCCAACGCCCTGAAAGATTTTGGTATCGAACACATGAATGCAGGCAAAGTAGGGTGGGACCAACGAGCAACGCGAGCGCCGGCCCACCATCGGCAGCCCTGTCACCGGTGGGCCGGCGCGGCTTATCAGCCGCTGGTCCCACCCTACGGTGCTTTTGCATCGATAAGTGGATTCTCAACCTCCGGCTGTCGCGGCTGGGCGAACGCAGGATTCAGACGAAATGTTGAGAATATCAGCCCGCAGGCGACCGATCCCATCAGGATTCGACGCAGTATTTTCATCGGGATACCTTTTCTTCGTTGATGCCAAGCAGTTTGGGGAACGGCGGAGTGTCACAAAACAACATGCGAAATCCGGAGCTTGCTAGTGTCAGTGATCCTGGGAAGTTTCTCAGTTGTCTGGACAAACTGACAGTTAAACGCGGATTACTGCGATGATTGTGAACTTGTCACGGAATTCCTTAAAAATGTGGAATGCACTGCCATTGCTCGCAAATTATCACCGTGTTAAAGCAAGTCAAATTCATCGTTCCAACATTCCAATGTCGCAACTCAGTTAGAAAGAAACACATGAAGAGCATGAACTCGACACGGGGCAGAACATTGCTGACATCACTTTTTGCAACAGCCACGGTGCTGTTAATCTTGTCGGCACACGCTGATGCCGACATCCTTTTCGAGGGAGGCGGTGACATTAACCAGGTTCCGATGTATCGCTCACGTGCTTTGGTTGGCATCGACCGTGACGGAGACGGCGGTTTTGCGTCCGAAGACTTCAACCTCCACGAATACACGAGCAACGTCGCCCCGAAGCCGGTTATTAACATGCACAAGACTGAATTGGCAAACGGTGCCACAATGCTCGGCATCGCCCAGGCGGCTTATAGCGGTTTTTACGCGGGTCGGAATTATTCCTACGCTTCTGTGGACAACGCCAACGCTAACGACCGATATTATACGTTGGCAGGAACGGGCACAGGTACCACCGTGCAATTCTTCTCCGCCTCTGCGGTCGTCGATCGCGCGGTGTTCAATTGGCGTGTGAGCGGCACCGAGTACAATCCGTCGGGAATTGGGCGAAACACTGGTCGGCTCGATTTCGGAGCCACCACCGACATATCCGTGAATTGGCTGAACCTGTTTACTGATCCAGATAATAAACTGAACTCATTTACCGAGTTCGGACCCGGGACTTACTCCTACTCCCTGCCGATCGCCGCTCTCGGCACAAAGATCAATCTGTTCTATTGGTCGAGCGCTTTTTCACAGGTCCTTCGAGGCGAGGCGACGCAGGGCAGCAGCTTTACAATGGAAGCCAACTACACGAATACTTTCGAACTTTTCGACGTGCAGCTTCTTGACTTGAACGGCGATCCGATCTCAGAAGATTGGGAGCTGAGGGACCTGAATATGAATGATGCTGTGGTCTTCAACCAGGGCGGTCGTAACGGAGTGATTGACCCGGCACCTCCGCTGCCGACCGCAGTCCCCGAGCCCGGAACCTTCATCCTATTGGTGACCGGCTTGATTGCATTCGGTGTCGTGAAATACCGACGCGGATAACTTTGTCCCCAATTCGGAAATTTGTCGTGGGAAAGGGGGGGCAGGCATCAGAGATCGACTGCGGTGATGTCCTGTATGGTGACATGTCGGATTTGATATATTCCGCGCGGCCAGGACTGAGGGACGTGTTGTTAAGTGAGCCGCAAGGCGCTAGCCGCGGGTTGTGCATTCGGTCAGCACCGGCGGCAAAGCGAGTCAGCAAAAGTCTTTTGACAAAACATGATTGAGCCAGAAGTCATCGGAAAGAACAGCGGCTTTACACAAGACTTCCGGGTCAGTGAGGCTGGTAATGTTGGTGATGAATCTTTTGACTTCGCCATCGATTGTCTCGTACTGTCGATTTCCGCAAATCGCATTCTTGCCGTGTCCCCAGAGATGTTCGAGGGGATTCAGTTCCGGTGATCTCTTGGGGAGCCAAAGAAATTCCATGTTGAACTTTTGCCCTAAGGCGAGCGGCGGATAAGTTCTTGCCGTACAGCGGACTTCCAAGTCCGCCGAAACAAACGACGGACAAGGATGTCCGTGGTACAGCAGGTAAATTCTGATCTGCCGCTCGCCTAAGATTTATCGTCGGGCCTCAACATTATGGGCAAAAAGATGTTGGGCAAAAAAATGGCTGCTATTTTTCTGCCCATACATTTTTCTGCCCCGAACGTCCTCGCTCCTAAAACGGCGTATTGACGGTGGCGTACGCGCGAATTCCTCAGCTTAGGACTGGCGCACCAATAAGCGTCCCCTCGTGGCGGATGCTGCCAGCATCCGAACTGACGCTGGCAGCGTCGGCCACGACAGTTATTTCTCCGCCGGTCCTTAGCTTTGCAGCGGGCTGTTGATTATTTTTGCGTACCCGCTTAGCTCGAAACCCCGGGGCTTCCTTCGCTTCGCTCAGTCCAGCCTCGGGCCATCCAACGCCACTTCTTCGTGCTGACGGGGCACTACTTGCGCAGTTCGTACTCTTTAATCTTGCGATAAAGCGTGCGTTCGCCGATTTCGAGCATTCTCGAAGCTTCTTCGCGGTTGCCGTCGGTCAGATCGAGTGCGCGCTGGATGTAGTATTTTTCAACGTCCGTCATGGGTCTGCCGATCAGACCATCGACACCGGACGGCATTTCTTCGTCGATATCGGGCAGTTGATCCTTAACCAGCGAGGCGATTTCCGGCGGTAATCCGTCGATATCCAGCACGCCGTCGTTGTCCAGGACCAGCATGCGTTCGATCGTGTTTCGCAGTTGACGAATGTTGCCCGGCCAGTGATACGCAAACAATGCCTTGCGAGCCGCGCGGGAAAAACCCTGTGCGTCACGCCCCGTACGTTTAGTCAGGTCGCGCAGAAAGTGTTCCATCAGCAGCGGAATATCGCCAGCGCGTTCCCGCAGCGGTGGAAGGTTGATCGAGACGACGTTGATTCGATAATAGAGGTCTTCGCGGAATTTTCCGTCCTGCACAAATTTCTGCAGGTCAGCATTGGTCGCCGCGACCAGACGGACGTTGATCGGCAGTTCGTCGTTTGCCCCCAAACGAGTGATCTTGCGTTCTTCCAGCACACGCAGCAGCTTGACCTGCGTATCCATCGGCATTTCACCGACTTCGTCCAGAAATAACGTGCCTCCGTTGGCATGTTCAAACTTACCGATGCGCCGTCCCATCGCCCCGGTAAACGCCCCTGCCTCGTGGCCAAACAGTTCGCTTTCCAGAATGCTGTCCGGCAACGCGGAAATGTTGAGTGGCACAAATGGCTTATTCTTGCGAGGACTGTTCTGATGGAGCGCGCGCGCGACCAGTTCCTTTCCTGTCCCGTTCTCGCCGTGAATCAACACCGTACTATCGGTCGGTGCCACGCTCTTCAGAATATCGATAATGCTGTGCATCTGAGGACTGTTGCCGACGACGCCCTCAAAGCCAAAGCGTTCGTCCAGCGATTGCCGGAGTTCCGCGTTGCGGCGAATCAGTCTCAGGCGGGCCGATGCTTTCTCGACCGCAGAACGCAGTTCGCCGATGTCGAGCGGTTTGGTGAGATACGTGTAGGCCCCATGTTGCATTGCAGTCACGGCTGAAGCAATCGAACCGTGGCCCGTGAGCACAATCACTTCTGCGTCCGGAAGCTCTTCCTTCGTAAGCCGCAGGATCTCAAGGCCGTCCACTTCACCCATTCGCAGGTCGGTCACGACAACGTCCCACGATTCCGAATGAATCAACTGAGCCCCGCGTTCTCCCGATCCCGCAACTCGGCAGTCGCAGTTGATCCGCGCGAGGGAATCGGCAACCGCCTGAGCGTGTCCTTCGTCGTCATCGACGATCAGAACTCGGACAGGAATCGTGATCAGGTCAGCGGAATCGTTTTTTGGGTCAGACATGTATCGCGGGAGAAAAATCGGACGGGATGAGTCATTGTCGCCAGATTTCTGGAGATTTGACTCGTGAGGGTAATCAAGAAGCGGCTCGATTGAAAATGTGATGGCCGTTTATTGCTCAATCTGGGACGCAACTTGCTGTCTTTATGCTTTGGATATGATTTTGAGGGACAGGAACGGGCCGAATTTCAGCAATTTGTGACGAAATGTCGTTTGACCAGAGATCAGATCGAAAGTTCGGACCGCAAATGCAATAATACAAGGCAGTCGAGCCCTCCGGGCCTGAAATTGCATTAAAGGATGAAAGTCATGTCATTGCCGGTCCTCACTGCACCAGTCGCCGTCGAAGAAGATCCACTCGATCTGATGGACGAAATCGATTCGCTCAAGAAAGAAAAAGATGCCACCATTCTGGCGCATTTTTATGTCGATGGGGAGATCCAGGACATCGCGGACTTCACGGGCGACAGTTTGAAACTCGCGCGCGATGCCACGCGCGTCACGACGTCCACGATCGTATTCGCCGGTGTCCACTTTATGGGTGAATCGGCCAAAATCATGAATCCTAAGAAGCGCGTGCTCATTCCCGATATGCTGGCAGGCTGTTCGCTTGCGGATAGCTGTCCTCCTGAACAATTGGCCGCATTTCAGGAGCAACTGCGTGCGCAGGGCCGTGACTTTCAGACGGTCGCCTACATCAATACTTCCGCCGCCGTCAAAAGTCTGTGCGACTGGATTGTGACCAGTGGAAACGCTCGGGAAATTATTGACCGCGTTCCGAAAGACAAAGAAATCCTGTTCGTGCCCGATCAGCATCTGGGCCGTTATCTCGTCGAAATCACCGGTCGCAAAATGATCCTGTGGCCGGGTTCCTGCATGGTGCATGAAATTTTCAGTATTCAGGATTTGATCCGAGCGAAGAAGAAGAATCCCGGCTGTATCGTGATCGCGCATCCGGAATGCCCGCAGAATATTCTGGAGATCACCGACGTCATTGGCGGCACCGAGAAAATGCGGCAATATGTGATGGCCCTGAAGGAGCCAACGACGTTTCTGGTCGCCACAGAAGCCGCCATGATCCACCCCTTGACGAAAGCGGCACCACAGCACACATACATTCCGGTTCCCGGAATCATGACATCTTCCGGAGAAACGTGTGCCTGCAATCGCTGCCCGCACATGGCACGCAATACACTGCAGAAAGTTCGCGACTGCCTGCGGGACGGTCGTCCGGAGATCGAATGGAAAGACTATTTCCAGCAGGCGAGAGCTGTGCTCGACAAAAGTCTGCTGTAGTAGCACACTGCGTGGCTAGCAGGTGATAGTTTAGGACCGTTCGAGA
This sequence comes from Candidatus Kuenenia stuttgartensis, assembly GCA_945861465.1. GTDB lineage: Bacteria > Planctomycetota > Planctomycetia > Planctomycetales > Planctomycetaceae > SXXK01. Next base: position 14,549 of record CAMAVB010000174.1, read on the forward strand.
AATAACTGACCACATCCTCCTCTCCCCTGGAAGGGGAGAGGGCAGGGTGAGGGGTGTAAAAAGAGACAGTTTTTTCTCGAGCGGTCAAACGAGTAATAATAGCCGGAAATCTTCAACCCTGAATTGCGCACGGAAAGCGATTGGTTCTATGAAAACGGAGACACAGGATCATCCATACGGCAAGGCTGTTGCCAAACTGATTGAAGAATTTGGTAACTTGCCGGGTATTGGACGCAAGTCAGCGGAACGTCTGGCGAACCACATCCTGTCAAGTTCCAGTGACGAAGCCAACGCCCTGGCGGACGCGATTCGAAACGTGAAGATCAGCGTCAAACGCTGTGCGATGTGCTTCAACCTGACCGAAGACCCGCTCTGCCGAATCTGCCGCGACTCTCGGCGCGATCAGCATGTGGTCTGCGTCGTCGAACAGCCCAAAGACGTCGTTGCCCTGGAATCTTCGGGTGCGTTTTCAGGCGTGTATCACGTCCTGGGAGGCCGCATCGCACCGCTCGACGGTGTCGGTCCGGAGGATCTCACGATTGCGCAACTCGTGCATCGCGTTCGCAAGCAGGGAATTACCGAACTCGTCATGGCAACCAACCCGACTTTGGAAGGCGACGGCACGGCGTTGTTCATCACGAATCTGCTGCAGAACGACAACGTCCGCATCACACGCCTTGCCCGCGGCATCGCTTCCGGCAGTGTCCTCGAATTCGCCAATCGCGAAATGCTGGCCGATGCATTGAAAGGTCGTCAGCAGTTTTGAACTAGTGCTGCGCACGAAACTCAGTGGGTGTCATGCCGGTGGCGGACCGGAAGGCGCGGGTGAAGGCGCTGTGGTCGCAGAAACCACAGGCATGTGCGATCTCAGCCACGGAACGAGCCGGATCGCGAAGCATCCTCGACCCTGCACCGATCCGTGACTTCGTGATGAACTGGCTGGGTGTCAGTCCGAAGAGTCGTTTCATGAGACGAGCCAATCGTGGCGACGGAAGCTGTGAGCGGCGTGCAAGCCAGGCAGGTGTCACTTCTGCCGAAAGGCTTTGTTCGAAGTCTGCCAGGGCTCTGGCGAAATCAGCGGGAATCTCGTCCTGCGCGACAGGGATCCTGATGTCACGGGAAAATCCAATCAGTCCCACGACGGTACCGCCTGAATCCAGAATCGGCAGCTTTGTTGTCAGGCACCAGACCGGGTCGTTTGGACGACGCCATTGCAGTTCCAGGTGGTCCACCAGCGCTCGTCCAGTTCGCAAAACTCTTTCATCCTGCTCTGTGGGAATTCTGCCAAAGTCCCCCACGCAGATGTCGCGCGGGCATTTCCCGATCACTTGCGACTTGCACTTCAACCCATGCCGCGCAACCAGCGATTCATTCACGGCGACGTATCGTCCTCCAGCGTCCTTCAGAAAGAACGCGACGTCCGGCGAATGGTCAAAGAGCTTTTCCAACAATTCGACTTCGACAGACGCCACGGGCGAATTCATCGCAGATTTTACTTGTTTTGTGCGCGGTTTCATGCTTCGACGCGGTTCTGATCCGGGAAAGTTGTGATCGCTGAAGCTACACTTGACACCGGTGAGGCTATTAAGGCGAGCGGCAGGATAGAACTTACCCTCCGCAATTTGTACGACGGACTTCCAGTCCGTCGAGTAGCACCATGCGACGGACTGGAAGTCCGTCGTAACGGTAGATTCATTTCTGCCGCTCGCCTAAAGACATCCGATCATCACTTATGATACCCGAATCATCACATGAATACCTGCATTGCCGTTATCTGCCTGAATCTCATCGCGGGAGCGAATCACGCCTGTCACGACCTGGTACTTACCGCAGGCTTTAGCAATGCGAGCCCACAGCAGCAGCA
>CAMAVB010000175.1 GCA_945861465.1 Candidatus Kuenenia stuttgartensis
GACAATGCGAAGTGTCCAGCCCGATCATCCCGATTCGCATCGGCTTCACAGGTTCATCTGCTGCGGCGTAACCTGTAACCGTCAAGGCACTGAGAATCGCTGAACTCATCAGGAAGTATGAACATGAACGCATAAGACTTTCTCCACAGAAACACGTACAAAATGGAATCTGCCTGAATTGAGCCCGCTGAGGTTCGCAGAGCCAAGCTCCTTGATTTAGGGCAAAAAAGACGTTCCCGTTTTTCTCTGATTCAATGATATCGATTCAATCGAGTGGATAACAAGCAACATGAGCACGACGTGGCACGGTTCATGTTTTCAAACTACAGCATTTCTTTGGACTTTATATTCCTGCCCCCCCATATTCCTGCCAATGACTTCCCGCCGAATCACAGAACGACGGCAGGAAAATTTATGGCAGCCATGTGGAAGCTCTACTTCACGCGATTGTAGCCATTCAAAGCAGCCACGCGGTATGCTTCGGCCATCGTGGGATAGTTGAAGGCAGTGTTGATAAAGTACAGCAGTGAATTCGCAGTGCCTGGTTGCGCCATAATGGCCTGACCGATGTGAATGATTTCCGTCGCATTGACGCCAAAGCAGTGGACGCCCAGGATCTCCAGCGTCTCACGGTGGAACAATAACTTCAGCATCCCCACCGGTCGTCCCATGATCTGAGCCCGGGCGAGATTCTTGAACATCGAATGTCCGACTTCATACGGAACACATTCGTTGGTCAATTGACTTTCGGTCTTACCCACACTGCTGATCTCGGGACTGGTGTAGATGCCTGTGGGAATATCCTCAATGCGAAACTGCTCTGAGCCCCCCTCACCCAGATGCCGTGCTGCAAACCGACCCTGAATATAGGCAGCGCTCGCCAGCGCCGGGACACCAATCACATCGCCGACGGCGTAAATGTGCGGCTGCGCAGTCTGAAGGTGCTGATTGACTTCAAGCTGACCGCGATGATTCGGTTTCACACCGACATTTTCCAGTCCCAGACCATCCGTGTTACCAGTTCGGCCGTTGGCCCACAGCAGGATGTCGCTCTTCAGCTGCTTGCCCGACTTCAGATGCATCACCACATGGTCATCAAACGTCTCCAGCTTCTCAAACGTTTCACTATTCCGCATCCGCACCCCGGTATCGCGCATGTGATAGGCCAGCGCGTCGCAAATTTCGTCGTCGAGAAACTCAAGCATCTTGGCGCGAGTATTCACGAGATTGAGTTTGACCTGCAGATTTCGGAACATCGACGCATATTCACAGCCAATCACTCCCGCTCCGTAGATGGTCATCGACTTTGGTGTTTCCGGCAGATTTAGAATCGTATCACTGTCGAAAACGCGAGGATGACTGAAATCAATTTCCGGTGGTCGATAGGGACGCGAACCCGTGGCGATCACAAAATGCTTCGCGTGCGCGATCGTGGTACTGCCGTCCTGATGTTGCACGTGGACTCGATTTGCGTCGAGAAAACCAGCGTCGCCGCGCAGAACTTCGACGTCATTGCGATCGTAAAAACTGCGGCGCATACCAACCTGCTGATCAATCACCGACTGCGCGCTGCGGCGCAGGTCGCGGAAGCTGACTTCCAGGTTGACGCCCAGTTGGCGAAACACGGGAGCCGAGTTGACGTCCATGAGTCGATAGACAGCTGCCCGGAGCGACTTGCTGGGGATCGTTCCCAGATGCGTACACGCACCGCCGATCTGCGGCATACGTTCGATGACACCGACACGTTTCCCCTGCTTCGTCGCTTCCATGGAAGCACCTTCCCCGCCGGGGCCGGTGCCGATCACTATGACATCAAACGTTTTTTCAACAGGCGTGTGCATCGTTGAGTTTTCAGTGTTCAGTGCTCAGTGTTCAGTGTTCAGTGTTCAGTGTTCAGGGATCAGGGGATCAGGGATCGGGCGGGATTTCAAATTTCAAATTTGAGATTTCAAATTCTGGAGCGAATCATTCTTTCGTCAGCCCGCAGTGCCGAAGCAGCGCGTGCGGGTCCGGTTCGCGGCCTCGGAAATCTCGAAAGATGTCCATGGGATGGCGGCTGCCGCCCTGGGCCAGAATCGTGTCGCGAAACCGGCGACCTGTTGTTGCCACAATCGCCTCATCATCCAGGCCTGCGTCTTCAAACGCGCCAAACGCATCGGCGCTTAAAACTTCCGCCCATTTGTAGCTGTAATACCCGGCTGAATATCCGCCCGCGAAGATATGCTGGAACGAACACAGAAAGCGGCTCTCCGGCAGTGGTGGCAGCAGACTGGTAATTGACAACACGCGGCGTTCGACATCAAACGGGGATTCCGATCCGTGCGGATCATATCCATAATGCAGCGCCAAATCGGTCATGCCAAGCTGCAACTGTCGCAGCATGATTGTCGCCGCGCGATATGTCTTCGACTGTCGCAGTTTCTCAAACAATTCCTCAGGCAAGGGTTCGCCGGTTTCGTAGTGAATCGCCATCTTCATCAACGTCGGCCGATGCAGACACCAGTTCTCCATGAATTGGCTCGGCAGTTCGACGGCATCCCACTCCACGCCACTGATTCCTGCCGCATCACGGAAATCCACGGTCGTCAGCATGTGCTGCAGTCCGTGTCCGAACTCGTGGAACAGCGTCTCGACTTCCCGAAACGTCATCAGCGACGGAACATCATCCGACGGCGGCGTGCTGTTGCAAACCAGATGAGCGACAGGCAACCGTATTCCCTGCGGAGTCACCGAACGTGCAATGCAATCTGCCATCCACGCTCCGCCGCGTTTGTCTTTTGGTCGGGAATACGGGTCCAGATAGAATCCCGCAATCGGTCGCTGTGATTCGTCAAAGACCTCATAGTATCGCACGTCCGAATGCCAGATCGGAGCATTGCCGTCAGCCGACTTTACCGTAATACCAAAGAGTCGATGGCATAGTTCAAAGAGGCCATTGAGCACGCGGTCCAGCGAGAAATATGGTCGCAACTGTTCGTCGGTAAATGCAAATCTCTGTTCACGCAGTCGCTCAGCCCAGAACGCAACATCCCAGTGCGACAACGGACCTTCGTGACCATTCTGCTGAGCATGCTCAGTAATTTCTTCCAGTTCCAGCCTTGCGACTTCATGTGACGCTTCGAGCAGCCGGTCAAACATCTGCTGTACAGCCGAAACATCCCCGGCCATCTTGCGCGAAAGACTCAGGTCCGCGTAACACTCGAATCCCAGCAGTGTCGCCTGTTCCTTTTTCAGCTTCAGAATCTGACTGATCAGCGGCGTGTTATCGGTCTCGCCAGAACCGGCGCGCGTGATGTACGCTCGATACAGAGTTTCACGCAGCGTACGATTGCGACAGTGTTCCATGAACGGGCCAAAGCAAGGATGATCGAGCGTAATTCGCCATGGACCGGATTCCGCAGTCGCGGCGGGCTTGTCCTTATTCTCTTCGGCACGAGACCACGCCGCTGCTGTCATGCGTCGCAGACTGACTGGAAGGCCCACCACATCGGACGCATCTGTGAGATCCAGATGAAACGCCTTCGTCGCATCCAGGAGATTATTCGAGTAGTCAGTGCTCAACTGAGTCAGTTCCTGCTCGATCGCATTAAAACGTTCGCGATCGCTTCCCTCAAGACTGATGCCTGACAATTCGGCACTTTGAATCATCCGCGTAATGATTCGCTGCTGAGCCCCGCTGAAGCCCGACCATTGAGATGATTCTCTCAGCGCCAACAGCTTCTCGTAAATCGCTTCGCTTTGACGCAGTTGCAGGCTGAATTCGACAATCTTCGGCATCGCGGCATCGTGGGCTTCCCGGAGCGGATCGGAGTTCGCCACACTTAACAGATGCCCGACAGGGGACCAACCGTATTCAAACAGCCGATCCACTTCTTCCATCGGATCCAGCAAGGCCGACCACGAGGTTTCCGTCGATTGTTCTACCTGAGACAAAACCTCCCGGCATCGCGCGAGCACAGTTTCGACAGCGGATTCAATGTGTTCGGGAAGAATACGATCGTAAGCAGGCAGGCCATCTTTGATCAGCAGCGGATTAGCATCAGAGTTCATGAAAAAACTTCGTTCGACAGGGGGAAATGGACGGTGTCGCCGATACGGCTGTATCGCGGAAACAGAATGCGCATCGTGGCAATTCGACCGAAGCCAATACCGCCGGATGTTTTGTACCCGCTGACACAAGATCGGCGAAGTGTTGCGTCCGTGATTGCCAATAATGTAAAGTGAGCAAAATCGCACTCGACTCGGAGAGTCAAGCTACCAGCCCAGCACATGCGCGAAGATCAGTGGGGCGACGATGGTGGCGTCGGATTCGACGATGAACTTTGGCGTGTCGATCCCCAGCTTGCCCCACGTGATCTTTTCGTTCGGGACGGCACCTGAGTAACTGCCGTAGCTGGTGGTGGAATCGCTGATCTGGCAGAAATAACCCCACAGCGGAATACTGCGGCGATCCAGATCCTGATGCAGCATCGGAACGACACAGATCGGAAAGTCGCCGGCGATGCCTCCACCGATCTGGAACATGCCCAGCGAATTTTTTTGCGTGGTCGCCGTGTAGAATTCGGCCAGCCATGTCATGTATTCGATTCCCGTGCGAACCGTATGTACGTTCTTCACCTCGCCACGAATCACGGCTGCTGCATACATGTTGCCGAGCGTTGAATCTTCCCACCCAGGCACAATGATCGGCAGGTTCTTTTCCGCCGCTGCCAGCATCCATGAATCCTTCGGATCAATCTGGTAGTGCTCTTTGTACTTGCCACTCAGCAGAACCTGATAGAAAAACTCATGCGGGAAAAATCGCTTGCCCGCACCGTCAGCTGCCGTCCAGACTTCCAGCATCGCGGTTTCCATCCGCCGCATCGCTTCGCCTTCGGGAATGCAGGTATCGGTCACGCGATTCATGTGGCGTTCCAGCAATTCCTGTTCATCCTGTGGTGACAACTGACGATAGTGCGGCACTCGCTCGTAGAAATCATGTGCGACCAGGTTGAAGACGTCTTCTTCCAGATTGGCACCGGTGCAGGAAATCAAGTGAATCTTGTCCTGGCGAATCATTTCGGCCAGCGACAGTCCCAGCTCTGCAGTGCTCATCGCACCGGCGAGGCAGACCATCATTTTTCCGCCCTGATCCAGATGCGTGGCATAGCCTTTCGCGGCATCAATCAATGCGGCGGCATTGAAATGTCGGTAGTGATGATTGATAAACTGAGTTACAGGGCCGATTTTTTGGGATGGCTGTGCCATGATGCAGGTCCAGTCGAGAAGATGGGGTAATCCCGATACTATACTGCACCCGGCTATCGATGCCATCGGTCGCGGCCTGCAAACATGCGGAAACAAAACCAGTCTCTCAGATGCGATTTCTTCCATATCAACTCATAGAAAAACAACTCTCGCTCCGTCACGCATCCATTGATGGGTTGTGTGCCACTGGCTTTGCCAGTGCCCCCCCATCTGCAGGAACACTGGCAGAGCCAGTGGCACACATCAAAACACGACTGAAAGGGCACTCGCTGAAATGACAGAACCAACGACAAAAAGGGATGAATCCCCAGATGGGGAAGGACTTTTCCCGAAGGCGGATGCCGCCCCGCTCACCAGTGCCGATACCTCTTTGACGGTGCCTCAATCGGGCGTTTTGCTGGGAATCGACTACGGCACCAGGCGAGTCGGAGTGGCGGTTTCCGATCGCGATCAAAGATTCTCCAGTCCACTGCACAACCATGAGCGACATGGCATCCAGGTCGATGAACGATTCTTTCGCAAAGTTGTCGCAGAATACCGACCAGTGGGAGTCGTCGTCGGCCTGCCCATTCATTTGAGCGGCGATGAAAGCGAAAAGTCCCGCGAAGCGCGCAAGTTTGCGGAGTGGCTGGGAACCGTCACCGGACTGCCCTATACATTTCAGGATGAACGCTTTACCTCGTTTCAGGCCGAGAAACTTCTGTTGGCGGCAGAACTGTCAAAAAAGCAACGCAAAGAGCGAATGGACAAACTGTCCGCTCAAATTCTGCTGCAGACGTTTCTTGACGCACGGATAGCCGCAAAACAACCCAATGTAGCCATCACGCTCCGCCGTGATGAGCATTTGTCAATCGACTTTGATCAACCAGGATAGAGTTCCACGATCTGCCCCTGCATGGGCTGAAGGACATTAAGGACCGCTCGAGAAATAACTGTCTCTTTTTATTCCCCTCACCCTGCCCTCTCCCCTTCGAGGGGAGAGGAGGATGCGGTCAATTATTTCTCGAACGGTCTTAAGCGTGGTGGCTTTTATCCGTGTGGCCCAGTTCCAGGCTCATCACGGTGCCAGAATGCTCACATCCATCAGAGCCGTCTCGAAGACGTTGAACTGCTGGAGGATCGGAAAACTCAGTGTCTGGCCACCGATCAGATCGCTGAGCGGACTGTTCGCTTCTGCGGTCAGCACGATGTCCGCGCCGCCGATGAGTATCTCAGGCACAAACGTCTGCATTTTTACGGTTCCCCGATCTGTCGCGACCCACCAATTCGCGGTGAATGTTCCGGCGGGCATCCCGGACGGAACGACTTCTCCATCAAGACTCAGAGCGGGCCTTCCGGGGCGCGGGACTGCAACATGGAACGAATCCAGGCCGTCGTTACCCGATGGGATTTGTCCAAATTCGATCGTGGGAACATGCTGCGCCTTGATTCCCAGTTGCTTCAGTTGCTGCGCCAGTTTCGCGTCGGACGTGTAATACCACAAAGTGTAGTTGTTGATGTCACCTGTGAAGTCGGGCGGCACGATGACCGCTCCGATCTGCACCACAGTGCCTGTTCTGGCCCGGTATCCATCCACCGAGATCCTGCAATTGGCGCTTCGCACGACAATTGGTGTCAAGGGCTGTCCCTCGCCCACAACATGGAATTCGGACGGGACCAGTGCCTCAACCTGACTTGTCGGCAGCAATGTGACGCCAATGCTTTCGACACACTCGATGAACTCAATGGAAATTCCGGAATGCTTGTCGCCGCCATACGCTGGAACCAGCGACATGGTCGCGACGATCACAGTGGCCAGGCTGGACGAGAAGAATCTTCGTCGAGCAGTCGGTACAAGAGTTGCCAGAGTATTTCGCGGCATGGAACGCAGTACGATCGACGATGGAAACATGGCAGCCTCGCTGGATCTGAGATCTGAGATCTGAGATCTGAAATTTGCGAGCGTGACACGTTTCGGTCGTCGGCCAGATATCTCAGCAATCTCTGAACAAATCGCAAAGATCGACGCAGCTACCTCCCGATGTCACAGCAGATCCTCGATTTCGCCACCGAACAAATCGGAAATCACGTCGTCAAGTGCTCTGAAGTACCAATCTGTGCCGGCAGCACCGGTCAGAGTGTCAATGGCTCCGCTGTCGTTCAGCACATTGATCCCGGCCTGCAGTGACGCCAGCGATGCTCCGACACCGGCACGCAGGTTGGTGATGCGCGTGGAATATGTGTTGGCCGACACCCATTGTGTCTGCAGGTCGATGAGCTGAGCAATGCTCGCATCACTCAATGTACGTCCGGCGATCAGGATGTCATCATCGAGTCCACCGTTGAGCGGGTCGCCCCCGAGACCGCCAATGAGAATATCTCGACCTGAACCACCCAGCAACGAATCATTACCATCGTTTCCAACCAGAGTATTCGCCAGACTGTTGCCGGTCAGCATGTCGTTGCCTGAGCCGCCAATAAGGTTTTCGAAGGTGGCCGTTTGGTTCAGCTGAATAGTGCGATTCGTATGAGCTGGCTGAATCGAATTCGTGTGAAGTCCCAGCGTGACGCCGGTCAACAGAGCAGAAAAGTCCAGCGCGTCTGTGCCCTGATTCGGAAGTTCGAAGACAAAGTCATTTTCAATTGATGATGCCACGGAGAAGACGTATGTGTCATTTCCCTGCGAGCCTCGCAGTTCGTCACTGCCGGCACCACCGTTCAATGTATCGTTCCCGGCGTAACCAAAGATCGAATTGTTCAGATCATTGCCGACCAGCAGGTCGTTTGCCTGACCGCCGGTCAGTGATTCGAATGTCGCACCTGAATTCAACTGCACCGTACAGTTCATGTGCGCGAGTTGCGCCGTATTCAGCGCCAGACTGAATGTGACGGGATTGATCACGTCTGCGAAGAAGATAATGTCCGACCCCTCTCCTGGCAATTCCGTCAGGTTGTCTGTTTCGGCAGATGTCGGAGCGATTCCCGGATAGTACGCATCATCCCCGACTCCACCAACAAGCGAATCACTGCCGGCGTCCCCGAAAAGCAGATCATTCCCTGCATTTCCCAGCAGCAGATCGTTCCCTGACCCGCCGGCGAGCAAATCGTTGCCCGCATTTCCCGTGAGAGTATTTGCAAGACCGTTGCCGGTCAGGATGTCGTTACCCGAGCCACCGATGAGGATTTCGAACGTGACGTTCAGGTTCAGCTGGACAGTGCGATTTGCGTGGGCCGTCTGAATCGAGTTCGTGTTGAGGCCCAGCGTGACGCCGATTGACAGGGCCGAAAAGTCGAGGGTGTCTGTGCCCTGATTCAGATACTCGGCGACGAAGTCGGTTTCAGCAGATGTGACGGCGTGGAAGCGATATATGTCGTTGCCGGTTCCGCCGTACAGCGAATCATTGCCGTCGGCACCGGTGATCGTATCGTTCCCCGGCCCGCCGGTGATCGTGTTCGCGAGTGTGTTTCCCGTCAGCACGTCGTTGCCCGAACCCCCGATCACGTTCTCGATGGAGACGGCAAACGCTTGCGCGGCAAACGAGCGATTGGCATGGACGTTCTGCTGTTGCGTGATGGTGGCATCGTACGTCACAACGGTCGTGATCGCGGAAAAATCCACTGTGTCTGTGCCTTGATCCGGCATCTCCGCCACGTAGTCCGATTCCCCGACCGTGGCAGGTGTGAAGACATAGATGTCATTGCCGAGTCCGCCAGAGAGCGAATCATTTCCGCCGGCACCGTTGAGCGTGTCGTTGCCACTTCCACCATCCAGAAGATCGTTGCCACTGCCACCGTTCAGCGTGTCGTTTCCGCCGCCGCTGGCCAGGTAGTTCGCCAGAGCGTTTCCGGTCAACACGTCATCAAAACTGCCGCTGTTGCAGAACACAGTCTCGAACGCATTGCCTGATGACAATTGCAGCGTGCGATTGACATGAACCGGTTGCGTCGTCGTGGAACTCAGAGCCAGCGTAATTGCTGCGGTGACAAAAGTGAATGCCAGAATGTCGGCCCCCTGATTATCCAGCTCGATGACGGAATCATTCTCCAGTGCATCGGCGTTCGCGAAGGCATATTGATCGTTGCCTGGTCCACCAACAAGAGTGTCGTCACCCGAGAGGCCCCTCATCACATCAGCACCTCCGTTGCCGGTCAGAGTATTCTCCAGACTGTTGCCCGTGAGTGTGTCGTTGCCGGCACCGCCGATGAGATTTTCCACCGTGATCGCGGACGACAAAGTCACCGTCCGCCCGACATGCACGGTCTGAACGGCCAGGGTCGCCAGGCTCATCGATATGTTGATCGGCATCGACGCGAATGTGATCGTGTCGGTCCCCTGATTAAAGTACTCCGCGATGTAGTCACTCTCTGCCGACGTAACACCATTGAAGACGAATTTGTCGTCGCCCGTTCCGCCATACAGTGAGTCATTGCCGCCGGCTCCTGTGAGCGTGTCGTTACCGGGTCCGCCGGTGATCGTGTTCGCGAGCGTGTTGCCGGTCAGGATGTCGTTCCCCGACCCGCCGATCAGATTCTCGAAGCCGTTCGCCGGCAGCAGTTCCAGACCCAGATTCAGATTGGCAGGTTCCACGACCTGAACTGCGGACACGTTCAGATTCAGCGCCAGGTCAACAGTTGTCGTCAGATCCAGATTGATCGTGTCCACGCCACCGAAGACTTCATTCAGCGTGATCAGTCCCAGCGGTGCGTCAGCGTCAAAGTTGTACATATCATTGCCTGCACCGCCGTTGATTGTGCGAGATTCAAAACCCACCAACCTCAACTCCGCGCTATTGACCAGCCGTTCGTGAGTACCGTGAACGTGTCTGAACCGGTCGTGCCGACGACCAGAACGGAATCCGTACCGCTCAGGCCATCGATTAACATTGTCTGAGTCATCGGGTATGAACCGATCGTCGTCACCGGCCCGCCGTTCGTCGATACGGTGACCGTGACAGTTCCGGTCGCAGGCACTGTGCTCGAATACGTCAAAACATACGCATCGTCGCCGGTTGCTCCCACGATCACATGCGTCGAATTGACTGCGACACCTCCACCTCCACCGACACCGAACAGGTCCCCCGCTGCAGGTGTTGGATTGCGGATCGTCGCCAGCAGGGTACCGGTCGTCGCACTGAAGACATACGACTGCCCCGAAGCTGCTCCACCGGTGTTATCTCTGGCCCCGATGATCACCAGATCGCCCCGCGCTGCCAAACTGATCCCAAACACGTCACCCGACTCGACGGACGGATTCTGAAGTGTGTGCAGCAAAGCTCCCGTGGTGGCGTTGAACAGATACACGAGCCCCGATTCCGCAGCTCCGGTATTATCGCGCGGTGCCGCGACCGCCAGAACACTGCTTGTGGCTGCCACCGTTAGACCAAAATTGTCAAACGAACCCGGAGTTGGATTGACGAGCGTTGAGAGGTACGTTGCAGTCGCTGAGACGGAGTTGTACTGGTAACGGTACGCGAGACCGGATTGGATTCCCACCCCATTCCCTGACGCTCCAATCAGAATCCTGTTGCCGGCCATGCTGATCGAGCCACCGAAGTTACCGTTATGCACAGGGTCGGGGTAGAGAATTGTCGTCAACAGGCTGCCGCTCACAGCATCGAACAGATGCACGGCCCCGGCGAACAGTGCCAGCCCTCCGGACGGTGCCGTGACATTCCGGTTGGAGCGGATTGCGATGACCGTCCCTGAAATGCTGACTGCGGAACCGAATTCGTCATCCACACTGGTGGCCGTCTGGTCGGGATTGTCCAGCACATGCAGCAGCGAGCCTGTGGTTGCGTTATAAACATACGCGCGACCGGAATCCTCTGCGGTCGCGTCTTCGCCTCCAGCGCCGACCACCGCATAGTTTCCCGCAATTGCAATACCCTGGCCGAACCGGTCTCCAGGAACACCGCTCGGATTGGACAGCGTCGCCAGCAGATTCTGGTTTGCTGCGTCGTAGAGGTAGACCCAGCCGTTGTAGGTCTCTGTCGGTGACACGGAACGGTGAGCCACCAACAGCCGTGAATCCGTCGACGCAATTCTGGCCCCAAACCCGTTTGGACGGTTGGCACTCGAATTCCGAAGAACCGTGATCGAGGCCTCGTCCACCGAATTGTCGCTCAGCAGGATATCCGTCGGAGCGTAATTGAAGTCAACGATGTTGATCGACACGAGCTGTTCCAGGACATGCCCGACCGAATCGGTCACACGCACATTGATCTGGTGGCTGCTCGCGGTTTCAAAGTCCAACAGACTCGCGTCGGCAACTCGGATCTCAAGGCCGACCTGCTCGAATCGCCCGCCCGCACCGTCCAGCAGCTCGAACGTCTCGGGATCAGCCGCGTCAAAATCGTTCGAGAACAGACTGCCGACAACCTCGCCGTTCGTCGTGTTTTCCGACTCGAACGCCGGGTTGATGCTGATCACCGTCGCCGCTTCGTTCACGTCCGTCACATTGATCGTGAACGCTTCGTCGTAGGTGTTGTTCGCGGAATCCGTCACCCGCACGGTTAAGCTGTGCGAGTCGTTTGCTTCAAAGTTCAGCAGCGAACCGTTCGCGACGACGAGGTTGGTGCCATTGACGGCAAACCGGCCACTTGCGGAGTTCACCAGGCTGAAGGTCAACGTCTCGTTCGGCGTCGGATCGGTCGCCGTCAAGGCTCCCACCACGGTCTCATTGGCCGAGTTCTCCAGCACGGAATCATTTGACAGTGCAATGTCGCTCGGCGGGCTGTTGTTCGGGCCGTCGGTTACCGAATACACAAAGACGACGCTTTCGTTGGCGGCTCCCTGCCGGCCTGGAACGAGCAAGCGATTCTCGAACACCTGCGGAATCTGGTTGTATTCCCAGTAGGCCTCGACAAAGTCCGGTGGCTGCGGGACGGAATACAGGATGTTGCCTGAGGGGAAGTCGCGGATCGCCAGAAAGGTCGTGAGGTCTCCGGAAGCCGGACCAGACACGATCAGGTTGCCGTCAAAATCATACAACTGAGCGGCAAACGTTTGTGTGATGGCTCCTGACGTGGCATTGAAGAGACCTGTGTAAGTTCCACCCACGCCGACAGCGATGTCGTTTCCCTTGATGACCGCCTGGTGATTGCCGTTGGCCGACAGTGTGTGCAGCAGTCCGCCCGTTTCCGCATCGTACACTCGAGTTGGACCAGGCAAGGATAACGCAACTAGTGGTTCCCCCGCCTCCGTCACAACAAGTTTTCCATCCGATAGAGAAACAGTCGCCCCAAAATTGATGGTTTCCACAGGGCTGGCATACGGGCTTTCGATGATGGTGATCAAATTGCCTGTGGTCGCGTTGTAAACGTAAGCACGCCCTGGGTCGATATCATGAATTTGCTCTTCACCATCCTCGTAGGATGGACCATGCGCGCCGATCGCGATCCGGTTGCCATCGATGGAAACGGATCGCCCGAAACCATCGTTGTTCAGTCCACCTAGTGACTGCCCTGGATCACCCCCTGGAGCCTGCGGAAAGTACGATCCGTCGAACGTGTGCAGCAGGTTGCCGGTATTCGCATCGAATAGAAACGCCCGCCCGCCAGTGTCGTGATCGCCCTGCGCGGGCGGTATGTCAAATTCGCCTTCCCAGCCTGGCGAACCGACCAGGATCAAGTTGTCATGAATATCAATCGAGTATCCGAACGAGTTTGGCGCGATCAAGGCAAAATTGAATTCTCCATAATTACCAAATCCTCCGTGGCCGTACGGCAGGGGATTTTGGATTGTCCGGAGCAGGTCTCCGGTCGTCGCGTCGTGAATCTGGATCTCACCGTAGAAGAATGACTCGTAATCAGGGGCTTCCGTAAGACGATGAAACGTTTCCTGGTACGCGAAGTTGGACACAACATGAAACTGTTCGTTGGCGGCATGAGAGAACCCAAATCCGCTATCGGGAACTCCCGCCCGAGGCGTCAGCGAATACAGGTAATCCGCCGCGAGCATCTGGCGAATCTCAAGAATTTCAATCTGAACATTCCTGCGACGGTCCCGGCGAGAGTTATACATGAGTCGAGCCTTCAACTTGTGACAAAGATGTCCCTGGAGTCTGTCTGAATCCCGCTGTTCTTGTCAGCGGCAAGGCGCTAGCGGTCTGTTGATTTAGTGATTATTGGGGCTCAAAGTCATACTAACCCGAAGCGCCAGCGAGGAATTCAGCCGTTTCTGCCTCGCTGGCGCTTCGGGTTGGTATTAAATCAACAGACCGCTAGCCAGGGTGGAAAGCCGACACGCCATTCGACACTCTTCGAACGCGATTCCAGGCCAACGGGTTGTCCAACGTCCTGGCATGCACTCATCAGAGAGACGGCGGAACAGCGACTGCGGGTTTACTTGGCGGGCTTCGCCATGAAAAGGCTCAGAATCGCGTAAAGCCGTTTTCCGTGCGGTCCGAGTCGATTCAAGTCCTGCCAGGACAATTTGTCGATAGTCAACCGAACGTTCTCAGGCAATGACGAAGTCCACAACGACCACGTCGTAGTTGCGAGTTGCTGATTTCGCTTCTCCAACCGCACAAGTAAAGCATTGACTCCGGATCGCATTCTGAGCCTGGAGAATCTTCGCTGCGTCAAAGTGAGCCATCGCTTCCGGAAAGCGGTCCATGTTGAACAGGAGACTTCCGAGACACCGATCAATGTCTCCCTGAGTCTTCCTGATCAGTGGATCATTCGGAAAATCCCTGCGGGCTTCGATCAGCGCCGTCTCAGCGGCCGCAAGGCTCATTTCTGAACTTGTGAAGTTTCCGCTCGGTATGAATCCGCGACCGTGCCGAACAAGGGTCCGTACAAGCTCAACCCGATAGTACGGATTTTCCGGAAATGCATCGACGATGATCTGCCGCAGTTCCAGTTCTTTCAGGTGATGTTGTGCCGACTGTTCCCCCAGCTTCAGTACGTCGAATGCGTCTTCCAGCTCTCCGTGCAATGCTGCCAGCCGGCTCAACAATTCGAAATCGGATGGATGTTCCTGAGCGATATTTGCGGCCAGCTCTGCTGCGGTCTCCAGTTGCAGTCGAGCCTGAGACGTCGCCTGAACGTTTCTCAGTGCTGCCGCCAGCGCGATGCGGGCGTTGGCCAGTGTGAAGCGGGAGGTTTCTGTCTGATCGCGTCTGACCGCCTCCTCCAGATCGAGCGCAGCCTGTGTCAGCACAACCAATGCCAGGCCCGTCTTGGCCTTTCGCTGGAGCACTATGGCGTATTCAATCAGAGCCCTGGGGCGGATTGTGGCGAGCTGTGCGATCTCAGGAAATCTCTCCTGCATCCTCAGTTCTACTGCAAACAGTTCCGAGAACAGCGCCTCCGCCTCCGTCACTCTGGATGTACGTGCTTTTCTGGCAGCCAGCGAATACAATGACTCCTGCAACTGTCCGGGATAGTCGGAAGATTCGGGGAAGTCCCGGACAAGTCCGCGAAAAATCTCGACAGCCAGATTCAGATCATTCGCTGCCAAATTGGGTTCGTCCAGTTTCGACTGAAGTATGCCGCGACGGCTCAACAGTATTCCAAGCGTTTCACGATGGCGCGCCACCAGCGGGTATCGATTGACGAGGTTTAATGCGATCCCGATCCCCTGCGACAGTTCTTCGACGGCGGCGCTCGTTTGTCCGCGAAATTCCAGTTGAGCGGAATTGTTGTTGATCGAGTGTACAAGCCCGGTCTGGTACTCAGGATCGTCGGGAAACAGCTCTGCAAGCGACCGCTGTAGTTTCATTGTCCGCTGCGAATACTCGAACTGTCGGGCGATGTCTCCGGTCCGTCCCCAAGTGACACTCAGAGCCCGGCAGACGTTCGAAAGTGACTGCTGATAACCCGCGTTGCCGGGATCCTGAATCAGCAGATCATTCAGCAACTGTTCGGCAAGTTCAAATGACGCCACGGCATTCTTCCATTGATGGCGACGAGTCTGAATCGTTCCCTGCGTTCGGTGAAGTTCGGCACGAGACGCACGGATCTCTCGACCGTCAACGGATTCAGGAGAGGCGGCAAACTCAGTCGTGCAAAGCTGAATTCCTTGTACAGCCGATGCTTCCGATTCGTCCAGCCTGCCGGTCCTCAGCAGAATCTGGCTGATGTCATTCAGAGTGTCGGCCAGCACCGCCCGGTACTGCGATCCGCCTTTTTCATCAAGGATTTCTCTGAGAAGCACCGCTGCTGCACGAAGGTCCTGTAAAGCCGGGATGTCGTCAGAGAGGCACATTTGAATTCGACCGCTCTGTCTCAAGCCTTCGGCGCGGATGGCGCGGCTTTCCAGTGAATTGTCCTGAAGTGCGGCATACGCCTGATACTGCAACAGGACACTGTTCAGGAACTGCCGTTCGGAAAGGCTCAACGCCGCCTGTTCGTCGAACTTACTGATCACAACCTCATCAACCAGAGAGCGCAGCGCGTTCAGAGTCTGCCGATTGGCCAGTTCGGAACTGGTGATCGCTTTTGTCAGCAACTGATTGTTGGATGTCAACTGACGATTCTTGTGCCCCAGGATCGCTGACCCCAGAAGACCGGAAATCAGCACTACCAAAATCGTTGCGGTCGTTGCGGCGGCAGCACGCGGTCTTTTGCGAATAGCTCGTCCAATCCGCACCCGGACGGGATCGTTGAGAACGCTGACAGTTTCGTCGGCCAGCCAGCGTTCGATGTCCTGAGCGAGCGCCAGAGCGGACGGATACCGATCCACCGTGTCTATCGCGACAGCTTTCACGCAGATTGCGTTCAGGGATTCCGGCACTGCCGCGTTGCGCTCACGGGGAGCCGTGACGATCCCGGCTTTCAGCCGCTGAAGGTGCCGATCAAACTCGTCGTGCGAAAACAGAGGTTGTCCGGTGAGCATCGTAAACAGCGTCGCCCCGAGCGAATACACATCGGATGCTGCGGCAACCTCAGCGGTTCGTCCAAATATCTGTTCCGGGCTGGCATAGGCCGGAGTTCCCATCAATTGTCCGGACACAGTGATGTCATCTTGCGATCCGCCGGAGCCGAGATCGACGAGCATCGGTTCGGGCGGAGTCACTTCCGGCAATGCACCAAGCACTTTGGCCAATCCCCAGTCAATCAGCAATGTCTCTCCGAACGCCCCC
>CAMAVB010000176.1 GCA_945861465.1 Candidatus Kuenenia stuttgartensis
GATTTCGGTTCGACTGGAGCGGCCACTGTCACGATCGAACCAATTGTCTCAGTGGATGGCAATCCCATCACGCTGAATTTCAGCAAGGCAGCCTTGGCGACAAACGGCGTCCCAGCGATCTCGGTGTCCGGGCGAACGATCAATATCCAGCTGGATACAACGGGAGGAACGACTCCCGGCCAGCTTTTCTGGTCGCTCAACCTGAATCCCCAGGCCAGCGATCTGGTGCGGACGACGATTGCGGGAAATCAGAATCTGAATATCGCAGCGACCGCTACTGCGTCCTCGTTCATCTATTCCGATCCCGGATCTTCCTTTAATAATAATTCGAACCTGGGAATCCTGACCAGCCAGAGTCGTGTCGTGAAGGGGCAGATTCGATCGCTGGATTATCCGTTTGACTTCCCGGGGAATATTGACGAGCCGGGTCATCGCGACATTGATGTGTCGCTGGAAGATCACCTTGAGTTACCTGCCGATTCCGATCCGCAGATCTCCACAATCTATTACAACTTTCAGAAGAACTATGGTTTTTCGCCGCAGGGTGTCGCGCTCTCGAATCTGATCACGGAAAATCAGAAGCAGCGAGTGCGGGAAGCTTTTGGGCTTTATGCTCGGTCAATGGGCGTGCAGTTTGTGGAATCTGACAACCTCGGGTTCACGATGGTCACCGGGGACTTGCGCGCCATCGACCCGAACATCCTGACCGGTGCCGGCGGGGTCACAGGACAGTCGAGCCGTGCGTTGAATCTGGCCATCATGGACAATGCGGAAGTCTGGAACGACACGTTTGCCGGATCATACTTCACGACCGCGATGCATGAGATCGGCCACTTGCTTGGCATGGGGCATGCTTACGATCTGCCGGATCTCACGGTCATGGGCGGGTTTGAAGGTCCGATTGTTCAGACAACGGCTGCAGAACCCGATTTTCCAGGCGACGCTGACATCGTGCATGGGCAGTTTCTGTTTCGGCCGGAAAGCCGTGATATCGACCTGTACCGTTTCGAATTGACCGAAGCTGGCTCATTCTCGGCCCAGACTGTGGCAGAACGCCTGTCGGATTCGAGCCTGCTTGATTCGATGCTGCGGCTGTACCGCCAGAACCCGGATGGTTCAAAGGAACTGATTTCGCAGAACGACGACTATTTCAGCGAAGACTCGTTGTTGTCACTCAACCTTGAAGCGGGCATTTATTTTATTGGAATCAGTGCCAGCGGCAATGACGCATACGATCCGCGAATTGCCGACAGCGGCATGAACGGAACGACTCAGGGCAAGTATGAACTGCGGCTGATTTTCCGACCGAGTGCCGACTCGGCCATTGTGGACACCACGGGGCAACGACTGGACGGCGATCTGGATGGTGTTGCCGGCGGGGAATTCAATTTCTGGTTCCGTGCGGTGCCGGCATCCGGCCAACTGGTTGTGGATAAACTCGCTACGCCAGGTGGCAACGGATCCCTTGCGACACCATTCAGGGAAATCGATCTCGCTTTCGCCGCAGCTCAGCCAGGACAGATCGTCCGCATTGTGGGCAATGGTGGTGCCGACCAGAATGTGGCAACCCGAGCCGATAACGTGGCCTATCAAATCGGTGTGGATGACGATGGACTGCCGCTTGTGGACGGCGTTTCAATGGATATCCCGCGTGACGTGGTCGTGATGATTGACGCCGGAGCGCTGCTGAAGTTTCAGGATTCCTTTATCAGTGCCGGCAGTTCTTCGGTGACGGTGGATCGCAGTGGCGCGACGCTGCAGGTATTAGGGATTCCTACATCGGAAGTCGTATTCACATCCTGGCGGGATGAAACTGTCGGACAGGATACGTCTCCCAACCCGACCACTCCGAAACAGGGAAACTGGGGCGGATTGATCTTCCGTCATGACGTGGATAATGATGAAAATCGTCTGAATTATGAACGGCTCGGGATCTTCATGGACTATTCCGCCTATGCGAATATGAGCTATGGCGGCGGAAAGATGGAAGTTGATTCGGTCGAACAGATCATTAACCCCATCACGCTGATCGAGGCTCGCCCGGGGATCTACAACAACTTTATTACGCTGAGTGAAGACTCGGCGATCTCTGCAGATCCCGATAGTTTCGAGGAAACAACTTTCACCACGCCCGCATTTCAGGCCGTTCCATTCACGCCGGATTTCTCCCGCGTCGGTCCCGACATTCACGGTAACACGCTGGTTAATAATTCGACCAACGGCCTGTTTGTCAGAATCCAGACGGCTGCTGGCTCTCCGACAAAACAGATGACAGTCGCCGGCAGATTCAACGACAGCGATATCGTCCATGTGATCACACAAAACCTGCAGATTCAGGGAACACCGGGCGGACCGTTCCTTGAAGTGAATGCCCCTCCGGTGGTGCTTGTCACTCTCAATGTGCAGGCAGGTGGAACGTTGACGGCCGGGACTTACAATTACAAACTCGTCTTCACAGATGCGTCGGGAGGTCAGAGCCCCGCCTCGGCGGCAACCCGCACGGTGAATGTCGCAGCGGTTAACAGTTCAGTTACACTGGCAAATCTGCCTCCGGCCTCGACGCCTTATAATGGAAGATTGCTGTATCGATCTCAGGCCGGCGGAATTGGCCCTTATGACCTCGTCGGCGTTCTCAATTCGTCATCGACGACATTCGTGGACAATGGCACAACACTGACTGGCATTCTCAATGAAGCACTCACCGGTCGAAATCGGGCGAGGCTGGACGCGAGCCTTGTGATCGACCCGGACCTGATCGTGAAGCTGGAATCTTCCCGGATTGAAGTCGGCCAGAGCGCTCAGATCATCGCCGAGGGCCTTGCCGGACGAGGAATCGTCTTTACGTCTCGCCTTGACGACCGCTTCGGTGCAGGCGGAACTTTTGACACAAACAATGATGACCTCCTTTCAACGGAAGCCAGCCCAAGTCGGGTGAACAACGTTGGACTCTGGGGCGGCATCTATCTTTCGCCGGGGTCAACCGGGAGCATCGATCAGTCGCTGATGACATTCGCGGGCGGCGTGATCCCAACGGACAGTGACTTCGCGGGATTTAACGCCATCGAAGCCCATCAGGCACATCTGCGGATCACGAATAGTGTGCTCGAGGAAAACCGTGATGGAACCGGCGGTTCTGCGCCCGCTTCGCGATTCGGTCGAACCGCCAACAGTGCCGGGACCATTTTTGCGCGCGGTGCGCAGCCGATCCTCCTGAACAATATCTTCAGGGATAACAGCGGCCCGGTGCTCAGCATTAACGTGAATGCTCTGAATTCAGAGTTTCTGGATGACTATGGACGGTCTCGCGGGATGCTGGACCATTTCGCCGGATTTGAATTTAACCAGGGGCCGTTGATTTCCGGCAACCTGCTGGGACGAAACGCCATCAATGGGATGGTCGTCCGTGGGGAAACTCTGACAACTCAGTCGGTGTGGGATGACACGGACATCGTGCATGTCGTCCTGACTTCTATTGCCGTTCCAAATTTTCATACATTCGGCGGGCTCAGGCTCAACAGCGATGCGAATGCCAGCTTGGTGGTCAAACTTCAGGGCACAAATGTTTTCATCGGCGCTGGAGGAAAGCCACTGGATATCGATGATCGCATTGGCGGCACGCTGCAAATCGTCGGTCAGCCTTTCTTTCCCGTCGTACTGACTTCACTGAGCGATGACACTGTGGGAGCTGGCTTTGATCTGAGCGGCCTGCCCATGAAAGATACAAACGCCAACGGCGTGAGCACCGGAACCCCCGGAGACTGGAACACGGTAAGTATCGGACCATTTTCGAACGATCGAAATGTGGCCATTTACAATGAGAATGAAACGACCAATGCGCCGTCACCGGGTACCAATGGGACGGCAGCAAAAGCCGAATTTCTCGGCGGACTTGGCAAGCTTGATCTGCGAACCACGAATCCTGACGGCACTCACACGATCCAGAACAGCGGTGATGAGAATCTGCGTCTGGGATTTGAGGTGAATGGCTATATCAACCGCCCGGGCGACGTGGACGTTTACAGTTTCCAGGGAACCGCCGGTTCAGAAGTCTGGATTGATATCGATCGAACGACATTCTCGTTTGACTCCGTTGTCGAACTCATTACGGCTGGCGGCAGCATTATTGCCTTGTCCGATAACTCGCACGCCGAGCAAACAGGTCTGTACCCGGTCTACAAGTCCAACGTACTGACTCAGGTGAATCCACTGGATAAATCGCAATTCCAGAGCGACGACCTGTACGGAACAAATCCGCGCGACGCCGGATTCCGCATTATCCTGCCGGGCAACGTCGGCACGACTGGGACTTACCAGGTCCGCGTTCGCTCCAGCAACATCGACTCGCTCAATCCCGCTGCGAACCGGGCCGATCTGTCGGACCCGAATAAAGTCTTCAACGGCATCACGACGGGGTCTTACCAACTGCAGATTCGCCTCCGCGAGGTCGATGAAATCCCCGGCACAACGGTGACCTATGCGGATATTCGCTTCGCGGCAGTCGGGATTTTGATTCTTGGCCAGCCAACTCATTCGCCACTGGGTGGAGAATATGCCGAGCCAACTTCAAATAACGACACTTCCGGCACTCAGCAGAATCTCGGGAATATTCTGACTACGGATCGCGCTGCAATTGCACTTGCCGGAAGAATTTCTGCCCCCAATGACGTGGATTTCTATCGATTCAGTGTGACTTACAATGACATTCAGCAGATTCCGGGACAAACAAATCCGAATCGTTATGCATCCGTTGTGTTTGACGTTGACTATGCCGACGGAATGTCGCGTGGCAACTTGCAGGCCCATATTTACAATGCGGAAACAAATCAACTGATCCTGACGTCGCGCGATTCCAACATTGCCGATGACCGCTCGGGACCGCTGGAAGGTTCAGACGTCGATGACCTGTCGCGCGGCAGCGCCGGAAATCTGGATCCGTTCATTGGTCCGTTTGAGCTACCCGAAGGAAGCTATTACCTGGTAATCTCGTCGCATAACCAGATTCCGCAGGTGCTCGAACAGACCATGCGCGCGTTTCCGGTGAGCGATACGGTTCGACTCGAACCAGTCACCGCAACTCGGCGGATTGTCGATGAGCACTTCGGTGGCTTTGGTACCGGATCGGCACCGCTGTATGATCTCTTTGACAACGAGCAGCGGCAGAATCTGACGAGCTACCATATTGGCGATATTCCTCTGTTCGTCAGCGACGGGGCTTTTGTACACACGGTCAACCCATACACAGGGACTGTGGTCACTACCCTGGGCAACACCGGACAGTCGCACGGTGAAATTGCGATGCGGGCCGACGGCGAATTGTTCATGTATTCTGCCACCGCCGCTAACGATGGCGGAGCCAGTACCTATTCCAGAATTGATACCGGAACAGCC
The DNA here is from genome assembly GCA_945861465.1 of Candidatus Kuenenia stuttgartensis. GTDB lineage: Bacteria > Planctomycetota > Planctomycetia > Planctomycetales > Planctomycetaceae > SXXK01. Next base: position 5,389 of record CAMAVB010000176.1, read on the forward strand.
ACACGCACGATTCTCAGTGACGATGGAATTGTGACGTATCACGATTCAGATCCGAGTGCAACTTTTACCGAAACCGGCACAAACGTTGGTACTCTTGTCACGGCATTTACCTATTTTGCTCCGACCACCGACGGCGGTCTGTTTGTCGCATCGCGCCTGGACGGTCGCTATCGGACAAACATCCTCTACCAGTTCAATGCGAGAACCGGTGCCGCAATTTCACAGGGAGCACTTCGCCCGGCAAACGCCAGAGCCACTCAGAACAATGCCCCGACCTTCTTCAATCGCTCTGGAACGGATGTCGTCGAGGTGACTTCTCTGCCAGCCGCCGGCATTATTCAGGCGATCGCCTTTGGGGGTGCCTCCATTTTTGCCGTCGATGACACGGGGACCCTGTATGAATTTGACTTCACCGGAATAATCCTGAATCAACAACAGATATTGGACCCGCTGGGGTTTCCGGCTGACCTGACCGGGCTTTCGATCGGTCCAGACCAGGTGGAAGGCGGAGCCTACGCCAGCGTACTGTTCGCGTCTGACTCCAACGGTGTGCTCTATTCTCTCTATACAGGTGCCGGACTGGATCTGGATGGAAATCCCACGAACCTCGGTGACCCTGCACCGATGTTTGTGGATGGTCAGTCCGTGATTCAGACAGGCCTCGGCGCTGTCGGGATTGCATTTGGAACTCTGCAATACAATCTGTGGAACACCACCGGTAACCGAGCGGGCGATGTGGGTCACGGGATGCTGGCATCTCCGGATGGAACGCGGCTTGATACACCGGGCGGGGCCAGTTTGTATTTCGGTAATCAGGCGGGTGGTCCAACCGCTGGCAACAAGAACGATCTCGGCAGTCTCGGGACGCTGAATAATTACAACTTCCCTGGTGGTGCTCACGGTTCCTTCATCAGCAACCCGATCAGTCTTGAAGGGTTCTCTGCAGGCGATAAGCCGACTCTGTACTTCAACTATTTTCTGGACACAGCGAGTCTGGATTACATCCCTGGCGTTCGTCCGATGACGGACTCGCTTCGCGTCTACATTGGGGACGGAACGACCTGGAGTCTTACCGAAACCAACGATTCCTATCGTGCGGCCGGTGCTATCAACGATGAGCAGGACTTTGGTCCCACGGGCGGTGCGACGCAGCATCCGACGACGCAATTATTCCTTGATGTTGGCGAACTCTACGATGAACAGGTGCCGCCGCGATGGCGACAGGCCCGGGTTGACCTCAGCAACTTTGCAGGGCGATCAGATCTGCGGTTGCGGTTCGAATTTGCCGCCAGCGGATCAGTGAACGTAGGCGATATCACGACGGTGGGCGAAGAATTTTATGCCCGTCCCGGAGCCGAACTGCGGGACGGTCAGAATTACATTCTGGAAGGCGTCAATCAGTTTGAAATTGATATGGGTTACACGCTCGTCGCCCCGTCATTCGCAACGCTGAGTGAAGGCGAGACATTCACAATTCAGGGGACGATCTTCGAGTTTGACAAAGCGGGCAATGGACCTCAGAACGGCGGCCTTCCGGTTGTCATCAATTCAGCAATGAGTCCTGCAGAAATCGCGATTGCTATGGAGCGGGCGATTGACGCGGCAAACATTACGAACCTGCGAACTTATCGCAACCATAACCGGATCAGCCTGATTCTCGAACCTCCGCTTGTCCCCATCAGTGTTTCGGTGACTGTGACACAGAGTGCCCTGGCGGGGCTGCTGCTCGACGGCACCCCTGGCAACACAGCCGGAACGACCGGCGTCATTCTGCATGTGGGGATGGACCGCAACGAAGTCGCCGAAGTGATTGCTCAGCGACTTGCCGACAACCTGCTGCCAGCGGGCGTTTACCGAGAAGCCGAATTCAATAACTCCCCTACTCCTCTTCTCGCTCAGAATCTGGAAGCCCTGTCGTGGACCAACGCTGCCAACAATACGATCACGGCTTCAGCCACGTTGCCGCATATCTCCGTGATCGGAACATCGACAGTCGGGACCGGCACAGACTACTACGCATTTACAGTGCCTGGAGGTGCTGCGACGCGCCGAGTCGTGGTTGATCTTGACGGAACGGTGAGTTCTTTCAATTCGATCATTCGAATCGTTGATCAGAACGGACTCCTCGTCGTCGAGAACATCAACGGTGGAGCACTGGACGTTGGCAGCAACCACAGCGCCGCATCGTTCCTTGATGTCAATCTTGCTCCCGGGGACTATTATGTTCAGGTTGGTGTTCCGCCTTTTGTCAGCGGTGCCTCTCCAGGGCAGCGTTATACGATGCACCTGTCGGTTGAGGCCCACGCTGTCGATGCCAACGGACTCACGATTCCTCTCGTCGTGAATCGCTTCAACATCAAGAGCAGCGCGGACCTGGTCCGGATCATCGGCCACTATGTGACCAATCCCGGCCCGATGGGACTGACGACCTATCTTCCGGGCGATGAATTCGGGGGTTATTATGCCAGTCTGCCGTCGCTGCGTGGCGTGAGCAATGGGTTCGAAGGGGTATATATCGACGACATCGTCATCGGCCTGGCGGAACGCGGTGAAATGGTCACTGGTGCTCCGGGCAACACGAATTTCATTCCGAACTGGGAAGTAAATGACCCGAACAATCTGAATCCTTATCAGGATATTCTCGAAGGCGACTACGACATCGAGATTCGTCGTGCCTCAGATTACGCAGCTGGCAGCGGTCTGCCCAACCCGCAGTTCAGGTCGTTTGACAGCAACGATCGCATGGCGGCCCAGCAGACATTGATTGTGGCCGACGCCTGGGATCTAAGGGACGGCCAGACATTTACGCTGAGCGATGGAGTCAACACGGTCATATTTGAGTATGACGACATCAGTTATTCAAACTCCGTCCAGCAGGGGCATTTTGCGATTCCGTTCGATCCTCGAACGATCGACTCTGCCGGGCTGCATACCGGCGAACGAGCAACCACAATTGCCGCAAGAATTCGCGACGCCATCAATTCAACATCCGTCCAGGGAATCCTGACTGTCTCTGCTTCCCTTGCGGACGGAGCTGCCAATGGTGCGGTTTTCAGTTCCAGCAACCGCGTGAACATTTACGGGAACGCGATCTTCACCCTCGGCGATGGACTGCAAACACCATCCACGGATCCGAATCCGGTGGGCGTCTCCGGATCGCTCGCAGCTCTTGGAAATACGAACGGCAGCAACTCGTTGTTCCAGTTCACAAACACCACCCCGCTGCTGGACCCAAATACGGGGTATCCTGAACGCATCAATCAGATTCGGATTCAGTTGCCGGGCAATCAGAACTTTGACCCGATTTCGCTGATGGGAGGACGGGGCAACGGCCCGACAATCAACGCGGCTTCGGATTTTGTGACGCCGACGTTCACATCGCTGGATGCTCTGGATCCACGGATCCCGGTCTTCCAGTTCAACACCACTTTTGATCTGCTGACGATCAACTTTTCCACGCTCCGAGGACCCGGATTCGACGCGGGTGATCAGTTGATCTTCGGACTGGATGTTGACTTTGGCCCGGAGCCGATCCACAACCTGTCGGGAATTGTGGAGATCACATTCAGTTCCGGCCGAAAGTTCATGGCTGAATTTGTGCAAAGCCCTGATTCGAACAGTATGGGCGTCCTCCGTCCGCTGTCAGATCCCACTTCCGTTCAGTTCTTTGACAATTATGGCGATCAGAATCGAACGCGTGATCAGGGTCAGTTGCTCATCCACTCGAATTTCATCACAAATTCGCAGTCCCATGGCATTTGGGTAGATGCATTTCGCGACACGGGCGGACTTCCGCATGCGGGGTCGGTCAGAAATCTGCGTGAACCGAATCTGAATCGATGGGTTCCCGGCTTGGTGATTTCAAATAATGTGATCGCAGCGAATCGGACTACGGGAATTCTCTTCAGCGGGGATCCGCTGAATGGACCAAACGATGCGCTGGCGTCGGTCGCGATAGGCCGAATTGTGAATAATACGATCGTCGGTGACCCGGCTAACAAGAGAGGCACCGGAATCCTGGTTGAACAGAATGCCAGCCCGACAATTCTCAACAACATTCTTGCCGACCTGGATACCGGCATTACTGTGGATCTCAGTTCTCAGAACCTGGGAACAGTGCTTGGCACTACGCTGTATCGCGGCAATAACACGAATGCCTTAACGGGCACGATCGGGCTAGGGACTTTCCCGATTCAGCTGAACCCAGGCGATCCGCTGTTTGTCGATGAGGCAAACCGCAATTACTATCCTGCACCGCTGTCGAAGGCTATTGACAGTTCGCTGGACGGCCTTGGCGATCGAACGACGTTTGTGACAGTGAAGGCCCCGCTGGGACTGGGAATTTCTCCGCTCAACGCTCCGGACCTGGATGTCTTTGGACAGGTCCGTGGTGACGATCCGGATGTCTCTACGCCCGCATCGCAGGGTGCGAACGTCTTTAAGGACCGGGGAGCAATCGATCGTGTCGACTTCTTCCGGCCAACGGCGAAAATCACCGGGCCGCTGGATCAGGATCCAAACGATCTGAATCCGGCTCTGAACACGGTGTGGCTGAACCTTCCGGGAGTATTGCGCGAACTTGTGGTGACGCTCAGTGATGCCGGGATCGGAGTGGACGATAACGGCGTGCTGCTGAACGGCAGTCAGTTCAGACTGTTCATGGACGACGGCATCAGCCAGCCGACTGATACGACAGGCACTGAAGGGCCACTGATCAACGGTACTGACTATGTCTTCGTCTACAATTCAACGACCAACGAAGTCATCTTCCGTGCCGTCACGACATTCCCGTTTGAACGCAAATACCGTATCATCGTGGACAACGACAACGCCACCGTCGATAGCGATGGTGTGGTCGGCGTCCGCGACCTCGCCGGCAATTTCCTTGCTCCGAATCTGCCAGACGGCACAACACAGTTTAACCTGCTGGTCACCGACGGGATCAACGATCCTCCTGTGAACACTGTGCCTGGCCCCGGAGTCCAGTCCACTCTGGAAGACACGACACTGGTCTTCAGTGCCGCGAACGGAAATGCAATTTCCGTTGCGGACGCTGATGTCTGGCTGGGTACGAATCGGCTGAAGATCACACTGACTGCGACCAATGGCACACTCTCATTGAAAACTGGTTTCAACCCCCTGCTGTTCACGTTCACTGGCGGCAGCGATGGCATTGATGACGTGGTCATCATTTTCGAAGGGATCATTAGTGATCTCAACGCCGCCTTGGACGGACTTCAGTTCAAACCCAATGCCGACTATTTTGGCCCGGCAACCGTGACGATTCTGTCGGATGACTTGGGCAATTTCTCGGGTCCGCCTGTCCCCCCACCAGCGGCTGAGACAGACACGGACGTCATTCTGATCGATGTGATCGCCGTGAACGATAAGCCAATCTTCAATCTGCAGGGTGATCCCGCACCGATTGATGAAGACTCCGGTCCGGTGACAATTCTGAACTTCATGACGGGTCAGGCTGCCGGACCAGCCAATGAAACACCTCCTCAGAGCTTTACGGTTGCTGTCACTGTGGCGTCTGAAACCGGGAGCTGGACTCCTGCCAACTTCTTTTTGGCGGCACCGTCAATTGATCCTGTCACAGGGACACTGACTTATACGACAGCTCAGGATGTCAACGGCACGGCCACCATCAGCGTCGTGTTGACTGACAATGGTACCCCGGCTCAGTCAAGCGTCGCTCAGACATTTGTGATCACCGTCAACGCAGTCAACGATATACCGGTCTTTGCTGTGACCGGAACCGACGCGCGAGTTGACGGCAGCGGCAATATCACGACTCTGGAAGATGCCGGCGGTCAGACCATCATTTACCCCGCTTCTTTCGCGGCGGGACGTGCAACCGCTCTGGACGAAGTCGGTGCGCAGCTTCCACTCGTATGGACTGTTTCAAGCCCGACACTGGTGACCGGCAACCTGAGCTTCACGACCCTGACCGTCAATCCGGTAACGGGTGTCCTGTCTTACAACACGACTCAGGACACGGCCGGCTCGGCGACCATCATCCTGACGCTCACCGACGCGGGTTCCAATGTGGCCCCGAACGTCAATTTCGCAACCCGAACCGTCACGATTAACGTGACGCAGGTCAACGATGCTCCTGTCGCAAGGACTGGAAACTATGTTGTCGATGAGGGCGACAGCATTATGCTCGATGCAAGCTTGAGCTTCGACGTCGATGCACCGTTTGGTGATTTCCTGACGAAGTACGAATGGGATCTGGATAACAACGGATTCTTTGAAACGGACGCTGGCAGTTCCGCAACTTTGACTCGCACCTGGGCGGAGCTGTCTGTTCTGGGCATCACCGCACCGTCTGTGCGCACGATTCGGCTGCGAGTGACAGATAACAATAGTCCCGTTAAGACTACTGGTACGACGACTGCAACGCTCACAACTCTCATCGTGGATTATGGCGACGCTCCCGACACTTACGGAACACTGAGACCCGGCGGTGCAGCACATACGATTGCAAACGGTCTGTTTCTTGGAACAGGTGTCACGAAGGAACAGGACGGCCAGCCGTCGGCAACGGCAGATCTGGATACCGATGACGGTGTCGCATTCCCAACGTTCCTCGAAACATCTCCCACGATTCCACTCCCCGCGTTCGTGGATGTCACGGTTTCTGCAGCCGGGAAACTGGATATCTGGCTGGATAAGGTCGATGCCGGATTCGGAGTCTTTGATGCCTCGGAGAAGCTCAATGGTGTCAGCTATGATGTGAACGCAGGATTGAATCGGATTAACTTTACGATTCCCGCCGGGACGACAATCGGTGATTCCGTGATGCGTTTCCGACTCAGCACTGCTGGCTCACTGCCTGCGACCGGACGTGCGAACAACGGAGAAGTCGAAGACTATGCCGTTAAGATCAGAGCACTCCAGAACGCAGTCACGCCGACAATCAACGGACCCGCTACGCCGACGACTGACCTGGCTCCGACGGTGACCTGGACTCAACATCCTGAAAACTTCAACTACGACCTGGTTGTCAGAAATTCATTGAACGTTGTTGTGTTCACCAGATTAACGACGAGCTTTACTTATGCTCAGATCGCTCCGCCGCTGCCCGCAGGAATCTATACATCGACCGTCACGGCCTACAATAAGGCGGGCGAGTCTGCGCTAGAAGGTCCGGCGACGAGGCAATTCGAGATCATTCCGCCGATCATCACCGCACCGGCCGGTTCGGTGACGTCGCCTCGACCGCAGATCGTCTGGGACGCTGTCAACGGGGCGGCCACATATCGAGTGGAATTGTTCAATCGCACGGACAACGTGTTGGTATCCACCGTCAATGGAATCACAACAACGAACTGGACTCCGACGTCGGACCTCGTGCTGGCAGAATATCGAATCACTTTGACGGCATTCAACGCACTCGGGCAGACCAGCACTCCGGGCGTGCGTGACTTCACCGTGGCGCCTCAGGCTCCGGTCGCTACACTACCAACCGGTCGTCTCCCCGACAGCACTCCCACATTCAATTGGAGTGCCGTGGCAGGGGCCAATCGCTATGAACTGGTGGTCTCGCAGAAGTGGGGTACGTTTGATATCGTGATCAACCAGAGCAATCTGACCACGACAACCTTCACGCAAGCAACCCCACTGGGTCTGGGACGTTATACGTACCGCATTCGGGCGATCAATGATCCATCGAATGACAGCGTCACTCTCCCGGTGTTTTCGAGTTATGCGGCGGTTTATGAATTCGTCAACGTGGAACCACCAGTTCTCACGGGACCGACTTTGACCACGTTCAGTAATTTTCCAACAGTCACTTGGGTGGCACCGCCAAACTCTGAAAAATTCGATGTCTATTATCGAATGGACATGGATCCTAATCCGGAATTCCTGCGCGTGAACGGTGTCACCGGGACTACCTATACACCCACGAAAGTGTTCGGCATCGGAACGTATGTTGTCTGGGTAAGAACCTATTCCAATACTGACAACCCGGCGACTGTTGCTGACGAACGTGAGGCAAGTGACTGGAGTATCGGACGAACGTTCCGCGTATCCACACCTCCGACGGTCGTGGGGCCAATCGGTCGCACGGCAGTGGCGAATCCAACTCTGTCATGGCAGAGCGTGCCTGGTGCGCTGAACTATGAAATCCACATCAACAACGATTCAGTGCCGGTTGCCAAACTGTACAACCAGACCGGAATCGCGTCTTTGAGTTACACCGTTCCGGCAAATCTGCCGATCGGAAATTACACGTTCTGGGTTCGTGCTCGCAACGGATTTGGGTTTAACAGCAACTGGAGCGCACCACAGAAGTTCGAAGTCGTCACCTCTCCGGTTCTGACCGGGCCGCCGGCATCGACGTTTAACCTGCGTCCGACGTTTGCCTGGACGAATATGATGACGACGCTGGGAGGGCTTCCAGCCGGTGCAGCAAGTTACGAATTCCGATTGCAGGCGCCGGATCCAGTCACCTTTAAATATGTCGATCTGCCAGATTTTACTGTCGCAAACCTGACGACGAATACGCATACGATCCCGATCGATCTGCCCACAAACACCTCCTATCGTGCGTATGTGATTGCGTTGGGAAATGGACGTCCGGATGCGACCCCTCCGGTCCCTGCTACACGCTCGAACTGGAGCCTCGGGCTGGAGTTCTTTGTCGGCGGGCGACCGATCGTCAACACAATTCCGCCAACGACGAACACTTCACCAACCCTGACATGGGGGGCCGTCGCCGGGGCGTCCGGATATGAGGTCTTCATCGCAACGGGGGCACAGCCAGGCACTAACCTGCTGAATGCCAGCAACAATAAGACCGGCAGTACATCGTTTATTGTGCCGCTGACACTGAGCAAAGGGGTCTACCGTTACTGGGTTCGGGCTTTCAATGCCAGCACTGGTGCAGCCAGTCTCTGGAGCCTGGAAAAGACACTGACGATTGTTAAGGCCACGATCCCGGCACAGGAACAATCTTTGCCTGTTGCGACAGAATTCGTGTGGACCGTCGTTCCGGGTCTCGTCCCGCAGGCGTTGGTCACGGAATCTGCCATCAGCATGGTGCCAGCCGTGATCGATGGATCTCAGTACGTGCCGTTGCCGGAAGAAGTGGTGAATCCGGATTCCGAAATCCCAGTGGATGCATCAGACAATTCGGCGAACCCAGTTCCTTCTGTCGAAGACGTTGCTGTCACGGATCAAACGGACTCTGTGCTGTCGAAATGGGACGAGCAGGTCTGGTGGGAATCTCAGCCTGTTGCTGAACAAACTGCTGCAGTGGAACAGAAAAATTCGGCGGCTGGATTTCTGGGAGCCCTGTTTGCTCTGGCTCCCCGATCTCTGCGACGCCGTAAGGAATGAGGCCGGAATAAGTGGGGCACGATTCCATCGTGACGGGCACGTTAAAAACGTGCCCCACGTCCGGAAGACGAATAGACCGGGTCATTGTCGCTCGGCCCTATCCCGGACGAGCAGGACCCGCTGCGAGACAGGATGAAACGAAGTATCCCGAAAACGGGGCTCATCTATGAGCCCCGTTTTTTTCGTTACAGTTGCGTATACCGCACGCGGTTGGCATTGGCTCGTTTAACCGCGTGCCCAGCGGGCCGCGATTCTTCGTATTTGAGATTTGAGATTTGAGATTTGAGATTTGAGATTTGAGATTTGAGATTTGAGATTTGAAATTTGAGATTTGAGATTTGAGATTTGAGATTTGAGATTTGAGATACGAAATACGAAATACGAAATACGAAGCGCGGGGCGTTCCCCACGCGGTTAAACGAATATGCTTCCTCAACCGCGCGCGGTATATCGCACTCCGGCTGATACCTCGTTCTCAGCCGCGTCAAGTAGATCGATGTAGGACGTCCACTACCGGACCGGAATCTGCAGCCGCAGCAGGCGACCGGATGCGTGCAGTACGCAGAATTCATTGCCAGCCGGTCCTGGCATGAGATCAACGATCGGGTCGGAATCGATTGCTTCCTCAAATTCGGCCAGGAGTACTGCAATGCCCGCATTCAGCCGATAACTGGCGATTCGTCCTGTCGTACGACATGCCGCGACGAATAGACCGTTGCCAGTACAGGCAATCAATGGTTGATCAAATCCCGATGCGAATGAACAGCACTCGTTCGACATTGGCCAAACAGCCCGAGCGCAGTCATTAAATGAAAATGCCAGACGCAGCGTGGTGTTCACCGGCGAGGCAACCATCTTCAAGGGAGCCTCGGGAAACTCAATCACTGAGATCGGTTGCGCAATGATTTTGCTGGACGTGTCGATGACGGCGGACTCAACAGAATCAACGCGCCAGACATGTCGGCCTATGATGACGATTACGCGAGAGCCATCGTGATGAATTCGATGCAGCCGCACTCCGATATTATCGTTCATGCTGACTTCCAGATCGAGCACCAGCGTTTGGCGAACAAGCCCGTCGAGTCCAATCGCTTCCACAACCATGTGGCCCTTCGGATCGATGAACAAGGCCCAGATTGTGCCCGTCGAAAGCTGCATAAAATCCAGCAGGAGATTGTTCTGCGGTGCGAGAACATCCAGAAACCTCATCTGCCCGCGAACTCGTTTCAACGCCACTTTGTTCCAGTTGGATGACGCGGGGAAAGACTGCAGCCACGCCCGCGGCGAAATTCCGTTCTGTCGAAGCTCGCAGGTTTCCAATGGTAGATTCTCTTCCGCGCGGAGAATGACTGCGGCGCGAAAAAACCCGTGAGTTTCCGAAACAAGTGCCTGCGCGCTTTCAACAAGCACCAACCGCTCATCCGGGGCGACGCCGAGCACAAAACAATGCCCGTGCGAGATCACACCAGACAGCCATTTCATTCCCTGCGGAGCGTTCGGCGGAGTGATCTGAACTTTGCACACAGGAACCAGCG
>CAMAVB010000177.1 GCA_945861465.1 Candidatus Kuenenia stuttgartensis
ATCGAAGGCCTGAACCTTGTGAGCGGTCTGGAAGTAGGCTTCGGTGGAGTTTACGTCGGGGCCGCTCCTTATCTGATGTTCATCCCCGATCGCAACGGCGACGACGTCCCGGATAAAAGTAGCCCTCTCGCTCCGCGAGAGGAGCCTTCCAGTGCAAACGTGAATGATGTGAGTAGCGTGACCACCGGAAGTGCAGGAACGGGGCTCGTCACGCGGAGCGTGACGGTTACATTGCAGTTCCCGAAAGACGTGCCGCCCGGTGCCATTGTGCTCCGCGACGGCTTCGGCTGGGAGGATACGCATGAAACACTGAACACGTTTATCTGGGGACCGGACGGCTGGCTCTACGGCTGTCATGGCGTGTTTACGCATTCCAAAGTCGGCAGGCCGGGTGCGGCAGAAAAGGATCGGTTGCCGCTCAACGCCGCCGTCTGGCGATATCATCCGCAGAAGGACATTTTTGAAGCCTTTATGAACGGCACCAGCAATCCATGGGGCGTGGATTTCAACGACAAGGGCCAGGCGTTTCTCACAGCCTGCGTGATTCCGCACCTGTGGCACGTCATTCAGGGAGGCCGCTATCTGCGCCAGGGTGGCCAGCATTTTAATCCGTACACTTACGACGACATTAAAACGATCGCTGATCACGCTCACTATGCTGGCAATATCGCCGATTCTGCGTGGTGGGGGCATGAACCAAAAGCCTCCGGTGCGACTGCCGATGCCGGAGGCGGTCACGCTCATTGTGGTGCCATGATTTATCTGGGTGATAACTGGCCGGACGAGTACCGAAATCAAATCTTCTTCAACAACGTACACGGAAATCGCATCAATTGCGATATTCTGGAACCGGAAGCCGGAACGTCCGGCTTCGTCGGTCATCATGGCAAAGACCTGATGCTGGCAAATGATCATTATTTCCGGGGAATCAATCTGCGCTATGGTCCGGACGGCAGTGTGTACCTGATTGACTGGTACGACAAGAATGCCTGCCATCGCACGAATCCGGAAATCTGGGATCGCAGCAACGGGCGGATCTATCGCATTACATACGGCGATGTGAAACCACAGTCGGTGGACATGCATCAGATGAGCGATACGCAGCTCATTGAGGCACACAGCCATCGCAATGACTGGTATGCGCGTACGGCGCGGAAGACTTTTATGGAAAAGGGCCTATCCGATTATGCAACTGTTGCCCTGTCAAAGCTGGCCGTTGACGGATCGCTGGCTGTTGAGTTGCGGCTGCAATATCTATGGACGCTCCATGCTTGCGGCGCTATTTCTGAGACGATGACACTACAGCTTCTGAATGACAAAGAAGAATACGTCAGAGCCTGGGCGATTCAATTCGAACTTGAAGACAATGCCACATCGGACACTGTTGTCAAACGCATGCAGGAACTGGCCACAAGTGATCCGTCCGCTGTGGTCCGCATGTATCTGACATCGGCCATGCAACGCCTACCCAACGCTCAGCGCTGGGGCATTGCTTCGGCGCTGGCCATGCACGGCGAGGACGCTGAAGACCATAATCTGCCACTGATGATTTGGTACGCCGTCGAACCGCTTGTTGCTGACAATCCAGAGCAGGCGATCGAGCTTGCTTTGAAAACAGAAATCCCGACGTTGCGGCGATTCATTCTGCGTCGTGCAGCGGCTCAGAACGACACTCTGCCCGCCGTCGTAGCCGCGCTTGGAGGTACGAAAGACGTTGAATTACAGTTGTTGATCATGGAAGAAATGATGGCGTCGTTCGAAGGCCGCGTCGCCATTCCGATGCCGGACGCATGGAATGAAACTTACGAAGCATTGACGAAGAGCAAAGAGCAGGACGTGCGTGATCGCGCTGACCAGCTCGCGGTTCTGTTTGGCGATCAGCGAGTCTTCGGGCCAATGCGAGCTTTGCTGGCAGATCCGCAGCAGGAGATTGCCCGCAGGCGGCAGGCACTCGATGTTCTGGTTAAGGGGCAGGATAAAGTGGCAGCCGACGTGCTGCTGAGCGATGCCGTTCTCACAAACGTGGACCTGCAGGCGACGGCCGTGAAAGCCCTCTCCACTCTCGGCAACGACAAAACACCGACAACGCTGCTGGATCACTACAACAAGCTCAGGAACGAAGTCCGCGCCGATGCCATCAGTACGCTGGTCTCACGACCGGCATGGACAAAGCTGCTGCTGGCAAGCATCGGGAGCGGTGCCGTACCGAGCAGTGATCTGCACGCCTACCATGTGCGTCAGATCCTCTCGTTCAACAACAAAGAACTCAACGACCTGCTAAAGGCTCACTGGGGTGAGATTCGAGAAACTTCCACCGATCGTAAACAGCAGGTTGTCGCATGGAAGAAGGAGCTGACTCCGAAATTGCTCGCCAAAGCGAATGTCGGTAACGGTCGCCGGATCTTCCTCAAGACATGCCAGAACTGTCATCTGCTCTTCGGCACTGGTGGCCAGATTGGTCCTGACATCACGGGTTCCAACCGATCCAATCTCGACTACATTCTTGAAAACATGCTTGACCCCAGCGCAGTCGTGGGACGCGATTATCAGATGACAGTCGTCGCGTTAAAGGATGGCCGCGCGATTACTGGATTGCTCAAACAGGAATCCGACAGCGCGCTGACAATTCAGACCATCAATGACAAGGTGGTCGTGCCGAAGTCCGAGATTGAAGAACGCAATTTATCCAGCGTCTCAATGATGCCTGAGCGTCAACTTGATCCGATGACGAAAGAAGAAGTCCGGGATCTGATCGCCTATCTGGGCAGTCCCGCTCAGGTTGTGCTGACGGGCCCGTCATCTCCAATCGATGCAAAATCGGGCAAAGTCCCCGGTGCGATTGAAGGAGAATCCATGAAAATCGTGGAGAAAACCGGCGGCACAGCAGCCAGCCAGGATATGGGCGGCTTCAAAGCAGATCACTGGAGCGGCACGAATCATCTCTGGTGGACCGGTGCGAAACCCGGCGACAAGCTGGCACTCGAAATTCCAGTTGAACAGGACGGAATCTTCGACGTCGAACTCGTCCTCACCCGAGCCCGCGACTACGGCATCGTCAAGCTCTCGATCGGCGACACTGTTCTGGACGTGGGGTTAGATCTCTACAATGGCCCCGGAGTGATCACCACGGGCGTGCTGACGTATCCACAGGTTTCATTGAAAAAAGGTAGCCATCGACTGAATCTGGAAATCACCGGAGCAAATCCGGACGCAGTGAAAGCTCACATGGTCGCCGTGGATTATTTGCGTCTGGTGCCTTCGGAAAAGTAATGGAAACGAAGCGCAGGTTAGGACCGTGCCAGAAATAACTGTCCCATTGTCGCCTTTCGCTCGGCGAAAGTTGCGTGGCTTTCGCGGAGCGAAAGACGACAATAAATTCCAGAACGGTCCTTAGCCGCGAAAGAACGCAAAGTTCGCAAAGAGATTGGTGTTCGGCGCAGTTCAGCCTGAGCAGTGTGAGGTTGCATTTGGGGGGACGTTGACAGGAATGCGAGTCGGCGGAGCGACGTCGGCTACGTAGCTCAGTCGCTCCGCCGACTTTGATTCGATGGGAATCCGCAGTCATCCGGATGAAGGTGAATGTCTCGATTCGGTGCTTAACGAACAGCCTGTTGGAAACTCTCGTTTCGCGACCTGGCTGGCAATTGCTTGGTTACCGATTGCGGATCGGATCCGCGATGCGAGGGCCAAAGGGGTCTTCATTGACCGATGCTGGGAAGGAACCACCAGAATCCGGAACCGATTCATATCTTACGGCAGGAGGTGAGAACTGTAATGATGGCAGGATTGGGTAATTCGTCCTGAGATCTTCGTCCGGAAACCCAAGCCCGTTTGCTTCGTTGACCAGCGTCTGGAGGCGCAGATTGATGATCTCTGCTTGAGCGGCTTTGCGTTTGTCAAGTTGTTCGCGGAGGGTCTTGACCCGCTGTTCCACTTCCGCCAGTTCCTTCTCACGCTGTTTCAGATCGCGTTCAAACTGAGCGGTCAATTGCTGCTGAATCATGTCAGCAGCCGCCTTGCGTGCGGCTTCGTCTTTGCCTTTCCTGAGTGAGTAAACGGCGGCCCGAAGCTTTTTGGACGATTCAAGCTCTTCCTGTGGAATCTGCTCGTAAACTGTCTCGACCACATTGCGCGTGACGCGACGCGGTCGCATGAGTGAGTTAAATTGTGCAGGCTTTCCGGGGACAGGCCCAAGTAAAGCTCTGTCATCAGCGGGTTGCCCTTCATCCAGCGGGTCAGTAAAGGTGCGCCGATCTTCGCCTATGGGCAAATCAAGAGGGGGATCCAAACGATCCCGTCGAGGCTCTTGTGGGGATCTCAGGGCAGGTTGCTCATCAGCACCTGCTTCGCTTCCCGGTGGTTCTTGTAGTCCAGGAAGCGAATCAACCACATCATCTTCTCCCTCAGGAAAAAGTTCGCGATCTTGAGGGATGGCAGGCGTCTCCTGCGTCAAGGCCGTTCTGGCAAACACTGCGGCGCTGCACAGGCAGGCGACACACATCAGATATTTCATCGTTCGCATGGTCTGGTCTCTTTTCGAAGTGGTTGGAGTGAAACACAATTTTTGGCGAGCGGTGTGGCGTCAGCCCACCGGTAGACTGCTTGCGGTCTGTTGATTTACTGATTATTGGCGATCAGACTCATACTAACCCGAAGCGTCAGCGAGGAATTCAGCCGTTTCTGCCTCGCTGGCGCTTCGGGTTGGTATTAAATCAACAGACCACTTGCCCTCTTAATGTACCGGCAAGCTGACGGATACCGCTCGCCGGACGTTTGGATTTGTTCAATCGAGTAATCCCTCGACTTCATGAAGCTCGTTGTGCCATTTGTCGGAATCGGACTCCATTTCTGATCTGACATGAGGGCGACTAATCCAGTTCGACTCGATCGCCTCCAGCAGGCGTTGAGTTTCCGCCAGATCCGGTCCGAACGTGTCCGGCGGCAATGTGATGACGGGCGATGATTTCGGCAGCGGAACCTGAATGACTGCCGGACTCGGCGTTGGATTCGAGGTCGGCGTTCCCACTGGACTCATGCTCCAGTACGTAATCGCCACTCCAGCCATCACGCAAGCTGAAACAGCACCCACGCCAAGCGCCGACTTTCGAATCACATCGCGCCAGCGCAGCCATGTGCGTCGCCAGCGGAGGCGGCTTGATCGCTGCCCATTCTGCAACTGCAGCAGAATCGATTCCAGTTGTCGCTCAACTTCATGCGCGTCACGGAATCGATCTGCGGGGTTCTTGGAAAGCAATCGATCGACGACATCGGCGAGTTCCGCCGGGACGTCGCTGTTCACTTCATCCACCGGACGATGCTGGTCATTGCATATCCGATTCAGAATTGCCAGTGCATGTTCGGCACGAAACGGGGGCCGCCCCGTACACATGAAATAGATCGAACTGCCGAGGCTGAACAGATCTGATCGATGATCCACCGGCTGTCCCGTGGCCTGTTCCGGCGACATGTAGTGCGGAGTTCCGGCGACGACGCCCGTTCTGGTCAGCGTCGCGTCGTCCACCGTGCGCGCCAGTCCGAAGTCCGAGATCAGCACACGCTCGACCGATTCTTCCAGCAGAATATTCGCTGGTTTCACATCTCGATGGACGACACCCTGTGCATGTGCGGCCGCGAGTCCGGCTGCTGCCTGACGAGCAATTCGCAGGACCTCTTTCGCCTCCAGCGGGCCGCGTTCATCGACGCGAGCCTGCAACGATTGCCCAGGCACAAACTGCATCACCAGATACGGCGTGTCGCCATCGGTCAGCACATCGTGAATCGGAATGACATGCTCATGCACAACCGCCGCAGCCGACTGGGCTTCCCGGGCAAACCGTCGCCGAGCTGCTCCGTTATGCGCCAGATGCGGCTTCAGCACTTTGATCGCAACGGCACGGTGCAGTTCGGTGTCGAATCCCTTGAGCACAATTCCCATTCCGCCAGAACCAATCATGCGCTCGATTTCATAACGCCCGATACGCCCCAGCATTTCCGGATGGCTGGGTGCAGAAAGGAAATCGAGGGACACCGGCTCGCACTCGGCACCAATTTCGTCGTCTGAATTTCCTTCAATCGAGATCACGACCGACGATGGTGATCCTGAATGATAAGGCTCCGTGTCTCCGCAGGCTTGCAGTGTCGCTCGCACCTCCTGCAGCAGAGACTGATTCCCCGACATTGCCAGCAGTCGCTGCTGACATCGTGGACAGGATTCTACGTGATTTGACGCGGATCTGAACACTGCACTGTCTTCGTCGTCGCTGAGTAACGCCTTCAGACGACTGTCGTTACATCGCATCGTCGTCCTCCCACTTCTGAATTTCATCCCGTAATCGCGCGAGCACGCGACTGCGGGCGATGTAGATTGCTCCGGTTGTCAGGCCAAGTTCGCTCGCTGCGGTTTCAGCCGATTTGTCTTCCACAGCCGTCATCCAGAAAGCTTGCCAGGTCGCTTCCTTGACGCTTTTCTTCACGCGATCTGCCGCCCAACGAAACAATTCTTGCCGATGTTCCAGGCGCAGATGCAACTCCGTAGAATCCGATGTTGCCGTCAATTGCTCAAAGACGTCGAAGAGACCACTGCCGCCGCGCGAGACTGCTGATCGTTTCTGCTTCGCGAGAAGATCCAGCAGTTGGTTACGTGCGATGCGAAACAGCCATGTACGAAAACGCCCGCGTTGATGATCGGGCCGCCAGCGTCCGACGGCTCGGGCGACCGACAACAGGACGTTCTGCACCAGTTCCCGAGCGTCCGCATCCTGCAGGCCGCCGCGTCGCGCGAATCGGTACACAAACGGTTCGTAAATCGAGACGAATTCCCGCCACGCTTCCGCATCGTCCGCTGACGGCAGTCGTAGAATCAGGCTGGCTTTCGTATCAGGCACACGCGGCATTGATTCCTCCCATTGACGGTATACACGGCTGACGCTGGTGAATCTTTCACGGAATTCGGTAAAAGTCGAATTGCGACCTGCCGCTTGTAGTTTACGCAGGATGGACATTCATGTCCGTCGCAGAGCCAGTAATCGCGATCGAAGTGAAGATTATTGCAGCCCAGCAGTTGTCCGGCTTCGGGACGAGGATTGCCGAGATCTCGGACATGGATGTCCCGGCTGCGAAAATCCCAATCACTTGTGAAACGACTTGTTTCCCGGAACAATACCGCATTCCAACAGCAATTCTTCGGAGGCAATCATGGCAGGCAAGCCATCAGTAATTATCAGCGCGTTTGCGGATGAAGCGGCAAATCGACGTACGGCTCTTGAACAGATGACGGCACTGGCAGCCATCGGAATCCGCAATTACAGCCCGCGATTCATTGATGTGCTCGGTGACGGTAAGATCGAACACGTCACGGAACTCAGCCTCGAAAAGCTGGACAAACTGAAGCAGATGCATGCGGAATATGGTGTTCGCGTCACCAGCATCGGTGCTCGAGTCGGCAAAGTGAAACTGCTTGACGTTGATGATGGATCGCACAACAAGTTCGTGCCGTTCGACGCATACATGCAGGGTGAGGTCGCGCGCACGATCGCCTGCGCGAAGGCCCTCGACACGAGTCTGATCCGAGGGTTTTCGTTTTACCATCCGCGTGGCACCAGCCCTGAGCAGCATCTGGACCTCGCGGCTGATCAGATTCGCACGATCACAGAAGCCTGTGCGCAGGCAGGTTTGGTGTACGGCCTTGAAATCGAGCCGAACCTTGTCGGCGAAACGGGGCCGTTGCTGGCTGAACTGGCGAAACGAGTGAATCATCCTTCCATGGTTTTGATTTTCGACGGCGGCAACGTGGCGGCTCAGAATAAGAATGCTGTTCAGGTTTATGAAGAATACCGGGCGACAATTCCCTGGTTAGGCTGGATGCACGTTAAAGACTATCGGATTGATCCGAGTCTGGTCTGGACAGGGGCAGTTGATGAAGACCGCCTGAAGAATTTTGTGCCGTGTACGGATGGTGATTCAGGCCATGAAATGATCTTCCGCGACTTGCGCGAACAACTGCCTGCGATTCAGCAGCGTCTGCAAAAACTGGGCATTGCAGGATTCTATCTGGAGGCAGAACCTCACTTAAAGGGCGGCGGCCAGTTTGGCGGTTTCAGCGGACCAGACGGCATGGGCGTTGCCGTCCGTGCCTTGTGTTCGGCACTGGACTATGCAGGGATTGATTATTCACTGAGGACGTTTGCCGATATTCGAAGGCTGCGGGGATTCTGAGCGGGGTTGAGTCGGTAATGTTCATCCAGTCGTCTTTCTGTCGAGCACAATTCCATGACATTCAATTTCGAAAAATCTAAAAGCTATCTCGTTTGTCCGAAGTGTCACAGTGACCTTGTCCCGGATGGCGAATCTCTGGTCTGTGTCAACCCGGACGTGCGGCTGCGCTACCCAATTCTGGAAGACATTCCACGCCTGTTGGTGGAAGAAGCGGAAGTGCTGACACCGGAGGCGTGGACCGCCGCAATGCAACGGGCTGGCCGCAGCTAGTGCTCTGACAGCAATAGATTGATGGGTGTGCGTGTTGTTTAACGAGCTAGCGTCGCTGCAGACGACTTGGGTGAGAGGGCTTTTCTCGCACGCGGTCTTACGCAAAAAGACCCCCTCATCCGGCCTGTCGGCCACCTTCACTCCCAAATTCGGAGGAGAAGGGACAATCCAGCGCAAGTGCAAATACAGTTGCCTCCGGTCGAACCAATCCTGACCATTGTTTGAACGGAATGCTTGTCCCCGGTGCTGGAGGGTGTCAAGTTGGCCCAACAAATTGAGAACAAGCGGCGTATCTTCGATTCAGGTGCCGCCTGAGGCGGATTCCAGCGATTGAATTACCCAGAATGAGAGACTTTCGAGTGTCCGGCGACGCCTCCCAGGATTCCGAATCCCGCAAACCAGACGATTCCCCTGCTGGGGCAGTCGTTTCATCCAGCAGCGTGTTTTCCGACGAACGAGATCTGCCGGACGAGTTGCCCGAAGAGGAGCCGTTGACGCCGGAAATGGTCGAAGAAGAAGCCGTACGCGGCGACTTTATGCTCCGCTGGGCGGCAATTTTTCTGGCTGTGCTGTTGGGTTTCACGCAGATTAATGACACCAAACCGCTCGTCCTGATTCGATCGGGCGACTACATGCGAGCCCATGGGCTGCTGCCGCCGCGCACAGATGTTCTTTCACTGACGGTGGCCGACAAACCTTCTCCGAACGTGAGTTGGCTCTTTGATCATGTCATCAGTCTGTGCTGGTCAGCCGGCGGTGACAAAGCACTCACCTTGCTCAAGGTTGCGATTGCCGGACTGGTTGGTTACCTGCTCACACACATTTCAATTCGCGGTGTACCGACGTGGTGGAATTCCATCTGTGCGGTGTTTGCCATCGTGGCGTGTTCGTCGGATTTTGTGCCGTTACCAGAACTTGTGACGATGCTCGGCGTGACGATCACAATGCGCTGGTTGTACCAGCATCGGCTTGGAATGGCATCGGGGCTTCACTGGAAACTGCCGCTGTTCATCGCAGTGTGGTGCAACTTCGATTCACGCGCGTGGGTCGGGGCGTTTGTGGTAGTGATGTACGTGGCTGGTGTGTTTGTCAGCCGTCGGATTGCGGCCAGAAGGTCGGATGCACGTCTCGAATCGGAAAGTCCTTCGCCGTGGTTGATTGCCAGCTTGAGTGTTGTCGCTTTGTTAGTGAATCCGTTTCCTGGCAACTCACTGCTGGGTCCCGTCACGATGTACTCGGTCGAGTATCCGGCGATGCAGGCGCAACGTCCTGTCGATTCACCGACAGTAACCGACAATTACGACGGACGCGTCGATTATTATTCTGTGTTAAACCCAAGTGCGTTTCGGCTGTTCGATCATTCTCAAATTGCCGGTCTGGCTCTTCTGTTGATGTCATTTGTCGTGTTGTTGCTGGCGCGAACACGCCGGGATCTGGGATTCCTGTTCGCGTTGGTCGGCGTTACCGGACTGTCGCTGCTCGCAGCACACGAACTCCCGGCGGCGGCGATCGTGGCAGCGGTCGTTGCCAGCATTTCAGCGCAGGACTGGTACCGTCGTACGTTCAATCAACAGTATACACTGGATTCGAAAGAGTTGCTGTTTTCGCGCGGTGGGCGTGCCGTCACTGTTTTGGCTTTGGCTGGTTTGGCGTTCTGCATCGTGGCCTCCCGATTGCCGGGTGCTGCACCACTGGGCTGGGGGTTTGACAGCGACAATCGCGTCACGATGGACACCTTTGCGGCACAACTTAAGGATCTTGATCCGGCAGCGAACATTCTGCACACACGTCTGGAGCAGGGCGATCTGCTGATCTGGAACGGCCGAAAAAGTTTTGTCGATAGTCGAATGTTGCCGTTCGGTCGTCCGCTTGACCCGGATGGACAACCAGAGCTTGCCAAATCGGTCTTCGCAAAGCATTCCATTCTGCTGACGACACTTTTTCAGCCAACGCCACCACCTGAAGATAAGTCACAGGATAAGGCAGAGCTCAAAAAGTACGAAGAGACGATGAAAGCAAAATTGAGAGTGTCTGAGGATGCGTTGACAGAATTTCACATTACGCACGCGATGACACGGTTGGCACCTCCGGGCACGCCCGATTATCGATCCATGTTCAACCTCGCTCATACACAGCAGTGGATTCCGATCAGTATTGAGGCATCCGCTGCCATCCTGGAACGTGTCAGCCCGGCAATTCCTGACGCGGAACGCGCTGCCCGCGCTCCCGACTGGATCAAGAAAGCCTTTCGAATCGCCGAAATTGCCCCATCGACGCTGCGAGAATTCGCTCGCGAACCGAATTTCTATGAAAAACATGTGTACCGTGTTCGTGCTTCCGTGGATGAGAATCTTCGCCTGGCAATGCACTACTCCACTCTGGCCGGGTTGCAGCCGCAGTCGGCACAAGAGGCAATGTCATCGATTGCCACGGCGCATCTCACCATTCGACGCTTGAACCTTGCCCTGAATCAATCTTCCAGTCATGCAAGGGCATATCGATTGCTGGGACTGGCCTATGCCCGTCTGGGTGAACTGGAGCAAATGGTCGGAGGTCCGAAGTTGGGAGATCGGATTAAGCGCATGCGTTACCTCCAGGCAGTCATGTCCTTTCGACAGTCTCTGGTGACGGAGCCGGACGATGAAATGGCCTGGAGCGAACTGTTCAGGCTCTATAGCGAGCGGAATCGGATTGACCTTGCAGGAGATGCAATCGATCATCTGCTGCCGCTGCTGGAAGACAAATATCTGGATTCTGAAAGCCCGCAAATTCAGGCTTCCCTATCCGAACAACAAGGAATACGAAGGAATTATCGCGACCAGATTCGCGACAATCAGAAACGCATGGATGAATACATTGAAAAACAAGAAACGCCGGAAGAGGAAGACGACAGGATCAGCCAGTTGGTGGCACTTGCGACAGAAATCGACAACGTTGGGTTTGGCGTTGCAGCATTGAAATTGCTGGACGACGATCAGGAACCTGTGAGTCGAAATCCACTGGGGGTCGTCCGTCGTGGACAGTTGATGCTGGAAGCAGGTCGACTGGAGGAAGCTCATCAGGCACTGACCATGATGGCTGAACCGGCACGACAGCAGCCAGAGATGATGACCGGTGCGGATTGGCAGTTTCCGACGGTAGTGTCGCAATTGGCGATCAGTGACCTGACGTCGGCTTATGATACATGGTCAACGCAGTTGAGAGAGTTGGACAGAGTGATGTCGCTGCAGGAACCTTACATCGGGTCTCTCATGTCTTTGCCCTTGCTGGCCGACGCAAACATCATGGTCAATGCACCCATCCCGGTTTGGCCATTGCGGCATCTCAGTGAGTTGAGTGTCGGGATGGAAGTTTTACCGGCATCGAGGGCTGAAATCATGTTTCTGCTCGCCATGATTCGTCTGGAAGAAGCGAATCTTAAATCGGCACTTTCACTTTTGAAAGCTGTGATCTCTGAAGGGGGTGAGTCCAGTTATCGAGTAATTGCGACTGCCTATCTGGCGATGCTGGATGGGGAAGCAGAGGCATTTCTGAACGAGCACCTATTCACCGACTACGAAGCCTACGATTTTCCCGGAGAACCCGATCCTCCACCCGTCGCGCCTCCTCAGTCGGTCGCACCCGGTCAATAAAGCTGATCCGAATTGAATTTGGACGGCGAATCTGTCTCTTGGCTGGGCTGGCGGCATTCGTTTAACCGCGTGGGCAACGCCCCTCGCTCTGTATTGCAAATTTCAAATCTCAAATACGAAATTCTAACAAGAGCTATCGCGGCCCGCTGGGCACGTGGTTCAACGAGCCGATGACGACCGCGTGCGGAATACGAGACTTCAAGGCAGGACCTTCATCGTATAGAAACCTTCGGTCGGCCACAGAGCCTGCTCGGTCGCAGCTGATTCATTGACTCGGATCTCGTACACGTAACCAGCCTCGAACGGTTCGACGTTAAGAATCGCCGTCCTGCGATCCTGAGATAAGGTTACGGCTGTGGGAGTGAGCGTGTGACGTTCTGAATCGGGCGTGGCGTAGCTGCCGCTCCAGTGCCGCGTGTATCCCTGAATTGACCAGGCTGACGCAGTACTCATCAGAGCTGCGTTTTCAAGCGGCTTGAAGAATGTGACTTCAAAGCCCACCGGTATCGCGCGGATTTCGCGAATTCCGTTTGGCATCGACGGGCCCGCCGTCAGCCGTTCGATGCTGCCGGTGTTCGCACCGCCCTGCCAGCCGCTGTCCCAGATGCTTCCAATGTATAACGCTCCGTCCGGACCAATGGCGGAAGCGACGGGTCCGACAAAGTTGGCTCCGCCACCAGGCTGATCCGGACGGCTGAAACGATAACACGCGCCCTGTTGCACGCCGTTGACTTCCTGAACCGTGAAACGAATGAGACATCGAGTATCGTACTCGCAACCGATTCCATGTCCGGCCAGATCCTGATTCGCAAAGTCTTCCGGAAAAAACAGGATGCTGTTCACACTTCGGGTCCATGGATGAGGAACCATGAACGCCGGCGTCTCCGGAGGCTCGTCTGTTGCGACTTCGTGGCGTGAGAGAACTCCGTACTGTTTTCCGAGGACCACATGATTGATCTCATTAAACGTGTTCTGCACACCCTGATTGTCGGTTGCGAACAGGTTCTGATTGCGATCAAAGGCCATCCCCATCGGGAATCGAAACGCCGTTCCAATTGGCGAAATGCTCCCCGTGGAATCGATCTTCAGGATCGTGCCACGCCAGCGATCGTTGTCGGCTGGTCGCTTGTTTTGGGAATAGTCACTCCCCAGGCCGACGAACAGATCGCCGTTGCGATCACGCACCAGTGCCGTCGTCCAGTCGTGATAGTCATCGCTGAAACCCCAACCGGACGCCACGACGTCGAATTCATCCGCGCGTCCGTCACTGTCCGCATCACGCAACCGCAGCACCTCTGGCTTGTGTGCGACCAGAATGGCGTCGCCAGCGACCTGAATTCCATACGGAGCCGAAAGCCCGTCGGCGAAAAGCGACATGGAATCCGCCAATGTGTCACCGTCGGTATCGCTTAAGATCCACACGTCACCCTTCAGCGACGTCATCACCATACGTCCGTCTCCCAGCCACGCCATTCCGGTAGGCATAATTGCGGAGCCAATTGGCAACCGCCGTCCCGCAAATCCGGGGACCGCAGTGATGGGATCGGCAATACTGGACAATTTGGCCAGGGGCGGCGGGGAGAGGATGATCGGAGTAACGTCACACACGTACTGCAACGTTGCGCCTGCTCCCTCTTTGAGGCGTCGGGCGTCCTGCGAGAGTTCAGTGCCAACTGCTGAAACGTAGGAAATGCGCCAGGGAATCTCGCCGTGCGATTTCTGCGAATCGCTGGAGCCAAGCTGCAGTGCATATGGCTCGGGGCAGTCGTCCAGCACCACGTTCCACGTCCAGCCGGAACGATTCTTTTCGGTTGTAATCGGCTTCAGCTCGAAACTCAGGATTGTCTGAATCAACGGTCGAGCAGGATCATTCCATGCTGTCAGCGCCGCATGAGTCGGCAACTCACGATCTGGCTGTCCATCTGCATGGTTGGCATCAAAATGAAATCGAACGCGAAGTGAGACGGTCTGACCATGCACGCGGTACGACAACAATTCAGCCTGACGACGTTCGTCGATCACCGGAAGTAAGTGTGGCGTATCGGGCTCATCTGTGTTCAGGAGACTGACAAATGGACCACTCCCCTTCGTCTGCAGCAGCGTGACTCCGGCCAGGTCCCAAAACCAGCTTTTTCCTGTTGTGCGTTGCCTCGCGAATTCACCGATGGTCCACTGCCTCAACTGCATCGAATCAAGATCCAGCAGCAAATTATGGCCGTTGTTAAAACCCACCGCAAAGGCGCGGGCGACACCGTCACGTTCTGTCGTGTTGCCAATTGTGAAGACATCTCGAATGACGCGCGGAGCATCGCCGGGCGAAAGGGTGACGAATTGTTCGTAGCGACTGACCACAGTCGGTGGCGAAAACTTCGGATCGGCCAATGCCGTCCAGAGCAACGCGATCTGCTCTGCCAGCGATTCTTCAAGTAAGCCGCTGACTGGCTTTCGAATTGCCGGCATTTCAATTCCTGGTACCACGCGAATCGGATTTCGCATCCATCGCATAAAGTAACGTGAACGCACACGCTGGCCCATGGTCATAATATCGGAGCCGCGTGTTCCCAGCGCGACGTTCTGCGGTTCATACGAACCCGCCGAATGGCAGGCGATGCAGTTGAATCCTCCGGCCCCTGCAAGCTGATTTCCAGTCAGCAGTTCACTTGCAGTGGCAATCACGGGATGTTGCGGATCAAGATGTGTAAACAATTCCGGGCGTGCGACGTCTGCAGATTCAGGAATGCGATCTGAACCGACAAAGTAACGCACGATGCCCTGGCGGTCCTGAGGCGACAATTCAAATCGCGGCATTCGAACCAGCAGCCAGGGCAGGCGACGTTGTTGCTGTTCGCCCGCCACGGCGCGAAACAGATAATTGTCCTGTAACCTGTCGCCGACACCCGTGAGTGGCGGTGGAATTAACGCCTGACTTTGTCCTCGCAGATCGTCGCGTCTGGCTTCAATTGTGGCCGCCATGGCCGAAATGCCAGTCTGCTGATCCCGATCGTGGCAGCCAACGCATCCGTTGCGATACAGCAGAAGTTCTCCGCGGGCGAATTCCGCAGATGTCGGCAGATTGGCGTTCAGTGTCTCCAGCCACTCCCGGATCTGGTCGCGCTGAATCTCGTTCAGCTGGAATCGCGGCAACCGCATTGAAGCGTGGTTGGCGGATTTTTCCGGAGCTGCAACACAGTTGTGCCCAGCATCATTTCCCGTAGCGGCCAATGGACGAAGTCTGCTGGCATTTGGCGATTCAATTCCCGAAATGCGGTGACAACTGGCGCAGTTCGCTTTCGTGACCAACGCGCGACCGCGCACGATGGCGTCAGCGTCTGAAGTCGTCTCCTGGCTGGAAATCGGTTGAACATTCGCAGATTTCTCCACCAGAGCCGCAACGATCTGTCTTTGTTCGTCCTCCGAAAGCGTGAAGACGGGCATCCGATGGTCGGGATTAATCGCTTGCGGCGTCTTCAGCCATTTTGTCAACCAGGCAGGACTGCGGCGTTCGGTGAGTGTCGACAGGTCTGGACCATGCCAGGGAGCCGCCTGCGGTTCAAACCCGCTGGGCAACTGCGACATCGCATGACATGCCGCGCAGCCTGTTGTCAGCAGCAACTTTTGCCCGGCATCGACATCTTCCGATTTGAATTCCTCCACTTGATTGATGCCGGTTCCGCTGTCCTCGGAAGACTCGATCAGAAACGCGGCGACATCTTTCGCTTCTGATTCCGAGAACCCGAACGCGGGCATAGAACTCCAGGTACCGACAGTTTCCGGGTGCGTCAGTCGGCGAACGATATCGGCATCGCTTGTGTGACCGCGCAGCCGAAGCAAAGCGGGTGCTTTGAGCGTTGGCAATTCGTCCAGACCCGTGTGGCACGCTGCACAACGAAGTGCATCGACAAGCCTTCGCCCCTGCTGGGCGTGTGCCGCCTTGTAGTCCGCAGCATGAGTCAACGCATCCGCTGGGATTGGTTCAAGCGTAAATTCCGGAGACGACCAGAACAACTGCATTCTGAAGTTTCGCGGAGCAATTGTCTCCGGACGTTTCAGCGTCGTTTGAAACACAATCTGAATCGGATGATCTCCAGCCGAGAGATCCACTGCCGTACCAGAAGCAAAAACATTCGACCCATCGG
>CAMAVB010000178.1 GCA_945861465.1 Candidatus Kuenenia stuttgartensis
GGGCAGCGGTTGGCGATCGTCAATGCCGAAGGCACTGTGGAAGTCTGGCACACGAGCACTCCAGTCGCGTCATCCCTTCCCGAACCGCAGGACGACTCCTCCGAATGGGCCGCGACCGATTGGCTTCAACAGGATTCGGCGGTGACGACTCCACACCCGCACACGCTGCGGTTCGATTCCCAGGGCCACGCGCACTTCCTGATGTCGGAATCGGATCCTGGCGATTTTAACGGCGATGGAGCGTTGTATTACGTCGCCGAAGAAGGATCGAAGATGACTCGTGAGCGAATTACGATGGGCAACCCGGAATTCGATCGCCGTATGAGTGTCTCGGCGTCCGCACTGGAGCTGCACGGGAATCAACCGTTGGTGGTCTTCCGCTGCCGTACTGCGGAGACGCTCGCCTATGACGGGAAGTTCTTCGTGGCTCGTCGAACGAAGCCGGGTGTTTGGGAGCGAGAGATGATTCATGAGCATGGCAACATCGGGTTCTACCCAGTGATGATTGTGGATGATGGAGGGCAGCTGACTGACGTATTTCATTTCAGCTTTGGGGGTTACTATCTGCTCCACAGCTTTCGGCAGGGAGACAAATGGGACGCCGAGATCTCGGGAGAGCAGGGTGATGGGTATGTGCTGAGAGGCTCCAAACACGAAGAAGTGCTGCATCTGATAGCGGACAAAAACCGTTTCAACGGCGATAATGGCAACAGGGTTTACTTACAGTGGAAGCCCGGCGGCGAGCTGTTGCGAGAACGCCTGCCAGCCGCTTTCGCATACGCCGAAGCGATAAAAGTGCTTCGCGACGGGCGACCCATCGTATCACAGCTACGAGATGATTCGGGCTCTTCTACCCAACTGTTGACCCGAACAGAGAACGGCTGGCAGCAGTACCAAAAGATGCCGGAGAGCCTCGCAATTCATTCCGACAACTGGGAGATTGGTCCAGACGGCGCGACGTATGTTGTCGCATGGCAGGCCGAGAACCAGCGTGTTGTTTTATGGCGAGGATTGGGTGAAGCATGGAACGGCCAAGTCATTGCAACGGCGGAAAACCTGCCCGCAGCTCCAAGCACCATCTGGCTCCGCTTCGATCCGCAAGGCCACCCGGTCGTCGTCATCGGCAAGCTCGGCGAGCCGTTTAGTTGGCTAAAAGCCTATCGCAGGAGCATCGTTGCCGAATAACCCCCCTCGTGCTCTGTCAAACCATCAACTTCGGGTTGTGTTCATCAGCCGCTGGGCGTTAGCCTGGGCTGTTAAAAATTTGCTATTGTTGAGGGTATACTTCACTTTTGAATTGTGCCATTTTTGTTCGTCGTTGCGAAGCGTCGGGTACGAATGTCTCGTATTCCCCGGCACGCCATCCACCTTGCGTGGATGGAAGCCCCGTCTGGCCACCAGATCGCGCCGTCTATTCCACATTGCTGCACGCCACCGAGCTTGTCTCGGTGGTAGCATCGTTTGGTTCAGAAACGTGCCCGGCAGCCAAGTTCGCTTCCACCTGGGCAAGCCAGAGTGGAAAGCGGCGTGATGGGAATCGCGCCCCGATCTGGTTTCCAAATTTGGCTTCCACCTGGACGAGCCAGGGTGGAAAGCCACAATATGCAAAGCCGATGCATTATAGAATCCCGGCTGATAACACGGGCCGCTCAAATCCTGCATCTTGAAAACCGGGCAACAACCCCAGATTTTTAACAGCCCAGCGCTAGCCCCGGTTTGTCGTGCAAGAACCGGGGCTAGCGCCCTGCGGCTGATCGTGATAAATCTTCTCAGAAATACGATACTTTCAACGCTTGCTGAATAGATTACGCAGTCTTCCCTTCGCAAGGCGGGCTGACTTCCGGGTGGTGACTGCGGGATACGGGAGAAGTACTGTGCTCGCCGGACTTTTTCAGAGTCCAGGAACGAGATTCGACGCCCTCAATCAGCCGTCCGAGCGTCCCGGCCAGCAATGCCGGCAACACGACCACGGACGACAGCCACGCCACCCCCAGCAGAGCCGCCATCACCCAGCCGAATCGACTGATTAGCAGGAGTTCGGCGGGATAAAGCAGCAGCAGGCTCAGTGCGATCACGAGCGCCGTCTGTGTCATCGCCATCCCGCTGTTTCGCAGCGCCTCGACAACTGCCTCTTCGCGTGTTTTCCCCTGCCGAAGCGCTAACCGGAACCAGGTAATCAGATGTAACGTGTCATCCACGGCGATCCCGATTGCGATCGACCCGGTCAGCATCGTACCGATGTCCAGAACCTGACCAGACCATGACATCGATCCAAACACCACGGCGACAGGAAGTACGAGAAGGATGCCGCTCAGCAACCCCGCACGAATGCTTCGCATATGAAACATCAGCGTGACGGCAATCAGCACGAAAGTCAGAGCAAGGCTGTTGACAAGGCTGTCAAGCAATGCCGTCTGAGCCCGGTAGAAGACCGGAACCGCTCCGGTCACGCTGAACCACAGGCCGGGCGCATTCTGCGTCTTTTCCTGAAGAATTTCAGCAAGGTCTCGCATGACCGCCGCGTAGTCCAGATCATCTGACATGTGTGTTTGAGCGGTAATTCGCCACGTTTCGTCGCGCGGAGTATCATGTGTCCAGGCGAGGCCAGAACCTTTTGGTATCGCCATGTACTCGGAGCTCGTCGCCAACTCATCCGTCTTCGTCTCCTCTTCTGTGCGACGACTCCGCACGGCATAATTCATCCTGATCTGTCGTTGCTCACGAGAATCGGGCCGCAGATTTACGGGCTGAAAATCAGCAAGAGAAATGGCACCACTGATCCTGGTGTGCTGACGCACGGCCTCCTCGATCTCTCGAATCAATTCCATGCGTTCGAGAAAGAATTTCTTTTCACTGTAGTCCTCGCCGAAGTGAACCAGCAGGTCGAACGAACTGGTTCCGCCGACATTCTCATCGAGAAATCGGCTGTCCTGAACGAGACGAGAATCTCCAGGGAAGTAACGACCGACTTTCACTTCCAGCTTCAGCCACTGAAGTCCGAATCCAGAGCAGAGTCCCAGCACGATTGCAGTCAGGAGAATGGCAATCCTGTGCCGACAAGTCAACTCTGCAAGATGGACCCAGAACATGATCGTTTCCGGTTTCCGTTTCGCGCGAGGCCTGACATTTGACAGCCGCAACATTGCCGGAATTCCGACAATCGCGACGATCAACGAGATCAGCGTGCCGATTGTTGAGAATACGCCGAAGTCACGGATCGGCCCAAGCCGACTGATCGAGAGCGACAGGAGCCCAATGCCAGTTGTGGCGTTGGACAGCATGCATGGCCACCACCCGATCCGTACTGCTGTCGCGATCGGATTCGCAGCTCCCGTCGCAGCCGCATGTCGCCAGTAGTTGACAACGTGAATCGCGGCAGAGATCGTGATCACAATGACCAGCGTCGGCATGACGATCGTCACGATGTTCATGGTATGGCCGACGGCGGGAATCAGTGAGGTTGTCACGATCGCGGTGGACCACGCCGCCGCTGTCACCATCAGGCCGATTCGCACACTTCGCAGCAACACGAATGACAGCACAATTCCGGCAAGAGCAGAAATGGCGAACACCGGTGGTCGCTGAAGAGGATCGACTGAGTTCCACGTTGCATTCAGAACTTCATGATCCACCGCCAGGCTCGTCACCAGCGATCCGTCAGCATGCAGCTCTTCGGCTCCAATACCGCTGTCCGAAGCAGCCGCCTGAACAGCCTTCATTGCCGCTTCCGGATTCGCCTTTCCTTCTTCAGAAAACGTCAGGACACAGGACACGCGTGGCTCGACGGTTGTGGCGTCGGCATTCGATTCCGCCGACGTCCTCACCCGTGGCCCAATCAGCACTCCGGTCAATCGCCGAATGGCTTCGGCTTCATCAACCTTCCAGCGCGTCATCTGCTGCACGACATCCGCTGCGGTCCGTACTTTGCTGATGTAGGGCGATTGAGTCACACGGTTCTTAAACTCATTGCTTCGCGGATCCGACAGCGAACTCGTGTCCCATGAAACCAAAATGCGCTCTTCCGGAGGAAAGTAAGACTCCAACTGCTCCAGCGCGCGGGCATGTTCGTCATCTTTGGAAAGCCATGTTGCAAGATCGTTCTGCAGTGTAATGCGCGGAAGCAACAACGCAGCCGGAATGACTGCGAGCAGCATGATCCCCACAATCACGATTGATCCGGTTTTTGACTCAAGCACTCTCTGCCACATTCCGTGCGTCCCTTCGGCGATGACTTTTCCGACAAGACCTCCTGAAACGGCCTCGCTCCGAGAGTTCATAAGCAAATTCAGGACCACGAGGGATTCAACTCGCAGGTGCTCAGGTCGTGTAGACTGTTTGCAGGCACTTGAGTGTCAAAATGAGCCAATTGTGGACAGCTTGTGCGAATTCGCACACTCCAGAGAGTCCTGAGAGTCCTGAAATCTCCTCACCGGCATTTTGCCTTGATGGTACGGCGGTTGCGACTGGACTTTTTCCGGTAACGGATAGTCTCTGTGAAAGGTAACATCGGTCATGCGTCATGCCGAC
This sequence comes from Candidatus Kuenenia stuttgartensis, assembly GCA_945861465.1. Classification (GTDB taxonomy): domain Bacteria; phylum Planctomycetota; class Planctomycetia; order Planctomycetales; family Planctomycetaceae; genus SXXK01. The sequence goes on from CAMAVB010000178.1 coordinate 4,528, forward strand.
ATTGGCTTCAAAAATACTCTGGTCGCCACAGGTTCTTCTGAATACTCAAGGCGGACCTAACCGGACGCTAACGCGTTCCGGCTGATAACGCAGGGCATCATTCCTGACCGCGTGAAGTATAATACGGTCGAGAAAGTACTCGACACATGCGATTGCAGCATTCTGACAGTCAAACCTGACGCTTTCGCTTCTCCGATTGCCAAGCCCACATGACCGCTGTATCCATTGAAATGCACGACTCGCGAGCAGCAGGTGGAATGGCAGGGCGATCGTCCGGGAATAGTTGGCGGCAGGCTCGACGCATGTCGAATGGGTTACTACACAAGCAACTCCACAATGTCGAGACTGCTGATGATACCAACCACCTCGTCGTTTCGGACCACCACGATGTGATGGACATGCCGATGCACCATATCGGCTGCGACCTTTGGGAGTTCCGTCTCAGGTACACATTGGACAACGTCGCACTTCATGAGGTCGCAGACACGGAATGTCGGCTTTGGCTCGCCTGAAATTCCAGCGGCCAGTGCGCAAGCTTCTATGGCCGCCGACAGGACCGGCAACAGCATCAGGTCGCTGCGGCTGATGATGCCGACAATTTTCCCGTGGTGGACGACGGGCATCGCACTGACATCATGTTGCACGAAATCCTGTTCGAGCTGATCGACACTGGATTCCGGTGAAGTCGCAAACACCGGCGAGCTCATCACGTCCTGAGCGAGTAGTGAACTGAAATTCAACATGAGTGGGTTCCGGTTGGCCGACGAATCCTGCAAATTCTGACGGCGATCCATCGAGCGTCGATCTGTCGCAGACATCACGATCATCTCGTGCCGTTCGCTTCGTGTCAATTGACCCCGTGTCGTTCCCAACTCTCGCCGTTAAGGCGAGCGGCAGAAATGAATTTACCGGTACGACGGACTTCCAGTCCGTCGCATGGTGCTACTCAACGGACTGGAAGTCCGTCGTACCGGTGCTACTCGACGGACTGGAAGTCCGTCGTACAAATTGCGGATGGTAAGTTCTATCCTGCCGCTCGCCTTGACGAAATTACCAGCATTAAAGACTAAAACCACAGTCCCCTTGCCCGGATGGCGAACGAGGCCGTTGGGGTCGAAAGTCAAACCGTCGAAATATATACTTTATAGATACTTTGCTCTGTCAGGCGTGAGATAAATGCTGAGCGGTCGGCGTCGAATTGCCGCCACAGCACAACGTACAGGAGGGCTGACGCCGCTCCGCGCGCCGGGATTCATGCCGGGCCTCCGGGCATTGAACGCAATCATATTTTCTGAGGAGAACCAGATGCTCCATCGTCGTGATGCAATGCTCCGACTGGGATCGGTGGGCTGCGGTGCGCTTTCACTACCGCAACTGATGGCCATCGAGCAGGCAGTAGCGACTCCGGCGAAACGATCTGCTCTGTCCTGCATCTTTCTTTTCATGTGGGGCGGACAGCCGCAACAGGACATGTGGGATATGAAGCCGGATGCACCCGAAGGCATTCGCAGTCCCTTCAAACCCATCGCGACCACTGTTCCGGGAATCTTGCTCGGCGATCAAATGCCGCAAACGGCTCGGCAGGCCGACAAACTCGCCATCATTCGCTCGTTGACTCACTCCGCTACAGACCATGGCGTTTCGGTGTATCACACGCTGACGGGTCGAGCCATGAGCCCGCCGAGAACGTTTCCGTCCAATGCCCGGCAGCGCACTGATTTCCCGTCGATCGGTTCCATGTTCTCTCACCTTGGTGAGAAAACGTTGCTTCCTGCCAGCTTCGCCATTCCTCGCCCGGTCGCGCACGACGGATTGTATTACGCAGGAACACACGCCGGATTTTTAGGATCTGCTCATGATCCCGTGGAACTCGGCGAAGTCTTCAATCACGTTCAGGTAGGCCCGCGTGCTGATACGGAGAAGTCAAAAATCCCGCTGGCACTTCCCGAAGACGTGTCCATCGCTCGCCTGCAGGCCCGACGTGGACTGCTGAGTCTGCTGGAAGCAGAAGATCGGGCCATGCAGCGTGATGCCTCAGCCGCGGCGTTCGACGGCATTTACGAATCCGCCTATCGACTCATCCATGCCACGACGGTCAAGGATGCCTTGAATCTTGATCTGGAATCGTCTGCTGTTCGCGACCGATTCGGTCGCAATGAATATGGTGAGAGCTTCCTCACCGCGCGACGGCTGGTGGAAGCGGGCGTGCGGCTCGTCACGGTCAATTGGATGTTCATTACTCCTCGGGCCAAGGTTTACAACGTGTGGGACGCACACGGCGGACTGAACGATCTGGAACATGGCGAAACCGGCTACGGGATGCTGAAGGCCAACTACTGTCTGCCGGCCTTCGATCAGGCTTACTCGGCGCTGCTGGAAGATCTTTCGGCGCGGGGCCTGCTGGATGAGACCCTGGTGTCGTGCGTCGGGGAATTTGGTCGCACACCGAAGATCAACCCGGCGAACGGTCGGGACCACTGGCCCTTCTGCTATTCCGGCGTTCTGGCGGGCGGCGGTGTTCAGGGCGGAACCGTTTACGGCGCCAGTGACAAACAGGCGGCGTACGTCAAAGAGAACCCGGTCACTCCCGGTGATTATCTTGCCACCGTCTGTCAGGCCTGCGGTCTCGATCCGGCTCGCGAAGTGCAGGATCTCCAGGGACGCCCATTCAAAATCTGCGACGGCGAACCGATTTCGGCAATCCTGTGATTCCGCGCTGCTTCGGCATTGGAAAGGTAAGAACATGCGTATCGCGATCGGCGGGATCTCTCACGAAACGAGCACGTTCGTCAAAACGCCGACCACGTTGAAGGACTTTGAGTCCGGATTTGGACTATTTCGCGGACCACAAATCATCGACCGTTTCACCGGAACGAACATTTGTGCGGGCGGCTTCATTGACGGGGCTCGCAAGTATGGATTTGAAATCGTGCCGCTGTTGTGGACCTTTGCGTACCCGAGCGGTCTGATCGTTCGTGAAGACTACGAACTACTTAAGGCGGAGTTCCTGCAGCGACTCAGGGATGCCGAAGCCTCCAGCGGTCCAGTCGATGGCGTGCTGCTCGATCTGCACGGCGCGATGGTCATCGACGGGATCGATGACGGCGATGGTGACTTCATCGCGGCAGTGCGGGATTTTGTAGGTCCCGATCGCCCTGTGATTGTGACTATGGATCTGCATGGCAATCACTCACAGTATCGCGTGGATCAGGCCGATGCGCTTGTCGGCTTCGATACCTATCCCCATATCGACATGGCAGAACGTGGCCGCGAGGCAGCGGATCTGATGGTTGCCATGTTACGCGCTGAAATCCGGCCAGTCATGGCGCTACGCCAACTGCCTTTGTTCTGGAATGTGATCTGTCAGGTCACAGCTGAACCACCGATGGACGAGTTGATCCGCCGCGTCCATGAAATGGAGTCACGCCACGGAATCCTCTCGGTCACGGTCGCGACCGGCTTCCCGTGGGCCGACGTTCCCGACATGGGCGCCAGCGTGATCGTGGTCGCCGACAATGATCCCACCCTGGCTCGCGCGGCAGCTGATGAACTGGGAGACTGGATCTGGGAGCATCGCCAGCGATGGTTCTCCGCTCCCGTGTCGGTTCTCGAAGCGATCAGACGAGGCGAGGCTGGCGGCAAATTTCCGATTGTGCTGGCAGACCACGCCGATAACACGGGAGGAGGTTCTCCGGGAGATTCGACCGAAATCCTGCGAATCTTCCTGGAACTTGAGCTTCAGGACGCCGTGATTTTGTATATCGTTGACCCGGAAGTTGTCGAGCAGGCACATCGTGCGGGCGTCGGTCAGAAGTTGACAGCGCCGGTGGGTGGGAAATCCGATCCGATTCAGGGCCCGCCTGTCGAGATGAACGCGGAAGTCATGGCGTTGTCCGATGGCGATTTCACGTACGACGGCCCCATGTATGCGGGACTGACGGGAAACATGGGTCGTTCCGCATGGCTTAGGAAGGATGGAGTGTCCGTCGTCGTGGTAACAGCCCACGAACAACCACTAGGGCCCGCGTTCGCGCGCACCCTGGGAATCGAATGCGAGCAAATGAAGTATATCGCGGTCAAATCAGCAGCGCATTTTCGAGCCAGCTTCGGTCGATTCGCCGGGGTCATGATCAACGTCGATGCAAAAGCGATTCAGACGCACAACTTTGCCAGATTACAATACCAGAAACGTCGAGGTGGTTTCCTGACTGAGAACATCAAATGAGCAAATTTGACGCAATGTCGAAGCGTTCGGACTTACAGCCGCGAACCCTGGCTGGCAAATACCGGTACGTATTGGTTGGGCTTGTGATTCTGGCGATCGTTCTGGCTTTCGCGATAAGCATGTTGCGGAAGGACGTCATTAGCCTTCCCGACAGCGTTTCACCGGAAGCGTTGGAAGAGGCGCGTCGCGAGTTCGTTGAGTTGTTTCACAGAGATCCAGATGAAGCAGACCTGATGATGGCGCTCGCTGAAACTGCGGTTCGCAACGAGCAGCCAGATATGGCAATCGATTGCTTCGCCCGAATCCCGTCCGATCACATCCGATACGGCACGAACGCCCGATTCCAGGAGGCAGAGGTTTTGCTGCGGGCGAACCGTGTTGAAAAGGCCGAAGCGAGTTTTCGGGAGTTTCTGACATTGCAGGAAAACCGGCCAGACCTGGATCGGAAATACCTTCGCAAGGCTCGCGCGTGGCTGGTATTCATGATGACAATTGAGCTGCGATTCGAAGCGCGAAAACTCATTCTTCAACAGATGGTTCAGGATGGCGAATTCGATGTCTACGATGCGAAACAACTCTACTTCCCGTCGCTGTCTGCCAATTATTCAATCCAGAGCAGCAGCCGATTGGGGGACTTTCTGAAACAGGCTCCGACGTGTCGCCCGTTACTGATCGCTCAAGCCAGATACCTGGTGAGACAAGGCAAACTGAATGCCGCAAACCAGTTGCTGCAATCATTACAGCTTCAGTATCCGACGGATTCTGAAACCATCGCGGCGACACTGGAGTGCTTGTACGAAATGGTCGACTGGAAACGATTTGAATCTGTCATTTCCACCGCACCGAGTTTCACACCCGATGAACCCTGGCTGCTGACACAGATGCGTGCCGAATTTGCCCGCTATTCGAGTGACTGGCCAACAGCCGAGAAGTACTTCCGGAAGGTGCTGGAGTCCGACCCGGCGAATCCGGCATGTCATATGGGACTTGCGGTCGCACTCTACGGCCTCGAAAAGACGGCCGAACGAAAAGAGATCCAGGAGCGTTCTCTGATTCTGGCAAAGGTTCGAGTGTATCTGAGTGCTGTTGACCAGAATGTGCCGGGTGGTTCACGAGCATTGGCCCAGGACGCAACGTCGATGGGCATGCCTGAAGCTGCACAGACCTTTGAATTGCTTGCCGATCGAATTCAACGCGGAGCCCGATAGTGTTCAAATCCCTGGAGCGTAGCTTGTCCCTGCCAGCGCGATTCTTCGCGATCCATGTCCTGCTATCGACAATCGGCTGTGCCCCTGAGCCGATGCCTGTGAGTGCGGACGTGAAAGCGAACAGCGGCTTGCAGGTTGAAACGTCTGTGGTCAATACAACCCCGGTTGTCAATGCGACAACTGCCGAAACGCCCGATCGTGGCCGCTTCAGCGGATCAGCATTTCGATTTCGTGAAATCGAAAAAGAAAGCGGCTTCGACTTCGAGCGTTATGACGACATGAAAGGCCAGCGACGCATTCTGGAAGTGAATGGCGGCGGAGCTGCCATATTCGATCTTGATAGGGACGGCTGGCTGGACGTATTCATGACCAACGGCTGTCGATTGCCACTCAGCAAGGACACTCGCCAGTCGCCGGGTAAACTGTTTCGAAATCACCGCACCATGAACTTCCGGGATTGCAGTCTCGCCTCCGGCCTTGAGCAGTTCGGCTTTTGCTTTGGTTGTGCGGTGGCGGACGCGAATGAAGACGGCTTCGAAGATCTTTATATCACAGCGTTTGGCGGCAATCAGTTCTGGACCAACAATGGTGACGGAACGTTTTCAGAAGTGGCCGCGACCAATGGGACATGGACGGGCAAGTGGAGTGCCGGTGCCGCGTTTGCCGATCTGAATGGAGACCAATGCCTCGATCTGTATGTCGTGAACTATCTCGATGAGTCTGACGAACATCCGAAACTGTGCCCCGAACCGACCAGTCCTGATGGTTTCGTAGGATGCACGCCGGCGGTTTTCGACGGGGTGCCGGACATGCTCTTCCTTTCCGACGGTGCGGGAGGCTACATGAATGCGTCGGCAGACGCGGGGCTGAATGAACTGCCAGGAAAGGGACTTGGAATCGTCATCGCCGACTTTGGTGGTGATCAAGTACCGGAAATCTATATCGCTAACGACGGCGCACCGAATTTCCTGTTTACGATTGAACGCACGGAATTGATCGGCGGCGGGATTCAGGGAATTCGCCTCCACGAAGAGGCGATTGCGGCGAACGCGGCGTTGAATGAGCAAGGCTTTGCTCAGGCCAGCATGGGAGTCGCCGCAGCGGATTTCGATCACAATGGCGCGATGGATATCTTCCTGACACATTTCATCGACGACACAAATACGATGTACCTGAATCGCACACCAGACGGGGGACCGCTGGTGTTTGAAGATGCAACCCGACAGACGCGACTTGGACCGCCGAGCTTTGGTGTCCTTGGGTTTGGCGTCGCAAACATCGATATCGACAACAATGGCTGGCAGGATCTTGTCATCGCCAACGGACATGTTGATGACCGCACGTGGATGAAAGCCGGACAGCCGTATCAAATGTTGCCGCAGATCTTTGAAAATCTGCAGGACAGTACTTTTCGGGAAGTCTCCGAAATGGCTGGCACCTACTTTCAAAAACCAGTACTTGGTCGCGGTCTTGCGACTGGCGACTTTGACCGCGACGGATTCGTCGATGTCGTCATCTCACATCAGCGTGCGGCATCGACGATATTGAAAAACGAAACCGCCGGTTCGCGCGCAGTGACCCTGCGGTTTGTCGGAAGAACGGCATCCCGAACGACAATCGGGCTCAAAGTTCGAGTGCTGAATGGCCCGGTGCCGCGAACGGAACAAATGATTGGCGGCGGCAGTTTTCAGGCAGCAAGTTCAAATGAATTGTATCTGGGCGGAATCGCGGACGGACCGGTTGATCTGGAAGTCACCTGGCCAACCGGTCATGTTGAGACGTTACAGCTACCAACCGCCGGGTATTGGATTATCGCAGAAAAAGGTCAGCTTGCGGCGTTTGTCGAGTGAATATTGTGAGGAACCCGTGGCGCGGCGAAGCCGCGAATTCGCTGACTCTACCGGATTCTATGTGCAGCTCCCGACTGGTTTTGAAGCGAAAATCGAGCGTGGGAGAATGCATCGTTTAACGGCGAGCCGCAGGCGGAGGCGGCAGAGAATTCGCCTACGCCTGCGGCTCGCCGTTAAACTAATGACTTTCCCGTAAACACACAGCTGGAATCCGGTAGGGTCAGCAAATTCGAAGTCTGGATTTCGAAATCCGAAAGTGTGCCGAACCGCATACCGGTTCACATGCACGCAGTTCTTAAATCTTCACTTTCACACAATAGAGTTCACCACCGGCGGTGATGTACAGCGTTTCCCCATCCTGCCCGGCTCCGAAGCAACAATTCGATGGCAGCGTGGGTGTTTTCAGAAAAGCCAACTCGCTGCCGGTCGGACTGTAGACCGCGATACCAAAACGCTTTTCGGAACGCACGGCTGCAAAGATGCGACCGCTGGCATCAACCGTCATCCCGTCGATTCCATCTTCCCCGCCAAAATCCACGAGTGTCATTCGATGGTTCAACGTCCCGTCATCCGCGATGTCAAACGCTTCGAGGGTCATTCGCTTTTTTGACCCGGCTGGTTGATCCGGAAGTCCGACGGAGCCATTGTCCGTGTTGGCAACGTAGATCGTTTTGCCATCCGGCGAAATACCAATCCCGTTCGGTTTCGACGCGAACTTCGTGGCGACTGTTGTGGCACCCGTCTTCGGATCGAATCGGAATACCCACATTCCAGGCAAGGCCAGCGGTTCGAAGCCCACATAACGAGGATCGCTGAAGTAGACACTTCCGTCTGGATGAACTGCCAGATCGTTCGGTGAGTTGAACGGCTTCTTTTCGAACAACTCGGAGACGCCCCGCACCAGTCCGCCTTCCGTCACTTCGCACAACGCTCGCAGCCCTCCGTTGGCTCCGCAACACGCGAGCATTCGGTCTCCGGAATCGAATTCCAGCCCATTACTCTTGCTGCTGTCTGCACAGAAAACCTGTGTCTTGTCGGTCGCTGGATTATAGACCAAAATCCGACCGGATGTCGCCGGATCGCTGGGAATATCGCTGAAGAAAACCAGCCCGTCCGACCTTGCCGCAACGCCTTCTGTAAACTCACCGCCATTCCACAACAGTTGCGGCTCCGGATTGACCGCAAAGACTCCATCGTCGGCAAGCAATGAAGAACTCGCAGCGGAGATCAACGTGAGACTGACAAAGCTGACACACAATGACTTGCAGTGGAATTCTCGCGACATCAAAAATCTCCGTGAGAGGGTTGATACAGGTACGGAATCGGTGCGGATAGTGTAAACTGTGTGTAGAATTTTTTCTCTGGTCGGTTTGTTCCAGAACGTCAATTCGCGAACTGTGCTTTCTTTCGTGATTCGCGTTTTGTGGACAAGCCCCTGTAGCGATTCGGTACGGGTGGCATGATTCTTTCGTAAAGGCTATCATTCGAGGTTGGTCTCTGAATCTTTGGGAAGTGCTGCCGGAATATGGTCGGTCTTCCCGTGCATCTGCTCACAAAATCTCAATTGAAATGGCATCTGTTCCCACTCGCACCGAAGGTCCTGTCGCTGTCATTGGCGACGTCCACGGTCAGACAGCGCAGCTTCGTGAAATCATTGCGCAATTGGCAAAACTACCGGATATCCACAAACGCTGGATCGTGTTTATCGGCGATCTGGTGGATCGCGGGCCGGATCCAGCCGGAACCGTGCAGCTTTACTGCGATTTGGTGAAGCAACATGAAAAAGTCACATGGCTCTGTGGCAATCATGAATATGCGATGGCTGGAACACTTGGCCTGATTGACGCGCCGGACTACAACGACTTTCGTGGCCGCTGGACCAATCTCTATGATTCGCACACGACGTTTAAATCGTACGGTGTTGAACACGATGATGTGGAGGGACTCAAGGCGGCGTTGCCGGCAGAGCATATTCGCCTGCTGTCCGATCTGCCGTGGTGCATCGAACATCGAGATTATCTGTTTGTGCATGCAGGCCTGGATCGTAACCTCCCGTTTGAGACTCAACTTCGCATTCTGCGCGAGCGCGACCATTCGCTCATCCATCCCCCATGGCTGTATTCAAAAGATTTCATTCTAATGGGACCGCCCGCAGATTCGCCGGTCCCGATTGTGCTGGGCCATGTGCCCGTGCCGAAGGTCCTGTTTGGCAATGGCATGATCGCGACGGACACAACCGGTGGCGTCGGCGGAGCACTCAGTTGTGTCCTGCTGCCGGAGAACATTGTCCTGCAATCCAGTTCGAGTGGACCAGGTCCCGTCGAGGCACCGGTGAAGAAAAAAAGATCCTGGTGGTGATTCAACGCGACTTTCAATTGTTGATGGAGCAGTACAACGCATTGGCCGCGACGATCGCGGCACCGGGAGCGGGGCGGATGCCCTGACGATTCAGACATTGTTCCAGTGCCGCCAGAAACAGCAGGACGTTCGACTTCTGCGCGGTCTCACCCATCAATCCGATGCGCCAGGTCTTGCCTTTCATCGGTCCCAGCCCACCGCCGATTTCAATTCCGAATTCGTTGAGCAACTGACTTCGGACGGAAGCATCGTCCGCTCCATCGGGGATCAGGACAGAATTCAGCATCGGTAGTGAAGTTTCGGCGGCGACTGAATAACGAATTCCCATGGCTTCCAGTCCCGCCTTCAGAGCAGTGTGGTGCAGCTGATGCCGGGCAAATCGAGTTTGCAAACCTTCCTGCAGCACCAGCCGCAGCGCCTGATGCAAAGCATAGTTCATGTTGATCGGAGCCGTGTGGTGATACGCTCGATTATTGCCCCAATAATTTCGAAGCAACCCGATATCCAGATACCAGCTCGAAACTTTCTTCTTCCGTTGATCCATAACTTCCAAAGCCTTTGGGCCAAATGTCACGGGCGCAAGTCCAGGGGGACATCCCAGACACTTTTGAGAGCCACTGTAGGCCGCGTCGATTGCCAGTTTGTCGATTTCCACCGGAATGCCGGCCAGCGAAGTAACGCAGTCCACTACGAACAGGGCTCCGGCATCATGCACGATTTTTGCAATCTCATCCAGCGGTTGCCTGGCCCCTGTTGAGGTTTCTGCATGGACAATACCAACGACTTTTGGGCGGACTTTCGCGACCACTGTCGCGACTTCTTCCGGAGTGAAAACCTCTCCGAACGGACGTTCAATTCTGGTGACTTCCGCTCCCACTCGTTCGGCCACTTCGGCCATCCGGCCACCGAAAACTCCGTTGACACCCACGACCATCCGATCGCCTGGTTCGATCAGATTGACGACACACGTTTCCATGCCTGCGCTGCCGGTGCCGCTGATGGCCATGGTCAGATGATTCGTCGTCTGAAACACTTCTCGCAGCATTGACTGCACTTCGTCCATCACCTTCAGAAAGTACGGATCCAGATGGCCGACTGTCGGTGCCGCCAGCGCCGCCAGTACGCTGGGATGAATATCACTGGGACCGGGCCCCATCAGGATACGTCGGGGCGGAGAAATCTGAGGAACCGTCATTGGAAAACAGCCTTGGTTCAAATCCTGAATTCGGGTGGAACTGCCAGTGGGCGTTATGTAGCTGTAAAATAAGACGGACCCAGTCAATTGTCACGGCTGAGAGTACTCAAAACATCTGAAACCCGGTTTCGGAGCGCAGTCAGGAACTATCTGCCTTTGGTGGTTCAAAACGTCCAGGATTCTCGTTCGAGACAGAAAAGTCCTTGTCTTGAGCTTCGCCCGCAACCCAAGGAGGAGTGTCAAACAAGTTTTGACCACGGATTTCGCGGATTTCACAGAGATACGTCGCTCGGTGGGCATTGAGTCGTTGAATCGCGTACCCAGCGAGCCGCGATTGTTCGTATTTGCGATTTGAGATTTGAGATTTGAAATTTGAAATTTGAAATTTGAAATTTGAAATACAAAGCGCGGGGCGTTGCCCACGCGGTTGAACGATTGTGGCGTCTTCAACTGCCTGAGGTCCAGGAGTCCAGGATCCGTCCGAGATTATTCAGGCCGTTTGAGGACAACGATGAAAGCACCTTGATTCCGGTCGTCCTGGCCGAACTGAAAAATGGTGCCCTGCGATTGCATGGCTTGAAGCTCGTGCAGCGCAGCGTGGCGGATGCGATCGCGTCCCACAATAACCCGGAGGAACTGTGTCGTACTCTTCTGGTGGCGTTCGATTGCAGTCCGAAGTTGTTCAATCGCGTCGTGAATCCGCTGCTTGCTGTGGGCGATGTCCAGGGTTGTGGTGGACCCGTCAGTCTGGGATCCCAGTGGCGAGTCACATTTTGGACAGGCTCTGTCAGACTCAGTCACGGGGAAACCGCATTTCAGACAACATCGACGCACCTGCGAACTCCAAGTGAACGCGATCAGCCGAT
>CAMAVB010000179.1 GCA_945861465.1 Candidatus Kuenenia stuttgartensis
GCGACGACAAAGGAGGCCTCTTCGTTGTCGATCTGCACGAAGACTTTCCCGTCAAGAATCGTTGGCGAACTGGAAGTCCCCCAATCCTGAGCCATCGGATGAAGACCCAGGTCCTTCTTCCAGATCAGTGTTCCGTCGAGGTCGTAGCAGAACATTCCCATCATGCCAAAGTACGCGACGACATACTTCCCATCAGTGACCGGCGTCTCAGACGCATAGGTGTTGTCGCGATGAGTTTCCAACCGCGGCTTGCCTTCAAGAGCCGTTTTTGTCCACAGCACTTTTCCGGTTTTCGAGTCCAGACACAGGACCTCCCAGCGATAATCGCTCGCCGAGTTTTGTGGTCCGTCGGTCACCGCCGTCGTCACAAAAAGTCTGTCGCCGATCACGATCGGGCTGGACCAGCCAGCGCCCGGAATGTCTGTCTGCCACAGCAGGTTTTCGTTTGCACTCCAACTGGTTGGTGCATTCGCGTCACTCGTGACGCCGCTGGCATTCGGCCCACGGAACTGTGGCCAATCGGTCGCAACACTGACCGACGGAACGGCCAGACAGATAAGACAAAGCGCAAGACTTGAACGATTCATGCTAACTTCCTGACACAAGATTTGAACTTGGTCCATTTGTGTAACGGGGCCGATAGAAACAGATTAGAGTTTTGGTTGTGAAAGGAGAAATGCAGTAATGACGCGATCCATGGTTGCAAGAGCCGCCAAAACGGCGTGGCAGGACTTTGCGGAGGAATACAGCTCTAGTGGTCACTTCACGCGACATTGAGAATGTATCTTGGGCAGCTGAAATGAGTAGAGCGGCTCCTCAGCAGCTTATCACGCAATTGTCGTCACTCGTTCGAGTTCTCTTACTTCTTCAGGAACGGCACAGGCTTCAGTTCGATCTGTTTGATGGACTGCAGATAGTCAAGCACTTCTTTGGCGTCATCGCCGCCAACCTGAGCGTGGAAGTGCAGACTGAATCCATGAGGACCCTTTGCGTCGATCAGCGTCGGCTGCAGAGTCAGCAACGATTTAATCACTTCCAGCTGCCCCAGCATAGCGGCACAGAACATATCAATGCGTGCACCTCGCTCGAGCAGAAAAGTCACGATATCACGGCGGCCCATATGCGATGCACCACCAAGTGCCGTCTCGAAATCGCCGGTGCCCCAGTCGACGGCCCCGTTCAGCAGCCCGGGTTCGCGGTCCAGAAGCTTCTTTGTCATCTCCAGTTCCGAATGAGCGAAGATGACAAAGTCCTGAAGCATCTGACGATTCAGCTGCGGTTTCTTCCAGGAAGGCTTGAATGTCGGAGCGTCATAGTCCCGTTCAAAGGTCGCTTCCAACGGACCTGCCAGCTTTCTCTCCTGTCCTTTGGGTTCAGATACCTTTTCGCCGTCCTGCGCTAGAAGTGGCGAACAGATTCCTGCCATGAACGGACTGCCTGCGGCAGCAGCCAGGAATAATCGACGGTGGATGGATTCACGATTCATAAGGTTCACTTCTGTTGTCGCTGTGAAGATTCAAAATGCCTAAACCGAAAGACTAGCAAATCACCAGCATTATTGCAGCCGAAGATAGATGCATGATCAAGAGAAGCGAGCTTTCGCTTCACTGCTCCGGTCTGACGCGCCGGAGCAGCCCAAAATTTGATTTGCGAGGGCTCGCCTCGCCATCAAATGGCGAAGTCGAAATGATGACAAACGCCCATTGAGAAAGCTGCGAGGGTGATCGCGATTTCGGCACAAATTGTCTCCAGCCCAACTCACTCAGGAGGGCGTGTCCTGAGTAAGTAGACGGCTGCCAGCTGCACGCAGTTATCGACCACACCGAGACCGGCAGGTTAACCTGAGAGGCTGGCGACACGTATACCCGATCGCCCCAAATACGCGTAAAGCGTAACACACGGCAATAATCGAACCCTGGAAAGCAAAGATCCAAGAATCCACTTCGGCCGGATCACGTTATGCAGATGAGCCATCGACGAAGCCGCATCATGCTGGCAATTATGGATCAGGATACCGTCGGCGAAGAAGTTATGGTTGTTAACGACTCCGATATCGTAGGTCTCGACAATGCGTCCGGTGCGTCGGACATCGATAACAGTCCCTAAAAGGCTTTGACATCCGAGTCACGTAGCAACGGCCTGGCATCACGCTTGTGGATGGCATACCCGCCAAGCGTCCTGATTCGATGGCGCCACGAGTTGATCCGAAGTTGCTGGATGTTCATGGAGCCTTAGACACACTGCCAACGGTGAATCTCAATCCGGGGCCGAAGAGAGACGAACAATTGATGTGAGCCACGGGAACCGATTGTCGGGATCTGGTTCCGGCTTCAACTCACCCTCTGAAGTTTGTTGCACCAGATGTTGCACCAATTTCCAGCAAAGCAGGGCATTTCGAGTCATTTCCTGTCACTTTGGGCAGTCTGTGCCACGACGAGGTTCATGCGTCTGGCAAGCCGCAAAAGTCGTCAAATCCCAATGAAAAAGCCTCATTCGCAGTCAATACGAATGAGGCTTCCGTAGGGTGGCTAACCGGGCTTGAACCGGCGGCCTCCAGAACCACAATCTGGCGCTCTAACCAACTGAGCTATAGCCACCATGCACTTGGCGAATCGTAGCTGTCGAACTCCGGGCATTCAAGTTTCTACCCGCTGAATGAGACAGCTTTCGGCGAGTCGGGGTTCGCGACTGCATCAAAACTGCCCCTGCTCGGTCTTCTTGTCCAATTGGCAGGACAGGAATTCTTCCCTTCGACGGGAATTCACCTCTTCTGCGCCCAATCGCGCTCGCATTGCGGCGTCTCGGTAGACGTCAGCCGTCATATTCGGAAGAATCCAAACCCTTGATGGCCGGGAAAAACCGATTGAAAGACACAAATGTCCGTTATCGCTGCAAAAGACCTGTGTCGCACCTATGGTTCGCGGCGCGGGATCAGCGATGTCAATCTGACGATCAATGCCGGAGAGATCTTTGGTTTCCTTGGCCCGAACGGGGCGGGAAAATCGACGACGATTCGAATCCTGATGGGGCTATTGCGCGCCAGTTCGGGGACGGCCCGGATCTTTGGGCAGGATTGCTGGAGCGACGGCTCGACCATTCGTCAGGATGTCGGTTACGTGGCTGGCGATGTGCGTCTGTATTCCTGGCTGACCACGCGTCGCGGACTCAGCATGATTTCGAAGATTCACGGTCGCGACCTGCTGCCCAATGGGCTCAAGCTGGCTGAGCGATTTCGTCTGGAACCGGATCTGGTCGTCAGAAAAATGTCACGGGGAAATCGCCAGAAAGTCGCCCTTGTGCTGGCGCTCGCTCATTCGCCACGAATTGTCATTCTGGATGAACCCACCTCCGGACTCGATCCGCTGATGCAGGACACGCTGATGATGTGCCTGCGGGAACTGGCGAGCGAGGGGCGCACAGTGATGTTCTCCAGCCATACGCTGAGCGAAGTAGAAACGCTTTGCGATCGCATCGCGATCGTGCGCGACGGACAGATCGTCGAAGATTCCAAACTAATCGATTTGAAGGCTCAGGCCCCGCGGCAAATTGTGGTCACGTTGCAGGAACAACAACGGGCGTCCGACATTCAATGGCCGAGCTGCGTAGACTTAAAATTCGAGCCAAGTTCGTCACCTGCGCAGTATTCATCGACGATCGCTTTGATGGTGCCACCATCGCTTCGCCACCGTACCTGTATTCTGGAACTCCTGGGCACATCGACACCATTCATGCAGTGGGCGGCAGCGCAGAACTTTGCCGATGTTGTGATCGGTTCACCGGCACTGGAAGTGTTGTTTCGACGGTACTATGCAGAATGATCAATCTGCTCTGCAAACATCAGGAGTTGAATAACCCTGAGAGCTTTTTTTTGGGCAACACATCATTTTGAAGCTGACTCAATTTAGGCCGACTTCGCCGACTTCGCCGAAGTCGGCACAGCAGATTTCAGCGAAATCTGCTTACTTGTTTCGGCGGCGGGCGAAGCCCGCGCCAAGATTCATTGGACATTGGGAATTTGACATTGGGAATTAAATGTATGTCTGGCCTGTTGAGCAAAATCTGGATGGAAGTTCGGTGGCCAGTCCTGTGGTTCAGTCTTGGACTTTGCGCGATCATGGGACTGCTTACCGCACTCCTGCCGAAGGTCCTCGGCAACATTCATACAATGTTCGACAAAATGCCGATGGTCAAACCACTGATTACGGCATTGCTGGGAGTTGATCCGGGCGATCAGATGTCGTCGCAGCTTTCACAGGCTTTCCTGTGGGTACATCCGACGGTATTGACACTCATCTGGGCGCACGAAGTGATGTACTGTTCCCGAATGCCTGCAGGGGAAATTGACCGAGGCACGGCCGATTTCCTGCTGTGCCTGCCAGTGTCGCGCTGGAAAGTGTTTATGGCCGAAACGATTGGCTGGCTGCTTTCCGGGATTTGTATCCTGGCATTTGGCTATGCCGGGCATCTGACCGCATCATTGACCGTACAGCCGGAAATGCGGTTGTCGGTCTCTCACACGATGATGGTGATGGCCAATCTTGCCGCCGTTTATCTGGCCGTGGGGAGTTTCGCATTCTTTCTGTCATCACTCAGTGATCGTCGTGGTCGTGCGATTGGTGTGATTTTTGCTATCATGCTGGCGTCATTCCTGCTGAATTTTCTGGCTCAGTTTCAGGACTGGGCGAAGAGCGCCTCTTGGTTGTCGGTTATGGAGTACTACCGGCCAGCCATTATCATTCAGACTGGAATGTTCCCGAGGTTCGATATCGGAGTGTTGCTGTGCATTGCTTCCACATTTTGGATCGCCAGCGGCGTGACGTTCCGAATGAGAAGTATCTGTACCGTGTGAGAATGATTGCTTGAATCTCCGATTCATTGGCAGACGTTTACCGCCTCTGCTGATCCCGATTGAACGGGACATTGCCAAGAATCTGCGACTTCTTTCGAGCAGTTACAAGAAAATCTGCTGGATCACAGGTGAATTTCGGCCGCGAATACATACAGTACAGGTGTCACCCCTAATATAGGTGACTGTCGTTTTAATCGTTTAGCGGCAAGCCGCAGGCGTCGGTATCATGTTTTGCCTACGCCTGCGGCTCGCCGTTAAACGAAAATGCCCACATTCAAGACTAAAACGACAGTCCCAGAGAGTCGGTCGGTGGTGCAGACGATGGGCAATTGTGGTGAGAAAAACGGCACCGTTGTCTCTCAACTGGAACAGGAATCGAACACTTCCGTAAGTTTTGTGTGAAGTTCGCGTTGAATTCGTGGCACTTCGCGTAGTTTCTACGACACTGTATTTCCGTTTACTCCTCTGGCATTCAGTTTGCATAACATTGTTCTGAATTCCGCCGAATCCTGAAGCATCAGCGACAATGGCTTGGCCTTTCGCTGACGAATCGATTTGAATTGTTCCTTTCAATTGCGTGAGGAACGGTCACGCTGCGGCGCAGGGATAATTGGTTTGTTGAGTTGGGCGCAGGGGAGAAAATTGTTCATGATCAAAGCCATCGCCGATTACACTTCTGACGATTATCAAGGCCGCATCCCGTTGAACGGATCCACCTCTGTGATTCAGGAAAAAACTCGAATGCAAAGTCCTACGAAACGAATTGCGCTGACGAAACGCCAGCGTGAAATCTACGAGTTTCTGCGGGACAAGATTATCAACCGTGGCTACGGCCCCACCGTCCGGGAAATAGGACTGCATTTCAATATTCGCTCTCCCAACGGCGTGATGTGTCACCTGAAAGCGCTGGAACGCAAGGGATTGATCAGCCGTGAACAGAATATGTCGCGCGCGATTCAGCTTTCGGATGCTCCACAGAATCGCCTGTCAGTTACGTTGATCGGTACTGCGGCGACGAGTGGGCCAATTCAGCCGTCGGTCGGATCAGACGAATCCGTTTCTTTCGGCACGGTCTTTGAAGGCCCTGAGATTGCATGTATGCGGGTGGAGGGAAATGGATTTCTGCCGCTCAATATCGCCAGCGGAGATTTCATCATTGTGAATCGCGAATCGCCACCACAACCCGGCTGCTTAGTGGCTGCAATGGACGACCGACATTCTGTCATTCTTTGCACAGTGCAGGATGGCACGAACAATCTCATGCCAGCCATTCCCGGCACACCCGGCTTATCGCCTCGTCAAGTGCTGGGTGTGATTACGGGGATCATCAGGAAGTTTCGCGTTCCAGCGGTCGCGACACCAACAGAAACTCCGTGAAATGGAATCGAATCCGTTTGCTGTACTTTCGCTGATTGTGGCGCCTGCGATCCTGACCAATGCGTCGTCCGTGCTGATCATGAGCACCAGTAATCGACTCGCTCGCGGAGTGGACCGGGCTCGGGAATTGTCGAAGCAATTGGAAGGGACGACGGATCTGAGTTGTCCCGACGCACAACGTCGACTCCGGGAACTGAGAGCTGCAGAAGATCGGACGTTGCTTCTGCTGAGATCGCTCCGCAGTTTTTATGTGGCGCTGGGAGCCTTTGCGTTTGCGGCATTCGTCTCGCTGCTGGGTGCTGTCACCGCCTCGATTCAGCTGCCTGCGATCGTCCTTCCGCTGGAACTCGTCGGCGTCGCTGCTGGCCTGGTCGCAGTTGCCGCGCTGGTGTACGGTTCGATGCTGCTGTTCCGAGAGACGCGCATCGCCGTGCAGGTCATCAGCGAACGAGCTGCCACGGTGCGTGAGCGATTCGGAGCCTCGCAAAATTTCAGGAATCTGTGAGCGGGTTTATGCTTCAGAACTCAGCCAGACGTCGCGTAGAATCGCCGAACTGGTCGGTCTGGACCCCGAATTGATTCAACATGCTGACATACAAATTCGACATTGGCTGCGGATCAACTTTCAGATAGCGGCCCGTCTGAATGGCTCTCCCTGCATGGCCCGCAAGGATCACCGGCAGGTTATCATGTGTGTGCCGGTTTCCGTCTGCGATGGCACCTCCGTAGACAATCATGGAATTGTGCAGCAGCGAATTGCCATCGACGTCATCGGTCGTCGCCATGCGTTCGAGAAATCTGGCAAAGCGACTGATGTAGAACTGATCGATCGCGGCGACCTTTTTCGCAAGATCGGTCTCGCGCTGATTGTGCGTCAGATAATGGTGGCCTTCTCGAATACCGAGCTGTGGAAACGTGCGATTGCTTCCGTCGTACGCCAGCAAAAGTGTGGCGATGCGTGTCGTATCGGTCTGGAATGCCAAGTGCAGCATATCGAACATCAGGTCCATGTATTGACTGAAGTCACCAGGGATGCCGACAGGAGTTGATCGCTCGATCTCAGGGATCTCCTGATGTGTTTCCGCCGCCTTCAGACGCAGTTCCAGTTCCCGCACGACAGTCAGGTATTCATCAAACTTCTGCCGATCGCTGACGGCCAGCGAACGTTGCACATCGGACGCTTCTTCCAGCACGAAGTCCAGCACACTGCGCTCTGTCTGCTGACGCAACGCAAAGTTCTTGCGGCGTTCCGAGCCTTCGCCTGCACCAAAGAGTCGTTCAAAAACCAGGCGCGGATTTGCTTCCGGTGTCACGGGGGTCGATGCAGAACTCCACGCCAGATTGTACTGATACGCACACGCATAGCCCGAATCACAGCCGCCCGAGTTGCGGATCAGATCGGACGACAGCTCCAACGACGGAAAACGAGTCAGATTTCCCGCCCGCTGTGCAGCGACCTGATCGATTGAAATTCCCACATGAATATCGTTGCCCGCTGTCTTGCGTGCGCGTGCTCCTGTCAGAAACGTGGCGCTGGCTCGAGCATGGTCACCGGCACCGTCCCGGCCCGCTGTCGCATTTTCATGATCCAGGCCACCGATCACCTGAAAATGTTCTTTCAGTGACGCCAGCGGAGCCATAGATTCGTTCAGTTCAAAATCGCCTGTCGGAAACCAATGGTCCTGCTGAACGCCGTTCGGAATGGACATGAAAGCCATGCGCAACGGAGCGCCTGTGCTGGTCGTCGCCATGCGTGCCGTATCGCTGATCTGTGCGCCAAACAGAGAGCCTGGTTGAAGCGACATGAGTGCAGGTAACGCAATCGAGACACCCATACCGCGCAGAAAACCTCGGCGATCTGAAGATTGATGGTTCATGGTGGATCTTTCTAACATGATGTGATGCAGGAATGTAGGCCGGACCGAAGCGCAGCGGAGCTCCGGCAAATCGCCGAGATGCCGGAACGGCGCTGCGCTTGGTCCAGCCTCCGTAAAGAGAACAGATAAACCCTAGTCTTCGGTCTGTCCAGAATTGCGAATCTTCTGGAACGGTGCGGACGCGATTACACCATCAATGAGGTCGCTGAACTTGCCACCACTGTTTTGCAGACGTTCGACAATGAGATCGACCGTGTGCTCGTCTGTCTGTTCGAGCCCTCGACCAATCGCGAACGTCAACATTTTTTGGGAGACACATCGATAAAAATCCGCAGCATGATGTTCGCGGAGAATGCGCTTCAGTTCACGCACATTCTGAAACGATTCTCCTGTGATCAGTGTACCAGATGCGTCAATTGCTGCACCCTTTTCCTCCGTTCGCCAGCTTCCGAGTGCATTATAATTCTCCAGAGCCAGTCCCAGCGGATCCATCCTGGCATGGCAGGACGCGCACAATGCCGATTCTCGATGAGCGGCCAACAGCTCGCGCAGAGTTGGTTCGCGGTCTGCAAATTTCCCCGCAGCTTCTTCAAGTGCAGGAACTCCCGGCGGGGCAGGGGGGGCTGGCGTTCCGAGGATGTTGTCCAGAATGAACAGACCTCGTTTAACAGGGGACGTTCGCGTCGGATTTGATGTGATCAACAGCATGGACGCATGAGAAAGCACGCCGCCCCGAACGCTGTCCGGCGGCAGCTCGATGCGTCGCATGTCGTCGCCGTGGATATCCGGGAGTCCATAGTGCTTTGCGAGTTTCTCATTGACGAAAGTGTAGTTGCAGTCGAGCAGATCCAGCAAACTCAGGTTTTCGTGTGCGATATGTTCCACGCACAATTCGGTTTCCCGCTGCATCGCACGTTTGAGTTCGTCGTCGAAATCATCCGTGATCTTTCGCAGTTCGCGAAAGCGGTCGCGTGTCTTCTGTTCCTCCGGAGTCAATTCCTGACCAAACGATCGGCCGCGTCGACCACGGAACTGGGCCACAAGGGCTTCAAATTCTTTCTGATGTCCCAGCACGGCGATGGGATCCACAGTCGCCTGCGTCACATCGCGCGTCCTCAACCATTGGCCGACAAAATTTCGCAAAAACTCATTCGCACGGCGATCCCGCATCATGCGCGCGACTTGCGCTGCAAGCTGGGTCCGGAGTTGTCCCTGCTGAGCCAGCTCAAACAGTTCCTCATCGGGCATTGTGGACCACAGGAAGTACGAAAGCCGCGATGCCAGATCCAGTTCATCGACATCCGCGAACGGCTTTGCGGCATCGGCCTCACCAGAAGATTCTAACCGAAACAGAAAACGCGGCGACGCCAGTACGCCGGTCATCGCCTGAGCAATGCCCGATTCAAAAGTCGCGTCCGGTTGTTGCGTGGCCAATTCGGCGATTTTCACCAATCGATCGACGGTCGCTTGTTTCACTCGGCTGCGAAACGCATGCGTGGCGAACTTTCGGAGGATCTCTTCAGCGTAGGCGTGCCGTTCTGGAGCGTCTGCTGGCGGATTGTCGCGTGGGAAGAATTTCGAGTAATTCGGAGGATGTACGAATTCCGTCGTTCCTTCCGGGCCTTCGATGCGGACAGAGTTAACTTCGAAGCGAGCGAATGTCGATTCTTCCGACGCCTTTGGTTCTGCAGATTCTTCGCTCGGGATCGGCGTGAGTTCGAATGACAACTCATGTTCGCCAGCGGTCCAGTCTTCTGAGAATTCATACCGCAGCGGCTTGCTCTCATCCCAGCCGTATTCGTTGGTGCTGCGATCCTGCCCGTCGATGCGAAATACGACGGTATACCGTGACGCATCATATTCAAACGAACCATGCAGCTTGACGGCGACATCGACTTTGTACTTCCCCGCAGTTTCGATCGTCACTGTGCGTTTCAAATACGCTGGCTTCGTGGATGACAAACGATCTCCTGACACGTTCGCTGCGGTGTCACGAAAGTCGCGTCCCGAAAACTCCTGAGCCGGGACAACCCATGTCGCTTTCGGGATCGCTCGGTCTACGATCGACTGCGCCGCGTGTAAGTATTTCTCCATCAGTAACGGGGAAAAGCTGAGTGCGTCACCGACGTTGTCAAAACCGAAACCCGAATCATCCGGCGGGAACAGGATCGTCGCGTCGAACCGAATGCCCATCAGATCAGAGACTGTATTTCCATATTCGACGCGGTTGAGTCGCCGAACGGCCATTCGGCCTGGATCGACATTCGCCGGATCAATTTGAAATGCACGAAACTTAATCCAGTTTGCGAGCGTGGTTGCTTCGGTTGGCGATGGGCGATCATGTCCGACTGGAGGCATCAACTGTGATCGGACATTTTTCAGAACATTCCACCACAGATCAGATCTCGTCAGAGCCTGATCTTCCGTCGAAAACTGATGCAGCGTCAGATCACCTTCCTTCTCGCCGCCACCGTGACATTCGTAACAGTATGTCTTCAGGATCGGAACGACGTGCGTCTCGAAATCCGGCGTTTCCTCTGCCGCCGCCAGGGCAATGTGGCCAGCCGCAAAAAAAGCGACAGAAAAAGCTAATCGGCCAGTGAGCCAATTCAATGCCACAACGACGTGATTCATGCAGTCAAACTCCCGATCTGTCGATCGTCCGCCACTTGGTGCTTCATCAAGGTCGGGTTTGGGGGTGGCCGGGGTTGGAGAGCGCTAGCTCGAAACCCCGGGGCTTCCTTCGCTTCGCTCAGTCCAGCCCCGGCCACCCCAAATCTTCAGGTCTGTCAAAGCAATCGCCTCCCATGAAGATGCAGAACAGTCTCCGTTCGGCGGCACATGCAGATCAATCCCGGGCAAGGAGTATACCAGTGACCAGCCAGTGTGACGAGCGCACGTGCATCGAGTCCAGCGACGGGTGCAGTTGCGGATTTCGGTAGGTCCTGCTTGCCGAGCAGGACTTCGCGGCCCCGCCGCGACCAGCGACGAGTCGAGGTCGAAAGGACGGCCACGCGGCGACGTGGAGCGGACGTGCGACCCATGGCGGTTCGCCTTGCGGCGAAAGTCCTTTCCGGCAGAAAGGACCTACTTTAAGAATCATACTCGACTGCACGCTGTGGCAGCACAACGTCATAGAACATCGTGTGTCTCCGGGTCTTCTCAGCCGTGTTTCATTCCTGCGTGGCCCGAATTCAGGCTACATCAGCAACTCCACCTGCTTGTTCATTCGATTTTCAGTTGCTGAAGAACCTCGACAATGCGACTTGCGGAGACGACATACGAACCCGGAAAATCGTCCTTCATAAAGCGAGTCCCCAGCAAAGTGATACCTGCCAACTCGCCATTTTTGAAGAGCGGCGTTCCTTCGGGGAGTCGCTTATCGATCTGAAACAGCCCCGTGAATTCACGGTTCAGGTTGTGGCTCGGAAGTTGCCAGGTGGTCCTCTGATCGACGGCCGTAATGCGAGCGGCATCCGCAGTCACTTCAAGATCGGCTTGTCCGTGCATGAGAATTGCTGACAGGACATCGCCGGTCTTGAGCGTCACGGGATTCTTGAGTTGAAACGAAGTCAGCTGCTCCTTCGCAACGTGCAGGAAGAGATCCGGAGTGCTGAAGTCTGCATAAGTCGTGGGAACATTTTCGCGATCGTAGAATTCCAGAAACGTGCGATCGATGGCATGTTCGATGTTCTCAGGAACGATCGTTGCTGGACCGGTTGTGAGTGCAATCGTCTCGTTGCCATGCCGGATTAGCAGGGCTGGCACGGCACGCCGTGCCTTATCCTGGAAGAACACCAGAACAAGACGACTGGTCGCTTTTTCAGCTTCAGATTTCGGTCGCCAGGCCGGGGGTGGGAAAGCGTTTTCTTCAGCAGAAGTTACGACCGCTGGCTCGGGGGTTCTTTCAGAATCGGATTTGCCGGAAGTAATGGGTAAGACCGGATCTCCACTGCGGATCCTGAATTCCTCTGCCTCTGTCAAAATCCGAGCAAGGCTGCAGTCCTGTTGAACTGAAGTGATTTCGATCACATTCGCGCTATCATAGTCGAGCCCCGATAGAACAGCGAGTTTGTCTCTCGGCCTGATTCCATCATCGATTCCGAGTGAAATCCGGACCTCCATCCCTGAAACACTCTGAACAAGGCCGCTGACTGCTCGCGCGCCCTGAAGAAGTTTTGGCTCGGCAGCATTTCGTCGATGCAGAGAACCGTCCGAACGACCCAAATGCCCGTCCCATGAGGTATCTGGATTCAACAACTCCTCCAGCCGTCGATCAACAATCTTGTCCAAAATCAGATCGCGGGAATCGATGGATTGCTGCATGCGTTGCAGGCGGCGAGTGAACTCGGTGAGTTCGGCTCGCGGAATTTCCTGGCGGGTTGCGAACGTCTTCTGAATCGTTTCGCGAAGACTGGCTCTCTGCTTCAGACTGTCCGGGTGGTCTTTTCCGAGTGACGCTTCAGTGGATCGCACTTTCTCCGCAAGCTGCAGCAGCGGCAGTTCCAGCTCGTCCTGGCGACGGCGGTACTCAGCGATTGGCACAATCGGCGCAGGCGCAGCTATAGGGTCGGGCGTGGTTGTGATCGTTGAGTTGGCAGTTGGCCCCGTCGTTGAATTCACGATCGGGGCCTGCGTACCGGGTTGCTCATCGAGTCGCAGAAGAATCGCTTCAATCTGCTGCAGCAATGGTTCATTGCTGCGAACGATGAGAGAGTTCGTGCGGGCATCAACAGCCACCGTCACAATCGCGCCGCCAAACAACTGCTCGATCACGGTCGCAGTTTGATTTGCATCGCTGTGTTGCAGATGAAAGATCTTCAGCTGTTCTTCATCGACTGTGATAGTCGGGTCATTCGATGACAGTGACTCCGCAGTGGAGCGGCTGCCTCCGGATCCACGTCCACCAAACGGTGAGCCATCTCCACCGCGCTTCGCAGCCTGAGGATGTGTTACTGCAGGCGTATCTCCTGGCCCGTTCCTTTTGCCTGCATCCGACACGTCGGCATCGACAGGCTGGCTGGATGGAGGCAGAGCCGAGCGCTTCTGAACTTCGAATTCCGTTCGTAGAAATAATGATCTTTCCTTTAAGGAACCCCAAACAAATTCGCAATATCCCTTAGGCAAGTAGTCCAGTGAGTACCACTTTGCCAGATTGTCAAGATTCTTAAGTTCCCAGTGTAAATGAAATGCATCCTCCTCCTTGTAAGAAAAGTCGTATTGAACCGGGACCCATCTGCCCTCACCGTCTTGCCGCATGCGAATCTGTGCCGGTAGACCGCCGACTTCAGCAGCCAATGCGAAACGGATGATTGCCTGACCGTTGTCCCAGTCAAGGGCAAAGTGACCTGGATGCTGCTGAAACAATTCGGAAAGACTGGAAGCATTGAGTGTCCGTTCCCCGAAATTTAAAGGGAGAGAACCTGCATCCGACATTGGGAGTTTACCATCAGCGACAATCATCAGGTTTGCTTTCGCAAGCGATGATGCTGGATCGATCGGCAGCCCGTCAAGGTTGTATGCAAGAACGGTCGTTTTATAGTCAGTGCCTAACGTGACAAACTCTCTGTCAACTCGATGCCGTCGTCCGGCTCGCTCCATACCAAAGGCGACCTGAGTTTTCTCCGAATCAAATGTCACGCTCTGCTGTTCGATGACCCGAAGTCGCGTTGCAAATTCTTCGAGGGATCGGAACTCCTGCATCAGTTCGGCAAGTGTTGGTCGTGCAGACTGGCGATCTGGCTCTGTCGATTCGGTTGATGATTCCTGAGCCACCGCAACCGGTTGCGGATTTTCTGGACCGTCAGCGGCTTTTGTCTCTGGCTGTTCAACGGAGGAACTCACGTTCGACGCCGTTTCCTGCGCCATCAACGTTGGCGATGCAATCAACGCACCGTGAAGGATAAGTGCGAACATCCATTTGGAGATAACAGACATGTGGGGCATCCTGAATTTGAGTGCGGAAAGCATGTGGGTTGAGAGAGCAAAGTCGCCAGGTTTACGAACGCGGAGCTTATTACTTACCACAGATGGACGCAGATGAACACAGATGAACACAGATGAAATGGCTTGTGGGCTCGGCATTAACGTGGAGTTTTTGAATATCTGCGTTCATCTGTGTTTATCTGTGGTAATTCTGCATATGTTTTCTGTCGTGTTTGCATCATCGCGAATGGCCGCAGATGGACACGGATAAACGCGGATGGAATTGCAGGATGCACGGAGGGCTGACGCCCAGCCGCTCGCCATTTTTGGGTCATGGTGGTTTCGCATCCGATGTTATTCGCCAGAGTTTTCCGGCTTCGGCTTCGGATGGGCCGAGTTCTTTGTCAAAGACATTGATGTCCGTCTGAGTTGTTTCCCATTCGGTTGCAATGGAAAGCGATGAACCATCGACTTTCGTCGTTCCTTTACCTGGAGGCACAGCTCTGGAAACTGCCGTAGAATCTGCTTCGTCGAACAGTGATGCTGCGACGCCATAGATTCCGGCCACGACGATGCAACTCGCAGCGATCCACACTGCATTGCGGAACGGTCTCAACGATACTCGCCAAAAGCTCCTTCGACGGACCGGCACGCGGCATTCTTCAGGCAGCTCGATAATCGTCGGCTGCTGAACATGTGCGAGGCACTTCTGCAGCAATGTCGCCACATGATCGGCTGTCGGAATTCGATCATCCAGCGATTTCGCAAGCAATCGCAGAATGATTCGTTCCAGCCACTCCGGGATGTTCGGATTCACTTCTCGCACCGGACGCGGCTCTGTGTCCGTGATACGCCGCAGAATGCCGTAGCTGGTTTCAGCTCGAAACGGCGGCCGGCCGGTACACATAGCGTACATCACGCTGCCAAGGCTGAAGAGATCGCTGCGAGCATCGACGTTATCGCCGCGAGCCTGTTCGGGAGACATGTACTGCGGAGTGCCCGCGATGACTCCGCTGCGAGTCATGCTGGCGTCATCGACGGCTCGGGCCAGTCCGAAGTCCGTCAGAGTGACACGTTCGACGCCATCTTCCAGCAGAATATTGGCTGGCTTGATGTCGCGATGAACCAGACCCTGTCCATGAGCTGCGGCAAGTCCCGATGCAACCTGTTGCGCAATCCGGACGATCTCTTCCGTCGGCAACGGTCCCTGTCGGTCGAGCCGTCGCTGCAGCGATTCACCGCGAAGATACGGCATGACAAGAAACGGCAGCGGGCCATCATTCGACACGCCGTGAATCACGATGACATTCGGGTGCAGCACCGTCGCGGCCGCTTTTGCTTCGCGGGCGAACCTACGGCGAGCGGCACCGCTGGATGCCAAACGCGGTGCCAGCACTTTGATCGCAACCGTGCGATCCAGCGGCCCGTCGAAGGCTTTCAACACAACTCCCATGCCCCCGGAACCAATCACGCCTGAGACTTCATAGCCGCCAATTCGTCCCAGCATCTGTGGATCGTCGGTGGGATTCAGCATGCCCAGGACTTGAGTGACCTCTGCCGACGCTGCAGCCTTGCGGTCATGCACGTCGTGGCCATCATGACTGAGGTGTGATGCCGACGATTCAAATGCCATCGAATCAAACGGCTGGTCCTGCAGAAACTCTTCTGCGTCGCTCCACGAAGACGGCTCCGCGGCCGCAAGGTGGATCTGCTGACGACACGTCTCGCAGGATTCCAGATGGCTGTGGAATGCCGCTTCCTGCGCAGTGTTCAGCAAATCCGCCAGATAGCGTTCAATAAGAGATGGATCGCAGGTTTCAGGTTGTGTGTTCATATCGTGCCTTCAATAAAGTAGCCGTCACGCTCCGCCGTGACGAGCCTGGATCTTTCGCACATACAAACCAATGCCATTTCGCCACTAGAAGGATCCTTGCGTGTGGCACAGGCCAGAAATAACATCGTGGGGTTGTTGAAGGCTCATCACGACGGAGCGTGATGGCTACATTTTTGTGAACTCTCATGAGAAATCGGACTCGTCCTCCAGTTGTTTCACGGCATCTCTCAGTCTTCGAATGATGCGGCTGCGTGCGGCGTATATGACGGCTTCCGATCGATTCAGCTGGGCGGCCGCATCCGGAATGGAAAGTCCGTCGATCATGGTGA
>CAMAVB010000180.1 GCA_945861465.1 Candidatus Kuenenia stuttgartensis
TCATGAACGATGCCCGTCTGCTGGCGGCAGAGTCGGCGACGACCGCGAACCATCGCGGCCACAACCTCGCCCCACGCGATGGGGATTTCCCCGCGAAGGCCAGGGCGATTATTCAATTGTTCCAAAACGGCGGTCCTTCGCAGATGGACTTGTTTGACGACAAACCGGAACTCTCGAAACGCAACGGACAGCCGCATCCGGAACAGGTCGAAACGTTTCAGTTGGGCAACAAAAATGTGCTGATGGGGACGGCGTTCAAGTTCGCTCGCCACGGCCAGAGCGGAATGGAGTTCTCGGAATTGATTCCGCACCTGTCGTCCGTCGCCGACGACCTGTGCCTGGTGCGGTCGATGTTCTCGGAAAACAATAACCACCCGTTTGCGATCAACATGATGCAGACCGGCAAGACGTTCTGGGGACGACCCGCGATGGGATCGTGGATCGGTTATGCCTTGGGCTCCGAGAATCAGAACCTGCCTGGATACATCGTGCTTCGAGACCCGGCGGGCTACAACACCTCGGGCAAGATGGTCTGGTCGAGCGGCTGGCTGCCCGCGGTGTTTCAGGGGACGGAGTTCAGTTCCTCGGGGACTCCGGTTCTGCACTTGCAGCCCGCTCGCACGATCTCCGCCAACGTCCAGTCGCGTTCGCGCGAGTTCCTTTCGCAGCTCAACACGCTCCACCTGGCCGAGCACCCGCGCGAGTCGGAGCTTGAGGCGCGGATCCAGAACTTTGAACTGGCCGCGCGGATGCAGTTGTCGGCCACGAATATTCTCGATCTTTCACAGGAGACCGAAGCGACGCGCAAGTTATACGGACTCGACAATCCCGCCACCGCCGGTTACGGCACGCGCTGTCTGATGGCTCGCCGGCTGGTCGAATCGGGCGTGCGGTTCGTGCAGGTCTTCCCGCCGCTCAGTCCCAGCTTCCAACCGTGGGACAACCACGGCGATCTGAAGAACGGACTCAGGACCATCTGCGGTCACGTCGATCAGCCGAGTGCCGCGTTAATCACGGATCTAAAACAGCGCGGGTTGCTGGACGAGGTCATTGTTCAATGGACGGGCGAGTTCGGACGCTTGCCGATCACTGAAGGCGCCGATGGCCGCGACCACAATCGGCACGCTTTCAGTCTGTTGATGTCGGGCGGCGGCTTCAAGCAGGGGCACATTCACGGAGCCACCGACGAGTTCGGCTACAAGTCCGTCGAGAACCGCGTCAGCGTCCCCGACCTGCATGCCACGATCCTGCATCAACTGGGCCTCGATCACACTCGCTTGAATTTCACCCACAACGGCCGCCCCGAGCGACTCACCGACCCCGAAGTCACCGGCGCTCGCGTCGTCACCGAGGTACTCGCATGAAGGTTTCGCCCATGTTCAATCGAATCATACTCGTCCGTCTGTGGCTGGCTGGTGTGATTGGTGTTTTAGGCCAAGTCCACGCACCCAGGAGTACAGTGGCTGACGAGCCACCACGGTCCTCGATCTGGGGCCGGACCATTGCGGCCGAGCCGTATGACAAGGTTCCGTTCCGCGAGATTCGCATTCCGGAGTGGGTGCAAGAGACGGTTGGCGTCGGCTACACGCTCTCGGTTCAAAATGCCGAGCAACGACAGCGGGCGGTCAAAGCCGGGGTCACGATCAGCGAGATGGGTTTCGTCGATCCGTTTCATGTCTTCTATGACAGCAAGCTGTTGAAGCGGCGCAGTCCGCATCTAGCGGCGGACTCGGTTGATAAAGAAGTCGCCGAGTACCGGCGGCTTGGGCTGAGGATCCTGGGCGTTTATCCGCCGACGTTGCAGAGCGAGGTCTACGCCGAGCATCCCGACTGGCGACGAGTTCCCACCAACACGACTGAAATCCCGCAGGTCGATCTGAAGCAGCATCCTTATGGAGGCATGCTGTGCCTGCTCGGCCCGTATGGCGATTTCTTCATCGAAGTGCTGGCGGAGATCGTTGAGAAGTACCAGGTAGATGCCTTCAGCTTTGATGGACTGCATTACGCGGGCGTCTGTTACTGCCAGCATTGTCGCGACAACTATCAACGCGACACAAGCGGCGAGATTCCCAATGTCGATCTCAACGATGCCGCGTTCCGGCGATATCAGCACTGGGCCGATCGTCGCATGGAGGACGTCATTCGTCGGATGCAAACGCGGCTCAAGGGGATCAAGCCCGATGTCGCGCTCGTGACCTGGACAACGAACGCCGGTCGCTTCGGTCATTACCGCGACCTGCCTCGCAACATGCCGGCGCGGATGAATCTGTTGCTGGATGCCCCTGACCAGGAATTCTGGCTCGATGAAACGAATCGCGGAGCAACGATCGTCCCCGCGCTGGCCAACGCTTACATCTGGGCCTGCACGAATCACCGGGTCGCCTTCAGCGAGCCGTATCTGATGTCGCACGGCAATCCCTATGGCAAGGACAGTTTCCCCGCCCATGAAGTGCTGCGGCGCGTGCTGCTGGCGGCGACTCACGGAGCTGGTCCCAGCCTCGCGGTCATTCAACCCGAGCACATGCAGAAGGGGACCTATGACGCACTGGCCGAAGTTCAGCGTCGCAAGCCCTGGCTGACTCACAAACGCCCTGAGCCGTGGGGCGCGATGCTGCTCAGCGACAACACGCGCACCTTTTACGGTCGCAGTTCGGGGCAAGTCGAAGATCGTTATCTGGCGCATGTCTTCGGTACCTATCGAGCCATTCTGGAAGAGCATCTGCCGGTGACGGTGACTTGCGACTGGAACCTGAACGCCGCCGATCTCGCGGGCCAGAAAGTGTTGATCCTGCCGAACGCGGCGAGCCTGAGTGACACGCAGGCCGCCGCCATTCGTGAGTTCGTGAAGAACGGCGGCGGGTTGGTCGCATCGCTCGATACGTCGCTGTGCAACGAGTTTGGCGACCCGCGTCCCGACTTCGCGCTGGCCGACGTGCTCGGCGTTCTTCACAGCGGCCCGACGAATCCTGCGAACAAGCCGGGAGCGACAGCTGGCGCCGCGCAGCCCGCTGCGGCAACTGACTCTGATCTCGATATCAACTTCGCGAGGAACCTTGATGACGATTACTGGCTGAAGCGAAAAAACGTCTTCGCACTACGAGTGCCGACCGACAGCGTGCTCTCCAGCGACAAACTGCGCGAGCTGATCGGTCGCGAGTCCGTGACCTTCAAAGGCCCGCTGCTGAGCACTCGGATGAGCGAGGACTCATCCCTCGCGGCTCAAGCGGCTCCTCACACCACTCCGGATGCCGCGCCCACTCCAGCCATCGTAACCCGACAATTCGGTAAGGGCCGAGTCGTCTACTTCGCCGCCGGCCTCGATCATGCGTACTACAGCTATGCGTATCCCTATCAGCGAGTGTTGCTGGCCAATGCAATTCGCTGGGCGGCAAACAGCACTCCGCCCGTGGAAGTCGAAGCACCGCGCTGCGTGCATTCCACGGTCTTTCGGCAGGAGAAAGAAGGTCAAACAAAACTGCTCGTGCATCTCTACAACGACGTCAACACCACGGCGTTTCACGGTCTTCCCAACGACGATGTCCCGCTCCGCGAAGAGACGCTGCCAATTCACGACATCCGCCTGAGCCTGAATGGATATCGCATTCAGAGAGCCACGCAGCAGCCCGAAGCGTGCCCGCTGCCGATAACTGTCAACGACAAATCGACCATGATCACCGTCCCGCGTCTCGAAGTTCACTCCGTGATCGTGCTCGATCTGGCGAGTTCAAAATAACGCACGGCTCCGCGTTCTAAAATAGGTGCTCGCGCGAAGGATTTTCCAATGATCAATCGAGTTGCACTTTTCTGTCTTTGCCTGGCTCAGTTCGTCTATTTTGATCCGACCGAAGCGCTTGGCCAGCAGGAGTTCGGCTCCCTCAAGGCCGACCGTATTCTGTTTCTGGGGAACAGCCTCACGCTCCACGGCCCGAAGGCGGAGATTGGCTGGGCAGGGAACTGGGGCATGGCGGCCAGCGTTCAGGACAAAGACTTTGTTCACCTCCTCACGGCGGCGATTGTTGCCCGGACCGGTGGTCGGTTGGTCCTTGAGCCAACACCCGTTGACGGGACTGATTCTGCTGAAAACGTCCTCAACATCGCGAATATCATCGAGCGGGAGTACGCCACCTATGAGGCGGCCAGGATCCGTAAGCAACTCGATTGGCGGGCGAGCATCGTTGTCTTGCAATGCGGTGAAAATGTCCCGTCGGAAGGGTTCGATGTTGAGGCATTCCACAAGAGCTTGCAGGCTATGCTGAACGATCTCAAAGTATCCAGTAATCCGCAGATCTTTGTGACCGGCAATATCCTGTGGGGAAATCCTGGCTTGGATGAGATCAAACGGAGAGTCTGCGCCGAGGATCCGGCACACCGCACATTTGTGGACATCAGCTCCTACCAGTCGGACATTCCCGTCAACGGTCCGGTCGGGCACCCCAGTGATGCCGGAATGAAGCTGATTGCCGACACGCTATTCGCGGCCATCTCGAAGAAGGCCGATTCGGTCGAGCTATCAGCGGCCCACGTCGCTGCCGTCAATCGTCGTCGGCGGATCTATGTCAACAATGATGTCGGCTACGACGCGGTCGCCATGGGTCCGAAATTGACGGCCATCAAGCCAGATGAATGGCTCGCCGCGAGATTCAGTACGTTCGACCAGCCCGGCAGTCAGGTCGACTGCGTGGGGTGGTGCCTGGATGAAGGAAATATCGCCGCGTATCCCAGCACCTGGATGGGATCAACCTCGACTTCGGCCGACATCCGCCGTTCCTGCCGACCGGGCAGCAATGGGAACATCGCGAGGCGCTGACGGACTTCGTGCGGCAAGTGCGGTTGATGCTGCAGGGCGTGGCCGAACGACGAGGCCGACCGTTTCTGCTCTCGGTGCGAGTGGCTGATACGGTTCCCGGCTGCCACTTTGATGGCCTGGACGTGGAGACGTGGGTGCGGCACAATCTGGTCGACATGATCGTCATCGGCACGCGGTCGATTCAGGTCGATCTCACCGGGTTCAAACGCATCACGACCGGCAGCCACGTCAAGTTATATCCCTGCATCGACCAGCATCACTCGCCCGATGGCTACCAACCATGCCGTCCCGTCGCCGGAGTTTCTGCGCGGCGTCGCTGCGAACTGGTGGCATCAGGGAGCAGACGGCATCACACTGCGGCCTCAAAAGCAGGAAGGCAACTGGTGGGTCTCTGCTCTCACACCGCACCAGACCGCCACAGGACGCAACCTGATCACGCTGGACCTCGCGGATCCAGGTGAACTCGAGCAAGCGATCACGCTGGAGAAGGTCGAAGTTCATGTCCGCTACCGTCCGCGCAGTTTCATCCACGTTCGTTAGATTTCAGTGGGGGAACGGCTCACACTGCCAGGAATGTCCAAAAGCCCACTATTCCCGGTCGTCCGCACGGGCTTGATGGCCAGCAACGTTTGCATGCAATCAAGTCCGCACAGTTTGACAGGGAATCAGCTTTCTTGCAGGTGGAACCTCTGAAAACCTGATTCGACTCGCGTCGGAGACACGAGCAACAATGATGAACGCACGGTGCGCGCATAAAACAGAGTAAGACTCTGAGAACCCCTAACAAAAACTCCGTGGCCGCGTTGTGTCGAGAGTGGCTGAGATGCAAGGAAGAACGACGAGACAACAAATGTCGTCGAGGAGTGATGACGCAGCAGATCGGCCGCTATCGACGCAACCCTCCGGGACGCTTGCGTTTGCGTCTCAGGCTGCGTCGTTCGTCATCGACGGGGTGGCCCGTCTCTTCCTCACTTCTTGCCTGAAACGCAACCACAAACGTCGCGGCTCACGCAGGTTTTGTTAGGGGTTCTAAATCAACTCTCTGATCGGATCGCGGTAATCCACCAGATACTGAGGCCGACCGGCCTGATCAAGAATCGTTGCGTTTCCAACGTCGATCCCCATGCGATTGTAGAGCGTTGCAAACACTTCCTGGTAATGGATCGGTCGATCCTGTGGAACTTCGCCAAGGCGATTCGTCGAACCGATGACCTGACCCACGCGCATTCCGCCACCGGCCAGCAGGCAGCAGGAAGCTTGAGGCCAGTGGTCCCGGCCGCCGCCCGGATTGATGCGGGGCGTACGACCGAACTCGCCCCAGGCGACAACGCTGACGTCCTGGTCAAGCCCGCGCAGATGCAGGTCTTCGACGAGTGCCGTAATTCCCTGATCGAACTTAGCAAGTTGTTCTGGCAAACGTTCGAAGTTCTGCCCATGCCGATCCCAACTGCCAAACGACAGCGTGACACAGCGCACGCCCGTTTCCACGAGACGTCGGGCCATCAGGAATTGATCCATCCAGTGCGGACCGGCGTCCTCGCCAAACGCCGAACTCGCGCTCCCGCGTCCGTATCGATCTCGTGTCTGTGGATCTTCCTTTTCCAGATCCAGAGCCTCGACCAGCCTGCTTGATGTGAGCACGTCGAAGGCCTTCTGAGACAATGCATCAACGCTGCGGTAAACCTCCTGCCGATCGACGTGCCGGCGGAACTGATCAAAGCTGGCCAGCAGTGCCTGACGATTGCGAAGCTGATCGAGCGTTACTCCGTTCAGGCGCATGTCGGCCATGCCCTGTCCTTCCGGCTGAAAAGCCGTGTGCGCTGTTCCCAGAAAACCGGGCATGCCGGGATTGCTGTACGGGGCATGTCCTGTCTTGATGGTCAGCCCGACAAACGGTGGAACCGACGGATCCACAGGGCCCTGCAGTCGCGAGACTGCGGAACCCAGGGAAGGATGATTGTCCTGTCGTCCTTTTGGGCCGATCGGAAATCCGCTTAGACAAAGATCAGACGCATGCTGGTCCGGGCATCCATACAGCGATCGAATGATGGCGACCTTATCCATGATTTTCGCCAGCCGAGGCATGTGTTCACAGATTTCAATACCCGGCACGTTCGTTGAGATGGGTTTGAAAGATCCGCGAATCTCCACCGGGGCGTCCATTTTCAAATCATACATATCCTGGTGAGATGGTCCGCCGGACAGGTAGATCATGATCACGGCTTTGTGCCCGAGCGGCTTCCCACGCGTCGCCGGTGACGACTCCTGTGCCTGCAACACCTGCGGCAGCGAGAGTCCTCCCAGAGCCAGCCCGCCGATTTTCAGAAAGTGCCGACGATGATGACCGTCACAATGCCGCGATGGTTTCGATCCGAGCAAATTCAACATGACAGCCCTGCCTTTCGCTCAACTGCATCTAAAAGTTCTGCAATGCTCACTGTATTCAATTCGCTGACTCTATCGAATTCTATGTGTCGTGATTCTCCAAACCATCGTTGGTTTTGAATAGACTTCCAGAATTTGTCTTCAAGCTCAACGGGCGACGCCGTGAAGGATTCTTATCGTCGTGTTTTCACCGAGGTTCTCGAAGTCCCTTCTCCCCCTGGAAAGGGGGAGAAGGTGGCTGACGGCCGGATGAGGGGGTTATTCGCTGGATCTGACGCGATCAAATACTTAACGGCGTTTCCCAACGAGGTTCCACATCGCCTCCGGATGTTTCCGATCAACCAGCGTAAGTTGTGGAATCCCGTTGGGGTTCAGGGCAATCCCGCTTTCCATGACCTGGGGTGCGCCGCAACGCGGCGACCCCAGACTATGTTGTGAAACCCGTTCCGGGTTGAATGCGGGGCATCTACGGTGTCTGGCACCAGCGGTTTTCGCCAGCGAAATCGTCGGCAACAGCCTGCGTCATTTCGACGGCGACCGATATGAGCTCACTAATCTTATCGTGATTCTATTGAGATGCCGAACCATGCCTACCTGCTGGAGACCTCCGATTCAGTGTGGCGACAACAAACCGGTCAGGATGATCCCAACTTCCTCGCGGATTTGGTGAGCGTTTCGCTCAAAGAAGTCGGACAACGAATATCCGATGACTTCTGAGAAGAAAGCATACGTATCTTTCACCGGGTCACCGCATCGTGTTCCGGTCGTGACAAGAATTTGGCCATTTCGATATCGGCGCAGGATCGTTTCACTGATCTGCGACGAAAAGACCGTGATGACAGGAATGTATCCGTCGTTCATCGAACGCATTCCGAATGTCAAATCCGCATTTTGTCGTTTCGCATCGGCGCTCTTGTAGCCTTGACGAACCTCAAATACAGCCCTCTTCAAACGGCGTTTCTTTTTGTTCAATTCTAGAAATACCGCCGCTGCTTTGAGCCATGCATCAAATCGAGATCTCACCGCTGCTGACTTAAGGTCCGACGAGTCAATTCGTGCATCGAGTTGAAGGCGTCGTACTTTGCCATTGTCCTGCGTGACGTCATACCCCCATCGAAGTTCTTCACTTGTCAAGTCAAGTTCAGCTTCGAGGATGGCCCTGAACAATCGCTCGCAACCAATACCCAACTGCCGGTAAATTGATGTCATTCCTCCGGCAGCTTTGTGAGCTGCATACATCAACGGCGAATCCAAACCAACCCAATGGTACAACGGGGCAGCCGAATAGATCTGCTGAAATCCTGAAAGACCGATGCCATCCATATCGTTGGTGCCAAGCTTCGGCGTATACGACGCGCATGTCCGCAACGGTTCAATCAGGGTTTCGATGAAAACGTGATCATTGCGATGTTTACTCATGTTTGGCCAATGCCTCGACGCTGGAATCGCATTGCAGGGCAATTCCTTTCTTCCGCACGGCTGCAAGGTAGTGTGCAATTTCTTCGGCAACCGCATGTCCAATAATCGGCGGCACGGCATTTCCGATCTGCATCATGTTTGTCGAAGTTGAAAACGGGAACACAAACTGATCCGGAAAACTTTGGATTCTCGCACATTCTCGCACCGTCAGACGGCGAGGAAGTTCGTAGTGAAAATGCACACGCGCCTTTGGATTTGCACGAACAGCGTACGCAACCTGGCCACGAAGAGAAACCTGGTCACCCTGTCCGGCACCTTTGGTCGCTTTGGTTGCCACAAAATACTGGCTTTGGTTTGGGATGGTTTCGTCTGTGATGGATTCCAGGTCATCGATCGCATCATCAATCGCCACCGGCCTTTGAAAGATCGCTGGTGCTGGAGCCGATGGACGTCCCGCGACCGCCGCAATATCTTTTCGCACACCGACAAAGATCAGACGCGTTCGATTTTGAGGTAGCCCATAGTCCGGACAGTAGAGCGTCCAGACTCGCACATCGTACCCAACCTCTTCGAAATCACCAACGATTTCCTGAAGCAAACGACCTTCCTGCAGCTTGGCAAGATGAGGCACGTTTTCCGCAACGATCACTCCTGGTTTATGCAGTTCAGCGTATTCCACCATCACGCGATAAAGTCGCCCGCGTTTCCCTTCAAAGCCGGTCTTAGGTCCACACGATGAAAAATCCTGACACGGGAATCCGCCCAGCAAGACATCGGCCGATGGCAAAGTCGCCATATCGATATTTGTCAGATCGCAGACTTCAACATCGTGCGGCATGTTTAGTCGATAAGTTGCGACCGCGTTGTCATCGATTTCAAGAGCACGAAGAATATAAAACGGCAGCTTCGAATAGTACTTATCGAGGAATGAAAAGCCTCCCGCGAAACCAAGATCCATGCCTCCACAGCCGGCAAACATGGAGACGACAGAAATCTGCGACCTGGCATTAAACTTCTTTTCCGCGACACGCAGCCGCAGCACCTCCGGATGGTCACTGAAACCACACGAAAACTCCGGCATGTTACGTAGAGCTTTGCGTTTCTTGAGTCCGGATTTTGGTCGCATTCGGAAATAATGTCCTACAGTAGTTCTCGTCGCGGATCCAGAGATTCGTCACGCAAATCAGAGAGTGATTCTTGATAGAAGAAACTCGTCTGACTACGAAACGCATTGCTCGTTAATTTCAACGCCATCCGTTGCGTTACGAATGTCATACTAAGCAGGTTGTTTCCACTTTGGGTGCCACGAAAGCGCTTGGATAAACAACTGCTTCTCCGTTATTTGATTACAATGTGCGTTGCGGGTCAGATTTGATGCGACATGGGCGATCAGTCGTAGAGCCGCTGCGTAGATCGACATCACATCCTTTACGTTTGGTTCAGGTATTTCGGAGTACCTGTATCCGATCGCTTCTGCCGCCGTTGGCAATGCACAAATATCAACGTTCGAAGCGATGGGGAGCCCGTTTGAGTGCGCCATTTGGAATAACTCACGAATGTTGTGCGTCTTTGGTATAGTCGCTGAAGCCGCTTGTATAAGGAATACTTTAAGTGACTTTTCAATGGCCAAATGAACTTCCCAAATGGCAACACCAAACTGGCGATTGCGAATGAAGCGGGCTCCATTTTCCAGATGTGATTCTATGGTTTCCGCTTGCGTTCGTAGCTGTTCCGACGTGAGGTCAGACAGCATCAGTCCATGACAAATTTTGCGCAACAGCCGTGCAGTTGTGCAAGTTTCCGAGATCGTCCGTTGCCGATCTACTTCCTGGATGCCGCTGAAATCAACCACGGGCGTAACCCAGTCGCAAGGATTCTCATGATCCATTATTTGGCTCGTAAAACTTATGTTCAGCATCGCTGGGTGCGACGAAGGCCAAGACGGAACCCGCGGAATAAACAGCGGCATGGGTACACCCGCTATCAATACCACGCCCTCAACTCTCTGGTCTGGTTGAGCAAGGATTGGTGATCCGTATCGTTCTTCATACCATCGAGTGGAAAGAGCCACGAAATGACCGAACCATGACTTGTTCAAAAATGAACTATCAACGATCTCTTCACCGACCGAAAGGACAAAATACTTGACAAAGGTCATCGCCGCCAACATCGGGCGGGAATGAATCGGCTCGCCAGCGTTCGACAGCGATTCATCAATCAACGACCAATACGGCCCGAATACGTGTAAATCACCGCTTAGTTCGTCCATGATAGTTTCTCGTGTGGCAGCTCAGCATTATCTCGCTCAATTCGACACACCATTGCTCTAAATTGTTCGCATTTACGAATTCGTTCAGAGTTCAGGCGAAATCAACGTCGGTAGATCATTCGTCTTGAGCCCCTGTTGCTTCATCGTGAATCGATTCTTCAACAACAGTTTTCCCCGTCGCATTTGTAGCAACGATCGCAGCAGCCCTCGCAGCTTCCTCATCAATCACATCACCAGGAATCACCGCACAGGACACCAGCGTGTCGCCTTCATCCAGGCGGATGATGCGGACGCCTTGAGTGTTGCGGCCGATGGTGTTGATATCCGAGGCGCGGATGCGCTGGATCTTGCCGCGGGAGGTGACCATGAGGACTTCGTCGGAGTCGATGACGGAGAGCACATCGACCACTTTGCCGTTGCGGGTTGTGGTCTTGATGTCGCGCACACCCTTGCCGCCGCGGCGCTGGCGGCGGTATTGGTTATTGCTCGTGACAGAGGCCTCGCCTTCTTCTTCGACGGTTTCGGATACTTCGTCCGATGCATCTTCAGCGACGGCGGTAGAATCGTCGTCGTCAACGACACTGTCATCTGGCAGGACATCGTCCGGCGTGGCTTCGTTGGAATCCAGTTCGCCTGGCCCGAACGGTGTGCGTTTGCCGTAACCGAATTCGCAGATGCTGAGCAATGTTCGCTCCGGATCGGCGACCACCATGCCGACGACGATTTCATCTTTCTTCAGCTTGATGCCCTTTACGCCGCGCGTCGCTCGGCCCATCGGGCGCGCGTCTTCGTGGTTGAAGCGAATCGCCATGCCGCCGGAGGTTGACAGCACAAGATCTTCGACTCCCTGCACGATGCGGACGTCGATCAGTGCATCGCCATCGTCCAGACGAATCGCGATGATTCCGCCTTTCATCGGACGACCGTAAGCGGACAGTGCCGTCTTCTTGATGATGCCCTGGCGAGTCGCGATCACCAGATACTGATCGTCAGGGAAATAGCGCACGTTGAAGCAACTGGCGATGCCTTCGCCTTCTTCCAGCGTTAAAATGTTTGCAAGGGCTCGACCTTTGCCGGTGCGGGCCTGGAGCGGCAGATCGTAGACCTTGATCCAGTGGACTTTGCCTTTGTCCGTGAAGAACAAGAGGAAGTCGTGCGTGCTGGTGACGAACAGATGCGCGATCGGATCTTCGTCGTCTGAGGTGGCACCTTTGATACCTTTGCCGCCACGATTCTGAGCTTCATAAACATCCAGCGGAGTGCGTTTGATGTAGCCGCGCTGCGACATGGTCACGACCATCGGCTGTTCGGCGATGAGCGCTTCCTTGTCGTAGTCGCCCAGCTCTTCGTCGGAAATTGTCGTGCGGCGCTTGTCCGGGAAGCGTGCCTTGAGTTCTTCCATGTCGGTGCGGACGACGGCTCGCAGATTCGCTTCGTCCGACAACAGCCGCAGGTATTCGGCGATATTGTCGAGCAGATGCTGATGTTCGGCGACGAGTTTTTCGCGTTCCAGATTTGCCAGTGAACCAAGCTGCATCGACACGATTGCTTCGGACTGATTGGCCGACAGGAAGTAATCGTCTTCTTCGCCGTTTTCCAGCACGAACGCTTTGAAGCCGCCTTCTCCTAGTGCCCGTGATACCAACGGTGACGGGACCGGAATCTTCTGCAACGCTTCCTTCGCAAGCGCACGGCTGCCGGATTCGCGGATCGTTTTAATGATGCGATCAATGTCTGTCTGAGCCAGCAACAAGCCTTCGACCGTGTGTTTTCGCTTGCGAGCTTCCCGGAGCATGAATTCGGTACGGCGGCGAATCACATCGACGCGATGCCGGATGAACGAATCCAACAACATCCGCACGGTCATCAGTTGCGGACGATTGCCTTCCAGTGCCAGCATGATGACACTGACGGTTGTCTGGAGCGGTGAATACTGGAACAGCTGATTCAGCACGACTTCTTTGTCGGCATCGCGTTTGAGCACGATATGCAGCCGCACTTGCCATGATGGAATCGTGCGGTCTGTCAGGTCAACAATGCGCGAAATGCCTTTGATGCGTTCGTCGCGGACCAGAATCTCCAGTTTTTCACGAATGCGGTCGCGCGTGTCCTGATACGGGATTTCGGTGACGACAATGACGTCGGCATTCTTTTCCGTTTCGAAATGCGTGCGGGATCGCAGCGTCAACGTCGAACGACCGGTCATGTAAGCCTGACGAATGCCCATGTTGCCACAGATGATGCCGCCGGTCGGGAAGTCCGGGCC
The DNA here is from genome assembly GCA_945861465.1 of Candidatus Kuenenia stuttgartensis. GTDB lineage: Bacteria > Planctomycetota > Planctomycetia > Planctomycetales > Planctomycetaceae > SXXK01. The sequence continues at coordinate 13,147 of CAMAVB010000180.1, forward strand.
AGGAATGACGTCGAGCAATTCGTCGAGCGACAGATCAGGATCATCAATCACGCGAATCACTGATTCGCAGACTTCCGACATGTTATGCGGAGGCATGCTGGTCGCCATCCCGACCGCGATTCCGCTCGATCCATTGACAAGCAGATTCGGAAATCGTGCCGGCAGTACGACGGGTTCCAGCCGATCGTTGTCATACGTCGGCGCGAAATCGACGGTTTCACGATCAATGTCGCGCATCATTTCGGCGGCGGCACCCGACAGGCGCGCTTCCGTGTATCGCATGGCGGCAGGCGGCAGGCCGGCGAGCGATCCGAAGTTGCCCTGTTTGTCGATCAACACTTCGCGCATGACCCAGTCCTGAGCCATGCGGACGAGCGTTGGATAGATGGCACCTTCACCGTGCGGGTGGTAGTTACCGCTGGTGTCGCCTGCGATCTTCGCACATTTCTTTCGTCCCCCGTTAGGGCCCAGATTCAGATCGTTCATGGCGACCAGAATGCGGCGCTGGGAAGGTTTCAGGCCGTCACGAACGTCAGGCAAAGCGCGGCTGATGATGACGCTCATGGCATACGTCAGATAACTCGTCCGCATCTCATCCTGGATGTCGGTTCGGAACACGCGAGGATCAGAGGGAACAAGGCCGCCACTTTGGGGATCGTCAGTAGACAAACTAAAATCCTTTTGGAAATCCTATTTGATCTTGCAGGCTGCAAGTGCTTTTCTGACAGTCATTTACGACGCCAAACTGCAGGACGTGCGTTGTAGCAGATTTTGCCGGTTTCTCAATTGTCGCGGGCAATTTCTGGTGCTGGAAAAACCGAACTTGACCCCATTTCGAAAAAGGGCGTATAACGCGACGCAAAGTCATTGATTCAACGAATGAAACGGCGAATTCTGCCACTTCGGACTACGCAACCGAATGCAGGAAAGCCTCAAAATGTTGGTTCACATTACTTCCCCGCTCAAATCCCTTCTTTGCTTCTCACTCCCTTTCGTTTCGCGACGAGTATCCTCGATTCAGGAGTTCCAGATTATGCCGCAACTCACGACACAAACCCCGGCAAAAACTGTTGCCGAATCTCGCTCAAGCCGCAGTGGCATTCTGATCGGCGGCACGCTGGTCGTGATGATCGCCGGTGGCATCGCCATGCAGGTCTGGCGGGCTCAGTCCACACAGGCCGCCGAGCAAAAATCTGACGGCAGCTCCGCCACAACGCGGATGGATGCGCAGAACACGGCATTCGCCCGAGTCAACTCCGAACCGATTTCCTACGAAGCGCTGGCGAAGGAATGCGTTGAACGCTACGGCAAGGAAGTTCTCGAAAACATGATCAGCCGTCTGATCATTCAACAGGCGTGTGCCGAACGCGGCGTCGTGGTTTCAGAAGCTGAGGTGACTCAGCAAGTGATCGAGATTTCCAAGAAATTCGGTCTGGCGGTTGATCAGTATTACAAACTTCTGGAAGCCGAACGTGGACTTTCGCACGCGCAGTACCAACGCGACATTATCTGGCCGATGCTCGCATTGCGTAAGCTGGCAGGCAAGGAAGTGACGATTACTCCTGAGATGATGAAACAAGCATATCAGGACAACTACGGACCCCGCGTCAAGGCCCGGATGATCGTGTGTGACAAGCAGCGCCGCGCACAGGAAGTCTGGAACAAAGCAAAAGCCAATCCTGACGACTTCGATGCCCTGGCTCGTGATAACAGCGTCGAAACCAACAGCCGCGCACTGGGTGGTGTGATTCCACCGATTCGCAAGAACTCCGGTGCACATGAAAATCTGCGCAAGGCAGCATTCGCCATGGAAGTACCGGGTGAAATCTCCGGAATTCTGCAGATCGGACCGAACCAGTTCGCGATTCTCAAGTTTGAAGGCCGGACGGAACCGGTCGATCACGATCCCAAAGATGTTCAGGTTCAGCTGCAGGCAGACCTGACCGAACGCGAAGTCCAGAAGATGGTCGGTGAGACGTTTGATGCTCTGCAGAAGTCCGCTCGGGTTGACAACTTCCTGACGGGCGAATCACGTGGTGCCGTTGAACAGGCCAGTGCCACCCGCGAAGCAGCTCTTGATCCGCCCGTGACGGAATAGTCGATGGTAATTTCGCCCGTCGAGTTGACGGCGGGCGTTGGTTGATCCGTCTCTGTTTCGACGATCCGAGATTCGCTTGTCGTCTTGGCTTTAGCCGCAAAGGTTGCACAACGGAAAATTCGGGTTTGCGTTGTTCCGGCACACGCGGCGGCCTTGGCCCGATCAACCCTGCCCACCAATGCTGATCAGGGCGGGGGTGCAAATAGCAGGCGGGTTTTGTTCAGGGAAGAAAATTACGAGGTATGAAGATGAGTCGCATTGGAGTTGTTTAATTTCAACGATCCGCCGCCGGGCTAAGATTTATCGTCGGGCCTTAACATCATGGGCAAAAAGATGTTGGGCAAAAAAATGGCTGCTATTTTTCTGCCCATACATTTTTCTGCCCCGAACGTCCTCGCTCCTAAAATGTCGTATTGACGGTGGCGTACGCGCGAATTCCTCAGATTAGCTTTGCAGCGGGCTGTTGTTTAATTTCAGTGGCCAGCTTGCTCCTGTCACAAAAGATTGAATGCATTCGAGCCAAAATGCGGAGTTGCTGTGTTTCGTGGCTAGTGCTCTGTCAAGCCATCAACTTCGGGTTGTGTTCATCAGCCGCAGGGCGCTAGCCATGGCTGTTAAAAATCTGGGGTTGTTGCCAGGTTTTCAAGATGCAGGATTTGAGCGGCCCGTGTTATCAGCGGGGATTCTATAATGCATCGGCTTTAAATATTGTGGCTTTCCACCCTGGCTCGCAGGCTGTCGAGATAGGGCAGTTTTTCCGAATGGACCGAGTCGAGAATTTTTGAAAATTGCCAGGGAGTGATGAGAGTTTATCGCTGGATCGGAATTGGGCACACACCACAGCGGAATTCGCTCTGCGCAAACCCCCCAGGATTCGCA
>CAMAVB010000181.1 GCA_945861465.1 Candidatus Kuenenia stuttgartensis
ACGCCCTGCCGCTCGCCGAAACACATGGAGTTGGCACGTGTCTGGCACTATCTACTGCGGCGCGTGGACTCGGAGGGCTGACGCCCTGCCGCTCGCCGAAACACATGGAGTTGTCAGGTGTCTGACACTATCTACTGCGGCGCGTGGACTCGGAGGGCTGACGCCCTGCCGCTCGCCGAAACACATGGAGTTGGCACGTGTCTGGCACTATCTACTGCGGCGCGTGGACTCGGAGGGCTGACGCCCTGCCGCTCGCCGAAACACATGGAGTTGTCAGGTGTCTGTCACTATCTACTGCGGCGCGTGGACTCGGAGGGCTGACGCCCTGCCGCTCGCCGAAACACATGGAGTTGGCACGTGTCTGGCACTATTCACTGCGGCGCGTAGACTCGGAGGGCTGACGCCCTGCCGCTCGCCGAAACACATGGAGTTGGCACGTGTCTGGCACTGTCTACTGCGGCGCGTAGACTCGGAGGGCTGACGCCCTGCCGCTCGCCGAAACACATGGAGTTGGCACGTGTCTGGCACTATCTACTGCGGCGCGTGGACTTGGAGGGCTGACGCCCTGCCGCTCGCCGAAACACACGGAGTTGTAAAGTTTCTGGCAATATCTACTGCCCCCAAAGGAGCTCAGGTCCGCCAGCGTAATTCCCAGGCTGCCTGCAGCATTAGCCTTGCTGACCATGTCGTGGCTGACTTCAAACTTCCCCATCTGGTACTCGTACTCAACTTTACCAGCCACGCTCGGATTGCCCGTCATGTCATCCGCTCCGTTTACGGTATACCTGCTCCAGCGAGTGGCAGAAGCAAGTTGGTAGATTTACGACGAGGTTCAAAACCTTTAACCAGTCGCCGATCTGGGCAATTTGAGTTCGGCAAAAGTCGAGAAGGCCGGACTTCAAATCTACTTCGCACACAGCAATATTCTGCCATTTAGAGTGGCCTGTTCAGGCGATCAGCACTAAACTGCGATTTCATTTGAAGCTTCAGGAATTCAGTCAGCCACTGTTTGCTGCGTTCGTGTTGGCGCTCGGTTTCCGTAACCCGTGTTGAAGGTCAGGCGATGACTGTTGTTGATTTTCGTTGGCAGGAATACCGGTTTCGCAGTGCTTTCTCGGGATTCACTGCGGCGTTGTGGTTCGCCCTTGCGATCACCAACTCCGCAGCCGCGTTTCAGGCCAGGCCGGAAGTTCCCCCGGTCCTGGACGCGAAGAGTCAGCAGATTGAAGATCTTGTCACGTCTGCCATTGGGAAAATGGATCGCGGTGAGTGGGATGCTGCCATGCTGGACTGCACTGCGGCATTACAGGTCGATGAAAAGAGTGGTCGAGCACTCGTGGCGCGGGGGATGGTTTACAACGGCCAGCGTGAATACGACAGCGCGATCAAGGACTTTGATATCGTCACCGCACAGACCGGCCGCGAACCGACGATGCTGGCCAATCGCGCCGATGCTTATGCTGCACGATCACATTCTCTGTATCAGCAAGGCAAGTATCTGGACGCCATCGACAGCGCCTACTTTGCGACACTGGAAAAGAGCGACCACATCGGCGCGCATCTGAATCGAGCTGAAGCGTACGTCGCGCGTCGCCAATATGACAAAGCAGTCAACAGCGCAAATCGGGCCATCAATGCTGACGAAAAATCCGCCGAAGCGTACAGCATGAGAGGTCTTGCTTACGGAGCCAAGGGCAACTTTGATCAGGCTCTGGCTGATGAAAACAAGGCCATTGAACTGGATGCAGATCTTGCTGTCGCCTATCAGCGTCGCGCAGCTGCCTGGATCGCGAAGAAAGACGCTGTCAAAGCGGCGGCAGATTTTGACAAAGCCATCGCGCTTCAACCAGGTTTGGTCGATGCGTTGTGTGATCGAGCCTACTTTTATGCGTTGCATCGGGATTCCGTCAGAGCGATGGCGGATCTCGATCTGGCGATTCAGAAGGACCCTAAGTTCCCGAAAGCCCACGTGCAAAAAGGCCTGGCTTTGCTCGATCAGGAACAGTTCGATCAGGCGATCGCCTGCTTTGATACCGCCATTCAACTTCAGGACAATCACGCCGGTGCCCACTGTTATCGGGGATACGCTTTGCACAGCAAAGGATCTTATACAGGCGCGGTGGAAGAATTCACGAAAGCGATCACGCTTGATCCGGAACTTGTGGTCGCGTACTCAGGGCGAAATCAGTCGTACAAGAAACTCAAAATGCTGACTCAGGCGAGTGCGGATGCCGCTAAGGTCAAGCAGCTTACGCCTGAACCGCCGCCAAAGAAAACGGCGGAGAAGAAGAAAGAAGACCCGCCGCCGCGTTTTCTGGTCAAATCAAAGCCTGTCGATCCGGCGAAAAAGTTTGATACGATGCGTTCTGCTGCCGAAGTGGATCGCCTGGTGACAGCGAATTACGCAAAACATATCGTCTCTGCGAATCCAAAAACCTCCGACGAACAGTTCTTGCGACGCATCTATCTGGACGTGACCGGCACAATTCCGACTCTGGCACAGACACGGAAGTTTCTGGCAACATCGGACCCTGAAAAACGTTCCGCCCTGATCGATGAGCTGCTCAGCGCCGACGGCTATGCCAGTCACTGGTTCAACTACTGGGCCGATGTGCTCCGCTATACCGACAGCCTGAACAACAATGTCCGCGGTGAACCTTATCGACAGTGGATCAAACAGTCGCTGGCCGAAAGTAAGCCGTGGGACAAGTTTGTCAACGAACTGCTGACAGCCGAAGGACTCGTCTGGAAAAATCCGGCAACCGGCTACGTGCAGCGCGATTCCGGAATGCCGCTGGACAACATGAATAACACCGTCCGCATCTTTCTGGGGACCCGCATCGGTTGTGCGCAATGTCACGATCATCCATTCGATCGCTGGACTCAGAAAGAATTCTACCAGATGGCCGCGTTCACGTTCGGCACGCTCACGAATACGAACGGCGGCGACACGCGGTACTGGGAAAAGAACCCGAACGATCGGCTGCAGGAAGAATACGACAGAATTGTCCAGGAAGAAGAAGACCGCCGAAACAATTCGTACCGATTTGATCGACAGATCGGCATCAACATGATGATCGTCAACGATCAGGTTGACCGAAAAATCACGCTGCCGGCTGACTATGCGTACGACAATGGCAAAGCGGGCGAAGTCGTTCCCCCGAAAGCGTTGTTCGGGCAGCCTGCAGACGTTCGCAAGGACGAAGCTCCTCGTCAGGCGTTTGCACGCTGGGTGGCATCCAAAGAGAATCCGCGATTTGCTTTGACCATTGCCAATCGACTGTGGAAACAGACGTTCGGTATCGGCCAGATTGAGCCGGTCGATGACATGATGGACAGCACGGTCGCCGAAAATCCGGAACTGATGACGTTCCTTGAATCTGAAATGAAGCGCCTGAATTTCGACATGAAGGAATATCTGCGAATTCTTTACAACACTCAGGCCTATCAGCGTCAGGCATGTTTCGAAGAAATCAATCCGGGCGAACCGTATCACTTTGCCGGCCCGGTCCTGCGACGCATGACGGCTGAACAGGCATGGGACTCAATCCTGACACTGGCCGTGCCCGATGAATATCGTGAATTGTCGGCCGAAGTCCGCACGACAGCGCTCGATCTTGATCTGACAAAAGTCACGGCAGAGGACCTGATGGCTGCAGAATCGAAAGCACAACAAGTGGACGGTGAACAGGGCGCGCGACAGGCACCTTATGTCTACAAGGGAGTCCTGCTGGCACGAGCTTCCGAATTGCCGTCGCCGGTCCCAGCCAGTCACTTTTTACGGATGTTTGGCCAGTCTGATCGCGAACTGATTTCGGCGTCATCGACGAGCGGTTCGGTGCCTCAGGTTCTGTTCATGCTCAACGGCCCGATTTCCCACATGCTGCTGGAAAGCAACTCCACGATTTACAACAACGTCATGCGGCGCGAAACGGTGGATGATGGCGTTGAAACTGTCTTCCTGACGATTTTGAGTCGCAAGCCGGATCTGGAAGAAAAGAAACTCGCTGCCAATGAAATCGCCCAGGCAGGTCCAGCCGGTTACGGTAACGTCATCTGGTCGTTGCTCAATACGCGGGAATTCCTGTTCATTCAGTAATCAGTCTCCTGTCCAGGTTTCACAAGAAGATCACATGCGAAACATGCTCACAAAGCTTGACGACATCAACCGACGCCGATTCGTTGAATACGCCGCGAAATCATCGCTCGGCGTGAGCGTCTTGCCGCTGTTCAATGGCGTTCTCAGCGCCGCTCAGGAGAAAGAAAAGGCCAAAGCTGCCCCCAACGCGATTAAAGGCAAAGCCAAACGACTGATTTATCTGTTCATGAACGGAGGCTTGACGCATCTGGATACATTCGACCTGAAACCCGGTCACGAAAATCAGGGTCAGACCAAGCCGATCGCCACCAACGTGGCGGGATTGCAGATCAGTGAATTCCTCCCGACGCTGGCGGGAGTGTTTGACAAGCTCGCGGTGGTCCGATCGATGTACACTCAGACGGGCGATCACGAGGCTGGCGAATACCTGATGCGAACGAGCTATGACCAGATCGCCACTGAGCGGCATCCTTCCCTTGGCCCATGGATGCAGAAATTCAAGGGGCGACAGAACAAGTCTCTGCCGGACACGGTTCTGGTCAGTGCTCCGGCACGTCATCCAGGGGCGGGGTTTTTCGATCCGACGTTCAGTCCGCTGCCGATCGGCGATCCGAATCGAGGACTGGAAAATACCAGGCCGCCGGAGTATTTGACAGCCTCATCGTTTGATAAGCGTCAGGCGCTGATTGACGGCTTCGACCGCAAGTTCCGCGAGCGATACCCACTTCAGAGAGTGAAACAGTATTCGGATTTTTATACCGAAGCCACCAGCCTGCTGATCAGCGGCGAACTCAAGGCGTTTGATCTGAACGAAGAAAAGCCTGAAGACCGGGATCGCTACGGACGTGATGCATTCGGTCAGGGATGTCTGCTGGCTCGCCGATTGATCGAGAGCAACGTGCAATGCGTGGAAGTGACCTGCGGCGGATGGGATATGCACAGCAGCATCTACAACGGCGGCACTTTGCCAGCCCGCGCCGGGATTATGGACAAGGCGATGGGGAATCTGATTAAAGATCTCGCCGACCGCAAATTGCTCGATGAAACCCTGATTGTACTGACGACGGAGTTCGGTCGGTCTCCGGTGATCAACTACAACGCCGGTCGCGATCATCATCCAGCCGTATTTTCTTCGGTCCTGGCGGGCGGCGGAATCAAGGGTGGTCAGTTCTACGGGAAATCGGACGCAGCCGGTCACGCTGTCGATGAGGACGGCGTCGCTCCGGCGGACTTCAATGCCACAATCGCCACCGCTCTGAATATGCCACTTGCCGAAATTGTACATTCACCAACAGGCCGACCCTTCAAAGTCGCCCACGATGGCAAGGCGTTGTCGAAGTTATTGTAACAGTAAAGCGGTGTTCGTCGGCACTCTGGAGTGCGACGTCAGTGGTTGAATATCAAGTAGGCCGGACCAAGCGCAGCGCTGTTCCGGCAGATGTCTGACAATTGCCGGAACGGCGCTGCGCTTGGTCCGGCCTAGAGACTTCGGGCAAAAATTCCCGCCGCCGCCCGCCGAATGCAGGACCTTCGCATCTTGACTGACAATCCATACGCACCACCGCAGGATTCGTCGCAGAACGAATACCCTGCGACAGCGCGTTCGCATCTGAAACGTACGCTGCTGATGCTGCCGTTTTCATTGCTTGCGGCGTTGGCTGGTGGGTCCGTCAATCGAGATTCGAGCATCTTGCTGATCGATCCCCGGATTCACCCGATGTCACAGTCGGGACTGGTCTTTGGTTTGTTCGCGGCAATTGCTGGCTGCCTGCTCATACCAGGTCGAAAAGTTTGGCTTGCACCAGCGATCCCGATCATGGCGATGCTGGCATTTGACATCACATCGCGGCTTATGGTCCATGCCGACCGACGCCTGCAGGACGGTGGCAGCTTGCCTTTCTTTATCATTCAACTGTGTCTGGCCGCACTTGCAGGGATGGGCTTGATTTCCATTTCGCTTCTTCTCACACGGATGCTCAGCGTCTCGGCTGCCGTCCGGTTTTCGATCATTGGGGCATTCACGGGAGCGTTGTGTGTGGTCATCGTCAACTGCCTCCCGATCGTCATGACGATGTCATTGCGTCTCTACTGGACCATGTTCTGCTGGCAGTTTCTGATGATGCAGTTTTTTGGGTCGCTGAGCATTCCGTCGCAGGACCGGACACAGGTCTGATGACACTCACGGCACCGATGGACGCGGCAAATCGAAGCGATCAGTCGTGCGACAGTACGATGCTCCGCCGAGGCGACCGATAAGATCCAGGAGTCCGGGATCGGCCCAGCCAGCGTCATCCAAAACAGCATCATCGAGATGCAGATGCACGATCTTTCCCACCACGATGTTGGCTCCGCCCGGGCCGGGGGCCAGAGGCAGATATTGCATCAGCCGGCATTCCAGACTCACGGGCGATGCCTGCACGCGCGGCGGTTTGACGATGATCGACGGAGTGGTTTCAATGCCCGTAAGTTCAAACTCAGACTCGTCCGGCGGCAGTTCTGCAGAACTCAGATTCATCGCCTCTGCCAGAAGAAACGGGACAACGTTGATCACAAATTCGTCGGTGTCGAGAATGTTCTTCAGGGAGTCCTTCGGAGTCCCGTCACGGCGATTGGACGGACAGAACACGATGCTTGGCGGCTTCGCACCGACACCGGTAAAGAAACTGAATGGTGCGAGGTTCGTCACACCAGTCGACGAAATCGTAGAGACCCACGCAATTGGTCGCGGCGCGATGATGCGGATGAGATGCTGGTATAGCGAGGAAGCGGAAATTTGTGCGGGATCAATGTTCATATCGTTCAGCCTCCACGCCATTGGCTGCAGCTGGCAGTGCTACTAAATGCATCCTGCGCCAACTGCGTGCAAAGAATTTTGTGCCAAAGGAATGTGATTCAGTCCCGGAGGGACGACAAGATGTAGCCACGGGCGCGAGCCCGTGGTACGCGATGAAGAAGCGTCAGAAGTCCCGAAGGGACGACAGGAATTGCGTCTCGGCTGTCTCATGTCGTCCTTTCAGGACTAAAAATCACCGGTGTTTCTCTGACCACGGGCTCACGCCCGTGGCTACAGCCTGCCGCCACATTCGTGGCTCAAACGCAGGATTGATTCACTCCCCTATGCCTTTAACATATCCGGTGTTTTGACGGAAAACATCCTTGTCACGTATCCGACTTTTGCGCACGTCAGCTCCACTCTACGATCAGTTCTTCGTCGGCGACAACGCCACTCAGGCCACTTTGTCCATCGGGATCAGTCGTGGAATGGCAATCCGAAGTCCGACAACGTGACCGCAGTGTGCCTGCAATTCCGGAAAGCTGAATCGCAGAAAACGCACCAGTTCTTCCGGAGCCTGTGACTGCAGATACTCCTTCGCAAACACGGCCATCTGACGATCATAACCTTTCTGACTTCCAGTGTGCATGTAACACGCACCACCGAATCGCCGGATATCCCCGTTGAACTGCGGGCTGATGTGATAAAGTTCATGGAAGACGGTAATCATTTTTTCTTCGAAGGATAAGTTCAGAAATCGCGGAAGAAAAAACGTCAGAATATACAGTGCATCGCAGCCCTGGTGAGTCACCCGCTGCACAGTCCACAGTCTTCCTCGACGGCGTTCAACACTCGCGCCACCTTCAAAACGCAGCGGAGTCAGTCGAGCCTGAACACCCCATTCGACGGGCGATCGAGTCTGTGAGAACGTAACGGGAACCTCCGGCATCCGCACATGGCGAAACTCCGGATGTCGTCGACAGATATCTTCGCACAGGGCTGTCATCGCCCGGCAAAAATCGAAATGTTGCGTCACGCTGGTTACTCTCCCGGTCCTTCGGAAGTTCAATGATCCTGAAAATGCCACGGCTACTTGAGACGCAGGGTAGATCGACGATCAGTTTCCGACAAGTTCAAACACAAAGATCGAGGAGCTTGCTGGCCACAAAGAGGCACAAAATCCACAAACGGAAAAATCACGGTGGCTTCCTTGCACTCTGAATTCTTCCCTTTTCGTGAAGTCAGGTTGGGTCAGCTTTGCTTGATGGACGAGGATGTCAGATGATTCACTCCTGCAGGACAAGACGTCGGCACCACTTATCATGCCGTTGTTTCTTGTTGGAAGGCGATTTCTTTGTGGTCACTATTTTCATGGATTGAGCTGCCTCTGTTGCGTCGGGAACTGCTGGAAGCATCCCAAAAGCGGCGAACGTACGCGCTGCGGACACTGATCGCGGTCATCCATGTCGTTGGCTTCCTCCTGTATTACTTTAGCGTCTACTCGCGGCGCGGTTCGATCAGGCAGTTTTCGGGCGAAGGCCGGGATGCGGTCTACATCCAGGTCTTGATCGACATTTTTGCGATCGTGCTCCTGTTGCCGGCGATGGCGTGCTCAGCGATTTCCGGCGAACGCGAAAAGCAAACTCTCGGCCTGTTGCTCATTTCACGGATCCGGCCGTTTGCGCTGGTCATCGAAAAATTACTCTCGCGGCTGCTGCCGATGACCACTTTGCTTCTGATCACAGTCCCGATGCTGGGCGTGGCGTTTCTGCTGGGTGGCGTGGAACTGGGCGACGTGCTGCTGATTCTGTGTCTGTTGCTCACGGCAGCAATCCAGGTTGGGGCGACAGGAATCCTGTGTTCGAGCATTCTTCATTCAGCAGTGGATGCATTCTGGGCTACGTATGTCCTGCTGGCGGCGATGTTTTTTGTTCCCGGAATGATTGTTGAAAGTCTCGGAATTCCTGCTTTTCCGCTGATTCAGACTCTTCCGGTTGAGCAGTGGCTCAATCCATGTATGCCATACCTGTTGGCGTTCAATGGTCTGCTGTACGGCACGACGTCGCGTTTCGACGCTGCCCTCAGTTGCCTGCCCTCGCTGATGATTGCGACTGTGATGCTCGTGGTTGCCGCTAAGGTTGTGACCCGCACCGGTTCCGGAAACGCTCTGGAAACCGGACGATTGGCGTCGAGTTTCGTACGGTCGGCATTCAGTGTTGCGCGATTGTTCATCGGCTGGCCGATAGCACTGCTGGAACGGCTGCGCGACTGGTTGTGGCACCACGGACACTTCCTGTTTCTGCGTCGCCGATCGATTGCCTCCGCTCCGACAGATTTTCCGGTTGCCTGGCGTGAATCCAATTCGACTTTGCTTGCCAGCTGGAAGTTCCACGTTCCACTGTTGCTCACGATCCTGTTTCTTCAATGGTGGTCGTTTCCGGATGTGATTGGAACGACACACCGGGCCGAAGAGGTCTGCCTGATCACCGACGCGGGCGTGCTTCTGACGGGGCTGATGATGATCGCTGGTGCGGGATGCCGCACGTTTGCCTCCGAGCGATCCCGCGAGACGCTTGATATTCTGTTCACAACTCCCATTCGCAATCGCGAACTGCTGAATCAGAAATTGTCCGCAGTGAACCATATCCGCTGGTACATTCTCTGGGGCGTACTGATCACAGGTCTGGTGCATCTGTTTGTCGTCCATATGACATATCTTTACGGTCGGTATCCGGTCAACTGGCGGACATCATTTGACTACATAGTGCACCACTCCCGCAATCGCGCCTGGGGATACCTGCCGCTCAATTTCGTATTCAGTCTGCTGCATGCATTCGTCTATCTCACGATCATGAAATGGGCCGCCGTCGGCTTCAGCCTGATATTCCGCACGCAGATGAAAGCCATGATGGCGACTCTGGTGGCGGCAATCGGGTTGTGTGCGCTGCCATTTGTCGGAGCCATGATTCCGCTGGTTCTGCAATCAATCGTGCCGAAACAGTTCCCGGCATTCCTGTTTTCGTCGCCCTTGATTATCTGGGGCCTGAATGAAACGGGCGAGTTGCAGGATTTGGTGCCAGCCAGTTCCGGCGTCGTTATAATGTATGAAATTTGGGATGTTTCTGATCCACATTTTCGACAACCGAGAAACGGTATGTCACAAAGCAAACTTATCACAATCAACCTGTTAATCTACGGCACAATGGCTCTTGTCCTGAAATGCGGCGTTCTGTTGTTGCTGCCGCAAATTCTCGGGCGCCGCGATGCTGATACTTCGTAGGCGATGTCGCTCCGCGACTCGCACTCCATTTCACGTGCGTCCGAATGCAGCGTCCCTCGGCAGGCAACGCCGTTGAGAATTTGATCGAGTCAGAACCAGCGAATAACCCCCCTCATCCGGCCTCCGGCCACCTTCTCCCCCTTCCCAGGGGGAGAAGGGACTTCGAGAAAACGGGTGAACACACGACGATAAATGCTTAACGGCGTTGCCCGGCAGGAAGGACAACCCTGGACTCGATCAACGGGAATCCTGTTTCGTTTGGTCGATGGACGCGGATCTCTATCTCAGGCTGAAAGCCTACGCCACTTCTGTCAGTCGCTTCACCAGAATCGTGGCATAGCTTCCTCGGGGTAAATCGAACGACAAGGTCAGCTTTTTGCGGCGGTCATGTATCTCATCGTCGGCGACCGAACACATCAGACTTGCCGGGCGAATAAGGACTCGGCGCATGCCCTTCGAAAAGAAACTGTCGCGTGGATACTTCACTCGGATTTCCCGGAGCTCAATTTTTTCTTCCTGCAAGACCGCATCCAGCAGGTCACCGGGCAAACCTTCCGGGCGCTCGATCCGGGCACACGGAAGCTGCAACTCGGCAGCACGCAGTGTCGCAGCCGCTTCGGTGGTCAGCGTCAGAGGAAACACACATCGTCCGCTCAGCAGATCAAAGCTGGCCAATGAAGCCGGATCGCTGTGAGCCTCAATGAACCGCGTGAGCCAGCGATTCCACAACGCGGATTGATACGCCGAAAGATAGAGTCCCCGCAGATCGATATTGATCCGCGCTAAGGCACCGCGGAAGTCGGGATCACGTCCGACTTTCACTTTGTCCGACAGGTGAGTCACGATGCTGCGACGATGCGAACGATCAAGGCGTTGCTGACATTCGGGCCACTGCCCCCACAAGTCACGCAGCAATTGTTTTTGCTGTTTCTCCGATGACGAATCGTGGATGTGCGGATCGGCCAGGGCCAGCCACAACGCGCGTTCCCAGTCGCTCAGGCACCACGCGCGCGCGATCCAGTCGCCGGAAACGCCGAGTGACCCGAATCGCTGATCATCAAAGTAGTTCGGGAGTCCTGTCTGTTGCACCTGAGAAATCGCGGCCTGAGCTTTCTCCACTTCGGTCTGCTGCATGTCGCGCAGGACCAGGTGAAATCTGTTGCCGTGGAAATCTGTCGGCGTGAACGGCGCGTTGGTCTGGCCGAGGTATTCCAGTGCGAACGAATCCTGTCGCAACGCTTTCCGGGGACCGCTGTGAATGGTCAGATGCTGTGTCGTTACGGCGTGACGATCCTTCAGACCGCCATAGCTGATTCGCTTGCGCTGGACTTTCCATCGTTCCACAATGGCGCTGACTGCTTCCGGCGTTCCGATCGATGTCTTGGTCAGGCGATACAAAGCAAACGGGCCATTGTGAGGGGCCAGGTCAGTCAGTTCTTCGACCTGAAAGTCTTCAGGCAGTCTTCGTAGTTTCACGTGACGGGATTCCTGTTTCACGGTTCAGTCGCAGCTGCCCGCAGGCTGCGTCGATGTCCGCACCTTTGCGTTTTCGCACGGTCGCCGTAATGCCGCGGTGTTCCAGAATTTCCAGAAATTGCTGGGTATCGGGATCACGTGGAGCTGTCATCAGCAGTTCTGACACGCCGTTCATGGGAATCAAATTGACGTGCGCGTTGCGGCCTCGAAGCAGTGACGCGAGTTCTGCGGCATGTTCCGGCTGATCGTTGATGCCGGACATGAGCACATACTCATACGAAATCCGTCGACCGGTCATTTCAAAATAGTCATCTGCCGCCAACAGAATTTCCTGAATGCCGATGCTCTTGTTGACCGGCACGATCTCGGTTCGCAATGCATCATTCGGCGCGTGCAATGAAACGGCAAGATTGTACTGCTGTCCGGACTGAGCCAGCTCGCGAATCTTGTCCGGGAGCCCGACTGTCGAGACCGTGATTCGCCGTGCGCCAAGCCCGAAGCCGTCTTTCGCGGTGAGGAATGTCAGAGAATCCATCAGTCCCTGATAATTCGCCAGCGGCTCACCGATCCCCATGACAACGACGTTGGTAATGCGTTCGTCAGGCTTCATCATCCGATGGAGTACCAGCACCTGCTCAATGATCTCCGTCGGTTTCAAATTGCGTTTCACACCCAGCAGACCGCTCGCGCAGAAGACGCAGCCCATCGCACAGCCGACCTGAGTGCTGATGCAGACCGTGCGACGATCCGGATCGCGCATCAGGACGCACTCGACCAGTTCACCGTCCTGCAGCCTGAGCAACAGTTTCTCGGTTTCATCCTTCGAAATCTGGTGTCGCACAATTTCAAACGGCGAAAACCGGAATTCCGCTGTCAGGAGCGTTCTGAGTTCGGCTGGCAGATCCGTCATTTCCTCAAACGACTGAATCCGGCGCTGCACCAGCCAGCGACGAATCTGTCCCGCCCGGAACTTCGGTTGTCCGATGCGCGCCAGCCATGCGATGAGTTCGTCGATGTTCAGATCCATGATTGGGCGGCGCGAGGGTGCTTCAGGCGCAACGACTGGCAAGCTGAAATCGGACTGAGGAGTTGACCGGGGCACAGAGAATCCGCACGATATGACTTGAGGTCGTGAGAGAAGTGAGTTACGGATTGTACAACGGATCGGTCCGTATCACCGCCGAATTTCTCTTAATCCGGCTCTGAGAATCTCGAATCGCATCATTGGAACGGGCGACAGACGATCGTAAGCCATTTATACTCCACTGGTATCCTCGCGAAAATTCAAGTGTCGCGCTGCAGTTGTGCTCTGCCAGTGATGGATTGATGGGTTGTGTGCCACTGGCTCTGCCAGTGTTTTATGCCGATGGAGAACACTGGCAGAGCCAGTGGCACACATCAGAGCACGGTTGACGGTGCAGCAGTTTGTTGCATCACATCCTCCGCGGTTGTGTTCCGCGTGGCAGAATTCATGCCGGAGTCATTTTCATGCCATTGCTGGGTGTCAATATTGATCATGTGGCCACCGTGCGGGAGGCTCGGAAGACAAACGAGCCTGATCCGATCCACGCCGCCGTTCTGGCGGAAATCGGCGGGGCCGATTCGATCACGGTCCATCTGCGCGAAGATCGCCGCCATATTCAGGACCGCGACGTACGGTTGCTGCGTGAAATCTCTCGTGTCGGATTGAATCTGGAAATGGCGGTTTCAGATGAGATTACGAAAATTGCCCTGAACTTGCTTCCGGATCAGGTGACACTCGTCCCGGAACGACGCGAAGAAGTTACGACTGAAGGCGGTCTGGATGTGAAAACGCACCTTGCCCGGATCAGGCAATGCGTTGATCAGCTCCAGGGTGCCGGGATTGCGGTGAGTCTGTTCATTGATCCGGACCTGTCTCTTATCGAGGCGGCTAAGAGCCTGGGTGTCACGGCCATCGAGCTGCACACCGGTGCGTATGCCGATGCGCAGACGACGAAAGAGACGGAAATTGAATTTGATAAGCTGCGTGAGGCGGGACAGTTTGCCACGGCTCAAGGTTTGCTGTTAAACATGGGCCATGGGCTGACGTATCGCAACGTACGCCGCATCGCCGCAATTCAGGGTGTTCATGAACTCAACATTGGCCATTCGATTGTGTCTCAGGCAGTGCTGGTCGGTTTTGAACGCGCCGTGCGGGAAATGAAGCAGCTTGTAACGCTTTAAGTGCTAATCCGAAATCAAAAATCAAAAATCAAAAATCTCAAATACTGAACCCCGTTCATGCCCGGTAACACATTCGGCCATAGTTTCCGCATCACGACCGCTGGAGAAAGCCATGGTCCAGGCAACGTCGTGATCGTTGACGGCGTCCCGCCCGGGATTCCATTGTCGGTCGATGATTTGCGGATCGATCTGCGGCGGCGACGTCCAGGTCAAAGTCCCTTGGTGACGCAGCGTCAGGAAGATGACGAACCGGAAATCCTGTCTGGCGTATTCGACGGTCGCACGACCGGAACCAGCATTGCGATCCTGATTCGGAATACAGATCAACGCAGCAGCGACTATTCGGATATCCGCGACAAATACCGGCCCGGCCACGCCGACTACACATTCGACGCGCGCTTTGGTTTTCGGGACTACCGCGGTGGCGGTCGAAGCAGCGCGCGGGAAACGACGGCGCGGGTGGCAGCCGGAGCCATTGCAAAGAAACTGATTGCTCAGGAATTCGGCGGTGTTGTCGTCGGATACGTGTCGCAGGTTGGCTCAATTCGCGCGAGAATTCCCAATCCGGAGCTGGTTACGCTGCAGCAGGTGGAGACGCTGGCGGATGGTTCACCGAATTTCGTGCGATGTCCCGACTACGACGCAGCTCCAAAAATGGTTGAATTGATTGAAGAAGTTCGCCGGGATACGGATTCGATCGGTGGCGTGTCTGAGATCGTGGCGACAAACGTGCCTGCGGGATTGGGTGAGCCCGTGTTCGACAAACTCAAGGCCGATCTGGCGAAGGCACTGTTCAGTCTGCCAGCGGTGCTGGGGGTTGAATACGGGATCGGGTTTGCCTGTGCTGAAATGCGAGGCAGTCAGAACAACGACGTTTTTGTGGCAGAGGCCTCAAAGTCCGGGACCCGAATACTGACGAGTTCCAATCGTCACGGCGGAATGCTGGGCGGTATCAGTTCCGGGATGCCGATCGTGCTGCGGGCCGCCATCAAGCCAACCAGCAGTCTTGCCAGAGAGCAGCCGACCGTCACACGTGACGGTCAGCCGACCACAATCCGCACGAAAGGACGTCACGATCCCTGCCTGCTGCCGCGTTTTGTGCCGATGGGTGAGGCCATGGTCGCGATTGTCCTTGCCGACCATTGGCTCCGCTGGAAAACCGTGCGTCCAACGGTCCAATAGTGCATAAGGTGCCGAAATTACCATCTTTCGGTTGGCAATTATTGAGTCGTTTTCTTCCATCTGGCAGAAAATCGCAACGGATTGATGCTACGGGCTGTTTTTCTCCGGCGTCCTGATAAATTGCCGGTTCGAACTGTTGCTGGTCTGGCAACGGATCAAATGAGAATTTTTCAGACCAAACACTTGTTGGAGACACCTGATGAAGAAAATTTCGATGGGATTGATGTTGAGCAGCCTGCTGGCGATCCAGGTCGGCTGCGGCGAAGAAGCTCCGGTAACAAAGCCAGCCGATACTGGCGCGATGATTGACAGCGTAAAGGATACCGCGACCGACGCTGTAGACGCCACCAAAGAAGCTGCCACCGACGCGATCGATGCGACCAAAGAAGCTGCCACCGACGCGATCGATGCGACAAAAGACGCTGCGAAAGAAGTTGCTCCGTAATCAGGGGCACATCCTCAATCCGTTCCACCGCAGAAAGACGCTTCAAGTCTTTGAAAATATGCCAGGAGTCCTTCTTTCGAAGGGCTCCTTTTTCATGCGCGGCAGAAACTGCCGCACGGCGGCTCGTCCGGAAAACCAACACATCCGGAATAAACTCTACAGTTTCACAAATTGCCGGACCGATACTTTCGATAAGACCGTCCCGATGCGCAAAGTCTGTTGGTATTTCCGTTCAGACATGGCACATCAGACGACGGTGAGCACCCAGCGAAGGCAGTACACAGCTGCAACTTCTCCAAGGATGGATCAATGCGGATTCGGCATTCACTCAAGTCGCTCATTCCCGTCATACTGATGTTGGCGAGCGCACGAACTGCTCAGGCTCAGGGTGGACCACCAATGCCAGGAATGGCTGGCCCTGGGATGCCAGGCTATGGGATGCCCATGGCTGGCGCTGAGCAGATTCCTGGCTCCTACGGGATGTATCCGCCTCAGTCGCCCTATCAGGGCATGTTTGAACAGACGTATCAACGTGACGGGACATGGTTTAAGAATTCGGTTGGCGGTTTCGGTGCCGCGAACAGTCCGCGTGACTGGTTCGTGAATCTGGACTTCACGAAATCGTACAATCGGAAATTGCACGGCCTGGTGGGTGCGGA
>CAMAVB010000182.1 GCA_945861465.1 Candidatus Kuenenia stuttgartensis
TGAAAATGGGGCAGAAGGTATGCGAAAGGAGAAGAAACCGATGACAAGGAATGACAAAGGGGCCGGAAAAACCGAGTGTTTTCTCGGCATTTCCGACCCCTTCCGATTACTGCTCACTCAAGGAATAACCCGACCAGGGCTCGAACCTGGAACGACAGAACCAAAATCTGTTGTGTTACCATTACACCATCGGGTTACATCGGCCAGCGCTGAATCAATCGTTGCGAAGGCGGATGCCGACTTCGCCGAGTTTCAGTCGAATTTCATTCAGTGACGTGACACCGAAATTGCGACTGGAGAGTAGTTCGTCGGGGGTACGTGAGACCAGTTGTCCGATCGTCTGAATATTCAGACGCGACATGCACTTGCGGGATCGTACGGAAAGATTCAGATCGCCGACAAGCTTATTCATCATCGACTGTTCTTCAGGCGTCATGCTCTGATCGATAATGTGCTCGCGTGTATGGATCTTGTGCAGGTTCTGACCGATCCGCAGACCATGTGCAGTCAGCAGTTCACGAATCTCCATCAACGACGTTTCACCGAAGTTCTTGCCGGACAGCAGTTCCTGTTCGCTCACCTCCGTCAGATCGCCTAGTGAGTTGATGTCCATCGCCTGCAAACAGTTGCGACTGCGGACGGACAGTTCGAAGTCGGTGACCGGTCGGCTGAGCAATTGCTTCATGCGGGCTTCGGTTCGAACCTGATCTTCGTCAATGATCTGATCCTGAGCCGCATCGATATCGCGGAGGTACAAGTGAGCAAATTCATTCGTGGGATCGTATTCACGGACTCGGCGAAAGCAGAAGGCAGCTGCCTTGTAGTTCTCGCGGTCTTCGTACAGCAGACCCAGATTCAGCAACGCGCCTGTAAAGAATGGCGGGCGCGACAACGAGCGTTCGTACAGTCGAATTGCCTCCTCGTCATTTCCTCGCAGAGAATTCTCAGCCGCCAGCCAGAAGAGCGCACGTGAATGATGCGGATCCATATCAACCGCACGTTCGAAGTATTCGACCGCAGTCAGCGCATCACCGCGGTCAGCCCAGATGCAGCCCATCTGGAATGAATACTCGGCCCGGCTGGCTGCCGAAGCGGCCACGCTGCGAAGCAGTTTTTCCGCTTCATCGATCTTGCCCGAAGCACGGATCGCGCCCGCACGACGCAAGGCACATCCGACAGGATCGAACCCCGCTTTGCCTGCCTGTTCAAAACGTTCCGCCGCTTCGGCAGTGCGATTCACTGACGTCAGGCACTGACCATGAATAAACATCGCGACGCCGTCGCGGGTGACTCCGGACAATAACTTATCTGCCACTGTCTGACGCGCTAACAGATAAGCTCCCACGCCGCCGCGGGCCATCAGACTTTCTGATTTCTCGCCCGCTTCAACACGACGCGTCAGCTCACCGACAATCTGCCGCACTTCCGTCAGCTGTGTACTGCAGACGGCACGTTCAAGTTGGCTGAGCTGGTCTGCCGTCCACAACCCATCGGCTTCGAGAAGATCTTTCACATTGACCAGAGTCGCTGAATTCACTAGGTTCGTTTCCTGACAAGTCCCAAAAACACGCTGCAGCAAACTGCCACTGTCGTAGGTTATCTTTGATCGAAAACTGCAAGCTGAAGATCGATAACAAAACGATTCGACAAACGCACAGGT
The DNA here is from genome assembly GCA_945861465.1 of Candidatus Kuenenia stuttgartensis. Lineage (GTDB taxonomy): Bacteria > Planctomycetota > Planctomycetia > Planctomycetales > Planctomycetaceae > SXXK01. Next base: position 1,661 of record CAMAVB010000182.1, read on the forward strand.
AATCCGCAGCCGCTGCACAGAAACAGAGGTTTCCGGGCGGGCGTCGGATTTCGAAAACGAATGAGTTTAACGAAATCGTTCGTTTGACACAAATGTCGAACGCGATTTCGATCCAGAGTGAGATTTTTCAAACTCAGACTCCACATAATCGTCTCAGGGAAAATCTTTAACACGATACACCCGTGCAGTAGTACTAGCGGGCTTCGGTACGTGAAACTTGCTTTGTCCGCACCGCTCATCCGGCCTCCGGCCACCTTCTCCACCGCTTGCCGGGGAAGAAGGGACTTCGAGAGACATGGTGAAAACAAGACGATAAATGCGTAACGGCATTGGGTAGCGGAGTGTTGATTTACGTTTGTAGTTCCGCCTTCAGGCGGTTTTTTGGCCGGAACCGTCCGCCAATTCCGGCTGAAGTCGGGACTATGAACGGAATGGTGATGAGATCAACAGACCGCTGGCGGCGACCCTCTCTCTGAATCAACACCCGCCGGTGCCGCTTGGGCGGCATTCTCAATTTTGCAGTCGCCGGGCAAGTTGTGCGGACAAGCACTCCGGCGTTGTCTCTCAAAAAACAGCCCAGGCGGCTTTTGAATCGGCGAGTGAACTGTACAATTTGCACGCCTCCTGACCGGACGTCGGTGTGTCCTGATGTCCGGTTTCGTTTTGCAACGACTGCTGCAGGGTGGTACCGCGAGCCGCGATCAGGCGTGCCGCGTTCTTTTTCCGACGTTCTTTTCTCGACGAGTGATTCAGTGCCCGCAACATCAGTGATTGGATTGCAGTGGGGCGACGAAGCCAAAGGCAAAGTTGTCGATCTGCTCACGGAAAAACATGATATCGTGGTGCGCTACCAGGGCGGCAACAACGCGGGCCATACGGTCAAGTTCGACGGCACGACATATAAGCTCAGCCTGCTGCCGACCGGGATTCTGCAGAGTCACGTCAAATCAGTCATTGCGCCGGGTGTCGTGGTCAATCCGCACGCGGTGCTGAAGGAACTGGACGGACTGGCAGCCGGAGGCCAGGACTGCAGCGGTCGGTTGATGATCAGTGATCGAGCCCATGTGATTTGTCCGTGGCATCTGCTGGAAGAAGCGGCGCTGGAGAAATCTCGCGGAGCCGCCGCGATCGGAACGACGATGCGCGGCATTGGCACGTGCTACCGCGACAAAGTCGGTCGGTCACATGCGATCCGCGTGGGAGACCTGATCAATCGAGATACGTTTGCGTCGAAGGTCCGTGACATCGTGCGATTCAAACAAACCATTCTGAACGCCCTTAATCCGGGCGGCGAACAGATGGATGCCGACGCGATCATTGCCGATTACTCAGTCGTGGCCGACAGGATTCGTCCCATGGTGGCAGATTCGACGACCTATCTGCTGGACGCACTGGAGCATGGCAAGTGGCTGTTGTTCGAAGGTGCTCAGGGAAGCCTGCTGGATGTCGATCATGGGACGTATCCGTATGTTACTTCGTCCAACAGTTCCGGTTGTGGAATTCACAGCGGCAGTGGCGTGCCGGAACGTGAAATCAGGAAGATGATCGGCGTGGCCAAAGCCTACACGACACGTGTCGGTGGCGGGCCGTTTCCATCGGAACTCGACAACGAAATCGGCCATCGCATTCGCATTGCCGGCAACGAATTCGGCACAGTCACCGGACGGCCTCGTCGCTGCGGCTGGCTGGACGCGGTTGCCACGCGCTACAGCGCTCGGATCAGCGGAGTTGATTCGATCGTGATTGCGTTGCTGGATGTGCTGAGCGGTTTCGATGAATTGTTCATCTGCGAAGCGTACGACATCAATGGCCATGTCACTCGAGACTTTCCAAGCCGTTGCGAGGACTTTGCCGCTGCCAAACCCGTGCTGCGGCGTGTCCCTGGCTGGAAGGAAGACATCACAGGAATCACAGAATTTTCCGATCTGCCGGCGACTGCTCAACAATACGTCAATGACGTGAAAAAGCTGGTCGGCAAACCGGTGGAAATGGTCTCTGTCGGCCCCGATCGGGCGCAGACGATCCGCATGTAATCGCCCTGACCTCGTCCGACATAAAACTGTTCATTCGGCAGCACGATGGCTTCCAGAAAATTGACGTTGTCGGGCATCGTGAGCATCGTCATCATGAACCAGTCCACGGCATCCGCTGTACAGCAGAGCCCTGCTTTTATTTGCGGGATTTGTCGCCTTCGCCGACGAAATCCTCGGTCGGTCGTCGTAGATCTGGACGACTTCCTTGGCGTGACGGGCGAATTTCGATAACCTTCCCCTCACAGCGGCTTTCGGTTTGCAGCGGACGCTGCGGAATTATCGCGAACGAGGGAGGGACGATTGTGTCAGAAGTACTTGATAGTTTTCAGATCGAATGGCATGGCAACACGGTTGTCGTGACACCATCGGCTAATGTAGATGCACTCGACTGGGACTTGGTGGAGCAGGCTGCAGATCTGGTGATGGAGCCTCTTGCCTCGCAGGAATCTCCCATGGTGGTGGTCGATCTCAGTCGAGTCGGCTATTTTGGTTCTGTATTCCTGGCGCTGCTCCTGCGTTGCCACAAGTTCGTCAAGAAAAATGGTGGTGAGTTAGTCCTGTGTTGTGCTAATGACACGGCTTTGGAACTGTTGCGCATCACGGCCCTTGACACAATTTGGGCGATATACCCCACGCGGGAAGAGGCCATGCAGGCGCTGTTGAGCTAGCAACATGAATCCCCCCAGACGCACGCCGCTCAAACATGTCAATGAATCCGAAATGGATGTCATCGAGCATGTTGTTGAGCTGAAGCAACATTCGGAACTCATTGAGGAAATCAAGCAGACCGCCGACAAACTGCAGCGCGACGGTGCGACGCGTGGCGATCTGAAGATCTTGAGCCGCGCGCTGAAAGAACTGCGGTATGCCTTTAAGGTCTTCGCACCTTATCGTCGGCAGCGCAAAGTGACCGTCTTTGGATCGGCCCGGACACAACCCGATCATCCGTGCTGGAAAGTGGCAGAATCATTCGGTCGCCGCATGGCGGAAGAAGACTGGATGGTCGTAACGGGTGCCGGCGGTGGAATTATGGAGGCCGCCCATCGCGGATCCGGTCGTGAAATGGCAATGGGCCTTAACATTTTGCTTCCATTCGAACAGGAAGCGAACCCGGTGATTGCCGGTGACCCGAAACTCGTCAACTTCAAGTACTTTTTTACGCGGAAATTGTTGTTTGTCAAAGAAGTTCATGCCCTTGTCACATGTCCCGGTGGTTTCGGAACGCTCGACGAAGCGTTTGAATCCCTGACGCTCGTGCAGACCGGCAAGCGCGACCTGATGCCGATTGTGTTGCTCGACGAACCAGGTGGAACGTACTGGTCTGCATTCCTGAAATATGTCCGCGACGAGCTGCTCGACAACGGGCTGATTTCGCCTGGCGATCTATCGCTGTTTAAAGTGACCGACAGCGTCGAAGAAGCGGTCGAAGAAGTCCTGGGATTTTACAGCGTGTACAACAGTATGCGATTCGTGCGGGATCTGCTGATTCTGCGTCTGCATGTTGAGCCGCCTGATGAATTTGTGGCTCGGCTGAACGACGAATTTCGTGACATCTGCGAAAGCGGAAAAATCGAAAAGGCCCCTGTGCATCGTCTGGAAGTTGACGACGCACATCTGGCCCATTTGCCGCGTCTGAATCTGGTGTTTAATCGCAAAGCCGTCGGTCGCCTGCGGCAGATGGTGGATGTTATCAATTGCGAACTTGAACCCAGGCCTCCTGCGCCGTAGGATGGACATTCATGTCCAACGCAAGGTCATCAAGGCGAGCGGCAGGATAGAACTTACCATTCGCAATTTGTACGACAGACTTCCAGTCCGTCGAGTAGCACCATGCGACGGACTGGAAGTCCGTCGTACCGGTAAATTCATTTCTGCCGCTCGCCCAATCGCTGTCACAGCGAATAGCATTGTGAATCGAGATTCATCCGGCAGCGGGATACTCACAGGCCAAACCTCGGACATGAATATCCAGACTACAGATTCCTCCATGCATCCATCCAGTCTGATTGAATCCATTCAGCCTCAGCTTCCGGCCGACCGAACCATCGGGATCGGCTGTGTCGGAGCGGGTTTTATTATGGCGGACTGCCAGTTGGTGGCGTACCGTCAGCATGGACTCAATCCTGTCGCCATCACCTCGCGGACGAGGGCCACCGCGTCCGCTGTCGCTGCGCGGCACTGCATCTCGAGCGTTGTCGATTCTGTTGAGCAGGTTGTCGCGCATCCGGAGGTTCAGGTTCTGGACATTGCCGTGCCGCCGGATTGTCAGGCCGAGATGATTCGCCGCGCCTTGCATGCGCCGCATCGACTGCGGGCGATTCTGGCTCAGAAGCCGCTGGGAGTTGATTATCGGGAAGCAACCGAACTCGTGAAGTTGTGCGAAGACGCCGGAATCGTACTGGCCGTCAATCAGAACATGCGTTTCGATCAGTCAGTCCATGCCTGTCGCGAGCTGATTGCGGCGGGAACGCTGGGAACACCTGTGCTGGCGACAATCGAGATGCGGGCGATTCCGCACTGGATGCCGTGGCAGGAACGCCAGGGCTGGGTCACGCTGCGGATTATGAGCATACATCATCTGGACACGTTTCGTTACTGGTTTGGTGAACCGGAACGAGTCTTTGCCAGCGTCACGCCGGATCCAAGAACGGCACAGAAGTTCGCTCATCGTGACGGGATTGCGTTGTACATTCTTGAGTTCCCCGGCGGTGTCCGAGCGTCTTCGTGGGATGACGTCTGGAGTGGTCCGGCCCGCGAAGGAAGTGCTGCTGACATCGGCATCCGCTGGCGTGTCGAGGGTACAGAAGGCATCGCGCGAGGCACGATTGGCTGGCCGGGATATCCTGCACGAGTCCCCAGTACGATTGACTATTCCACCGTGCATGACAACGGTGGATGGCATTCGCCGCGTTGGGAGAATGTGTGGTTTCCTGATGCGTTTATCGGACCGATGGCAGAACTGTTGTGCGCACTGGAACAGAATCGCACGCCGACGATCAACGCACGTGACAATCTGAATACAATGGCTCTGGTCGATGCGTGTTACCTGTCTGCCGCCGAACACCGCGCTGTGAGTCCACAGGAAATCACCTCTTGATTTGAAATTTCAAATTTCAAATTTCAAATTCGAGATTTCAAATTCGAGATTTCAAATCGGACCATCTCATGTACGACGAAAATCCTTACGCTGCCCCCGAATCTGTCAGTGACTTTCCACCGTCGGTTGCACCGTCCGGCTACGCGCCGGATTGCTTCTAACGCGTGAAGTTCTGGCTCAAGGGATTCAAGCAGCCGTGCTTTGATCAATTGCGCAGCATGTACGCCAATGCTGTATGATTTCTGACTGTTTTCTCACTTACTGACTGGAATACCTGGCCTGCGACCCCGGTTGAACTCGTACACAGAACACATATCATGATTCGACTTGATCGTATTTACACACGGGGTGGTGATGGCGGGATGACCAGCACCGGGGATGGACAGCGAGTTTCCAAGCTGCATGCCCGGATTGTCGCTGGTGGTTCAGTTGATGAGACCAATTGTGCCCTCGGTGTGGCAATTTCCGCCGGGCCGACGGCAGAGGTCAGCGAAGTCCTGAGAGGATTGCAGCAATTTCTGTTTGACCTTGGAGCCGACCTGTGTGTGCCGCTCCCGGTCGCCGGGCAACCCGATTTGCTGAAGTCACGACTATCGAGCGGCGATGCGGAACATCTGGAACGACTCATTGATCGATTTACCGCACGTCAGGCACCGCTCAACAGTTTTGTTCTGCCAGGCGGTTCACCGGCTGCGGCTCAATTGCATCTCGCACGCAGTATCTGTCGACGGGCGGAACTGGATGTGTTGCGTATGCAGGCAGCGGAACCGATGAATTCTGCGATCGCGATTTGTCTCAATCGGCTCTCAGATCTGTTGTTTGTGCTTGCGCGAGCGGCCAACGACGATGGCAGAAATGATGTGCTGTGGGAACCGCGAAACGCAAACTGAAAGTGCGTGCGTGCTGAACTGGTTCCGGGGCATTTTTGCCGTCGTGGACGTGATCGAGTATCGTCCACGCCATCGTTGTAAAACGCTGGAGAATCACAAAAGAGATTACAGCCAAGTGGAGATTGTCACTCAAGCTCGCGATTCGCGGCGTCGCTTGCAGATTTCGTTGCGGGGTGCGATCATGGTTGGTTTGAATTCGAAATTCTTATGAATCCGGCGACGCCTCAATCGGAGCCGCAAGGTTGAACATGATCAACTCTGGGGAACCAGTCGATGGAACATTCACGGTTGACGTGGAAGACTACTTTCAAGTCTCTGCCTTCGCATCAGTCATCAAGCCGGGCGACTGGGATCAATACGACTGCCGTGTGGAAAACAGCACCCGGCGAATTCTGGAAATTGCTGCGCAACAGTCTACGCTTGGCACTTTTTTCATTCTCGGCTGGGTGGCCGAACGATATCCGCAGCTCGTCACAGAAATTCGCTCGGCGGGCCACGAAATCGGCTGTCACAGTCAATGGCATCAACTGGTGTACGACCTTGGACCGGAAGGTTTTCGTGCGGATCTGATTCAGTCCCGCGATGTGCTGCAGAATATTCTGGGGGAGCCAGTTCGCTTGTATCGGGCACCGAGTTTCTCGATCACATTGCGGTCACTGTGGGCGCTGGATATTCTGGTGGAGGAAGGCTTCGAGACGGATTCCAGCATCTATCCGACGCGGCATGATCGCTACGGAATTCACGGATCGCCCAAGAGTCCGTACGTGATTCAGACGTCCAGCGGCCCGATTCGCGAGTTTCCCGGCATGACGGGCAGTGTCGCGGGTATGACCGTGCCAGTGGGTGGCGGTGGATATCTGCGATTGACTCCGTGGCGATGGACGGCACGACTGCTGCGACAGATTCGCTCTGCAGGCAGACCACTGAATGTGTATCTGCATCCCTGGGAAGTGGACGTCGATCAACCGCGGATTGCAGCTTCGTTGAAATCTCGATTCCGACATTACCAGAATCTGTCCACGACTGCCCCGAAACTCGCGCGAATGCTGAGCCAGTTTCGACTCACCACGATGACGGCGGCACTGGATCAGTCCCTGGCGGCAGAAACCGCCCCGGCAGCCTACACCCCGGCGACGGGCACCACAGGCGGCCACCACTTCCCACACAGGCACACTTGAGACATGACTGGGCGAATTCTGTTTGTGACTCATCGAGTCCCCTTTCCCCCGGATCGCGGCGATCGTATTCGGACCTGGAATGTGCTCAAATTTCTGGCAGGTCGCACTGCGGTTGATTTGGCGTGTCTTGCAGATGAGCCAGCTTCCGAGGCCACGTTGCAGGAACTTCGCAAAGTCACGAATCAACTGGCCGTTGTTCCGCATTCCGGTCGTGGACGCTACGTGCGGGGGGCATTCTCGATGCTGCGTGGCCGGACGATGACTGAGGGCCTGTTTGAATCCCCTGCTTTGACATCCGTGCTTCGCGCGTGGAGTCGTCAGACAACGTATGATGCGGTACTGGCGTCATCGTCGGGAGTCGCCCGCTATCTGTTTCCACCTTGCGTCAGTGCTGACACGAAGCGCTGGGTGGATCTGATCGACGTGGATAGTCAGAAGTGGCTGGACTATGCCAAGGCGGCAGGTTTTCCCATGTCACTGGTATATCGGACCGAAGGACGGCGATTGCGAAACGTCGAATGTGGTCTGGCGGTTACGTGTGATCGGCTGTTGGTTGTGAGCGACGCAGAACGTGATTTGTTTCGGGCGTTTTGTCCGACAGATCGCATTGCTGCGGTGAGCAACGGCGTTGACTCGACATACTTTGCACCGCAGCCGGGCACTACGGTTGAAGCGCATTCCTGCGTGTTTGTGGGTGTCATGAATTACAAGCCAAACGTGGCTGCCGCGATCTGGTTCGCGCAGAATGTGTGGCCGCAGATTCGTCAGCGTTACTCGGACGCGAAGTTCTATGTTGTGGGCAAGTCGCCGACGCCGGAAGTACGTGCGTTGCAGGCAGTCGATGGCATTGAAGTGACGGGTTCAGTCCCCGACGTGCGCCCATGGCTGATGCGTGCGACATGTGCAGTGGTACCGCTCCAAATCGCCCGCGGCGTGCAGAATAAGGTGCTGGAAGCAATGGCGTGTGGTCGGCCGGTGATCTGTTCTCCGGAACCACTCAAGGGGCTCACTGCAGAACCAGGTGTTCATTTGCTCCGAGCAGACTCAGCCGTCGAATGGATCGCAGCGCTCAGTGCTGTATTCGACAACAGGCAGATGCAGCACGATTTCGGTGCCGCTGCGGCGAAGTGGGTGCAGCAGCACCACTCATGGAGTTCGGCTCTTGCGATGCTGAATCAACTTTAGGGTGGGAAACGATCACGGGTAGCACGTGCCAATCTGTTGTCAGTCTCCACGTGCTGGCTGGAACGTCGGACAAGAACGTCCAACCTCCGTGACGCGCAGGCAATCCTTCTCCCTTGCTGCTCCTATTTCGTAATAGCCGTCAGAATCGTTTCGATAGCGGCATTCGATGCCGGTAGCTGCGCGTTCCAGGCAAAAAGTGCCGATTGACCCTAATGCGGCAAACTGCACATGATCGTGACGGCGATACAAATCAGAGTGGAAAACATGTTTCGGCACTTAGGCAATGTGTATCGCCTGTGCCGACGAGGGCACATTCATCAACAATCCGGCACGACCGCGAGTCTGCCACCTACTTCCTGGAGGACGATCCTTGAACGGTTCAACAACAATTCGACGTCATGCAAATTTCGAAATCTTTGGATTCCGCAGTTTCATGTCAATCTGTATCGTGATGTCACTCGCGGTTGCGTTCTTCGGAATGCAACTCCTGATGGTTGGCCCATTGACAGGGCGGCTCGACGGTATTCAGGCCAGGCTGAATGAATCCGACAACAACATGAAGAAGCTGGTTGCCGGACGGGACTCCGTCTGGAAGACCAACAATCTGCTCACGAGCATTGAAGAGCAGGCCAGCCAAGTGCAGAAAGCTCAAAAGAGTCTGGTCGATATCCAGAATCTTCGCAACGGTATTCTGCGTGAAGCGGAATCATCGACTGTCGCTATGACTGCACTGGATCGCATGTCAGAAGTTCAGGATCGGGTGGTCGCCGGTCAGCAGCAGACGCTGCAGGCGTCCGCGCAGATCACACAACTTGACGAGTTGCTCGCAGCGATTATTGAGGGCAGCGAGAATACTGTCGTGGCGAACAACTCAGTGGACGGCATTGTGGCGTTGCAGAATCGCGTCGTCGCGGCATCCAACAACTACGAACAGGCCAGTGCAGGGATCGCCAACCTCGCCGACCTGACCCAGCGCATTGTCGCTCAGTCGGAAGAACTGAAGATCGCAGCAGCGCAATTTGACGAATTCGTGGGCCTCGCGAATTCCATTCAGGTGGCCGCAGTCAATCTGGAATCTGCAAAGACGGTTGTTGCAGAAATGAATACTTTGCAGGATCAACTGGCTGCCTCCGGCGAGAAACTGCCTGTCGCTCAGGACAACGCCCGCTTGCTCCTTGCGATGAACGATACGCTGAGCAGCGATAGTCTGAAGCTTGAAGCGTCCGGTCGGAATCTGGATTCGCTGATTGCGATGGGGACGTCGCTGAGCACTCAATCACAGCGCGTGGCTGAAGCCATCCAGAACCTTGAGATCATGGACGACTTCCGCACGGAACTGGCGACTCACGTCAAATCTCTGGAAGGTGTGCGCCGCACGATGATGGACATCGCGATGATGGAGTCAACACTGAGCCGAGTTGCTCAGGTTGTGGAGCCTTTGACTCAGATCGGAAACCTGCGACGATTGTCAGACGACGAAATGCAGGAAGCCGCTCGCGTGATTCTTGATCGCCGGGTCACTCGATTCTCTCAGGCGGATTCACAGCTTGAAACCGCAGCTGTCAGCAGCGACGCAACCGTGACCACAACGACGAACAGCACCGACGAACAGTCAGTACCGCTTCCACCGGAAGCTCGCTAGTCAGGATTTTCAGACGCACCTGACCGGCTGCAAAGCCGCAGCATCCGCATCACTCAAACGGCACGCAGTTTCCTGCGTGCCGTTTGGCGTTTGTTGCCGCACAATGTGTTTTAGCACCGCTCGAGAAATAACTGTCTCTTTTACACCCCTCACCCTGCCCTCTCCCCTTCGCAGGGGAGAGGAGGATGCGGTCAATTATTTCTCGAACGGTCCTTACGCTCTGTGTGATGAACCCCGTCGAGTACACTCTGTCAGCCAACCGTGTTTTTATTTCCATACGCAGCTGCAGGTGCCGCCGCTGTCTGCGGGCTGGCAGTTCATGTGACTCCTCTCAAAGATTCTGCTCAAACACACAGCGCGTTATGTGCGACACTTTTCACTTCAAACAATTCAGCATTCGGCATGATCGCTGTGCGATGAAAGTCGGGACAGATGGAATCCTGCTGGGAGCCTGGTGCCGCGAATGCGGTGGCGAGACTGGTTCGGGCCGCATTCTGGACATTGGCACGGGGACCGGCCTGGTGGCCTTGATGCTGGCTCAACGAAACCCGCACGCAACCGTTGACGCGATCGAAATTGACGAGGCTGCCAGTGAACAGGCGGCGGAGAATTTTCGCGGGTCGGCGTGGAGCGAAAGGCTGCATGCAATTCATGGTTGTGTCAAGGATTACCGTGCAGAGACTCGGTACGCACTCATCGCGTCGAACCCACCATGGTTCCGTGATTCCCTGAAGTCAGCCTCGGCCAGTCGAAATGTCGCGCGGCATGATGAAGAGCTGAACAGGATCGATTTGCTGGCAGCAGTACACAGGCTTATGGCACCTGACGGACGATTCTGCACTATCCTGCCAACTGCCGCCGGTCAGGAGTTTATCCAGCTTGCCCGTGATTCAGCGTTGTCCTGTCGTCGATCATGCGAGGTTCGACCCACTCCCGATAAAGCACCCTCTCGCCTCCTGCTGGAATTTGGCAGAACCGAACCAGGCAGCACACCCGAACCAGAGTCCCTGACAGTGGAAACCGCGATTCGACACGTCTACACAGATGATTTTCGCAAACTGACGCATGAGTTTTATCTGCGATTTTAGTCCTGTATAACTTTTGCTTTGAAGGATCGGATGGCCGGAACTGGACTGAATGGAGCGAAGAAAAACCAGGGGGTTCGGGCTGGCGGCCTCCAACGTCGGCCACTCGGCAGTCCCTCCGTGACAGATCGACAGTGCATTGAACGATTCCGCGAACATCGCATGCGATCCTGAGAGTCCGGCCATAACAGGCGCTGGACAGCTTGCAACGCGGAAGTCGGAATCTATACTGGGTTTGACTTTGGAATGAGTTTTCCAAGGTCAGACGACAATCAAGATTCGGTCGCACAGACCGCATGAACTGAATGAGGATTTTCAATGAGTGTTCGCGTTGGACAACCGGCCCCGGGACTGGATCTGGCTTTACGGGTTTACGATCGTACAAAAGACGGTACAGATCAGCAGTTTCAGGATCTGAAACTGTCAGATTACAATGGCAAATGGGTATGCCTGTATTTCTATCCTCTGGACTTTACGTTTGTCTGCCCGACCGAAATCGTGGCCTTCGATAAAGCGCTGGGAGAGTTCAAGGACCGCGACGCTGTCGTCCTGACCGGAAGCACGGACAGCGTTTTCAGTCACAAAGGCTGGTGCGACTCGCACAAAGAACTGGGACAGCTCAAACATCTGATGATTGGCGACACCAGCCACGAATTGTCCAAAGCCTACGATGTACTCGACTGCACTAAGGGCATCGCTTATCGCGGCGTTTACCTGATCGACCCGACTGGCGTACTCCGCTGGCTGGCGGTGCATGATCTGGGTGTTGGCCGCAACGTGGATGAAGTTTTGCGAGTGCTCGATGCGCTGCAGACCGATAAGCTGTGTCCTTGTAACTGGAAACCTGGCCAGAGCACACTGAATTGATCCCTATGTCCGACGTATCTTCCCGACTTCATTTTGCTCTGCAGCTGGCTGCTGCCGCATCCGAACTCATCCTGCAGCATTATCAGGTTGACGGACTGCTCGTGGAATCGAAGTCGGACGATTCGCCCGTGACAGTGGCCGATCGCGAAGCCGAAAAGCTGATCCGAAAAATGCTGGCGGATTCGTTTCCTCAGGATGGCATTCTGGGTGAGGAATTCGAATCGGTTCCTGCCAGGAACGGCTATCGCTGGATCATTGATCCGATCGACGGCACAAAACCGTTCGTTCACGGCGTACCACTTTTCGGGACTCTGATCGGCATCGAATCCGACGGTCGCATGGTGGCCGGCGTCTGTCGTTTTCCGGCACTGGAGGAAGTCGTCTACGCTGCAGAAGAACAAGGATGCTGGTGGCAGATCCGCGACCAGGCACCACGTCGCACGAAAGTGAGTGGCGTGACGTTGATCGGCGAAGCGCGGATGATGTTCACCGAACCGACTCACTGGACGACCACAGGCCGGTTTGATTCAATTGTTGCCGTCATGAATCAGGTCAAAATCGCGCGCGGCTGGGGCGATTGCTACGGTCATGCGATGGTCGCGACTGGCCGCGCAGAAATTGCGATCGATCCGCTGATGTCGCCGTGGGACATCGCGGCTCTGATTCCGATTCTACGTGAAGCCGGCGGGACGTGTACGGACTGGAAGGGTGTCGAGACTATCTCCGGTGGCGACGGCGTATCTGTCGTGCCAGCGCTCCGAGATACCGTTTTGTCCGTGCTCAAGAATGCACCTGCGCTCAAGAAATGATTCGAACTGTTTTTATAGGAAATAGCCATGCGACTTTGTTACTCAATCTGTGTCGTTCTCTTGGTTGCAGGTTCAATGCTGTCGGTCCCCGGATGTTCGGATGGCGGCCCTGACGGACCTGCGTCGCTGGATGATTCACTGGCAAAAATTGAAAACGCTCGGAAGGCTGCAGCGTGGAGTAAGGCCGCTGCCCAAAAGCCGGCAGATACACCGCCGTCGGCACCGCAGCCAGCACCGCCGTCGGAGGAGACTGGAAATGAGCCGAAGACGGGCACATTCACTGTCAAAGTGGAATCTTCGAAAGGCGACTTCACGATTGAAGTGCATCGCGACTGGGCTCCGATCGGTGCCGAACGATTTTACCAGCTCGTCAAAGCGGGATACTACGATGATTGCCGTTACTTCCGGGTGATGCCAGGTTTCATGGTGCAATTTGGAATGAATGGCGACCCGGCTGTCCAGCGGGAATGGGATCGGAACATCAAGGATGATGCTGTTACCGAGAACAACAAGCGAGGTTACGTGACGTTCGCGACATCAGGCCCGGACAGCCGCACGACTCAGATTTTTATTAACTTTGCCGACAACTCATTTCTCGACGGAGATGGATTCGCCCCGTTCGCCAAGGTGATTGAAGGGATGGAAAACGTCGATGCGATTGAGTCAAAGCATGGCGAATCACCTGGTCAAGGCAGCATCAAGATTGGCGGCAATGCGTATCTGCAGCAAAGTTTCCCGGATCTGGACTTTGTGAAGAAGATGTCCATATTGAGTGAAACGGCCGAGTAACGTGCTCTTATGCAGGATGGACATTCATGTCCGTCGCGCTACCCAAAGAACGGGTGAAACGGGCGTTGCTGTAATACACTGTTCGCCACTGCGGAACGTTTTCTGGCATGAACTCGGACAAGAATGTCCAAGCTACCGGGATCGTACTCGACTCGGAGAGTCAAGCTACCGGAATCGTACTCGACTCGGAGAGTCAAGCTACGGGGATCGCACTCGACTCGGAGAGTCAAGCTACGCTTCCCATGCTTTGCTGCGTTCAAGAGCGCGTTGCCAGCGTCGCATTTTCGTTTCGCGTTCGGCGTTCTTCATTTCAGACGTAAACGTCGCGTCGGCTTTCCACTGCGCATCGATGTCGCGTTTGTTCTTCCAGAAACCGACGGCAAGACCTGCCAGATAGGCGGCACCGAGCGCCGTGGTTTCCAGTACCTGGGGACGCACAACCGGCACGCCCAGCAGGTCCGCCTGAAACTGCATCAACAGGTTGTTGGCCGCAGCACCGCCATCCACTCGTAACTCACGCACTTTCAGTCCGGCATCGGCCTGCATGGCATTCAGGACATCCGTCACTTGAAACGCGATGCTCTCCAGAGCCGCGCGCGCAATATGCGCCGATGTTGTTCCGCGTGTGAGTCCGATGATCAGGCCCCGCGCCCATGCATCCCAGTGCGGCGCGCCGAGGCCCGCGAATGCGGGCACGACAACCACGCCGTCGGAATCCGGCACTTGAGCGGCTAACGTTTCGATGTCTG
>CAMAVB010000183.1 GCA_945861465.1 Candidatus Kuenenia stuttgartensis
TTTGTACGCTGTGCGGCGACGTGTTTGGCGTCGTCAAGAGTGACTCGACCGATCATACAACTATCGACCACGACGATTGCAACTCGCTCGGATCCATTGTCCAGTACGATCGATCGAGCATACAGCGGAGCGACAGCTTTATCAGCGGAACGGCTGGTCATTCCTCCGTTAACCAGCACCGGAAACTGTCGCGGCGTGATGTCCACGATCGCTGCCCCTGCCTGCAGTTCCGCCTTTGCAACGTGTGTGCCAGTGCAGACGGTGGCGACACACAGCGTGAAGATCCATGCGATTTTCATCGATTCTTTTTCCCGTAACTGTCGTTGGATTATTTCAGATGGATAACCGACAAGAACGGGTGATGGTAACCGCCTCGCCGTCTGTTTTCGAGCGAGCGTTGCCACGCCGGGTGAAGCGTCATGCGAAATGACCCCACACCGGTTCACTGCCGCTATGCGCGTCCATTCGCGGTTTAGGACCGCTCGAGAAATAACTGTCTCTTTTTATACCCCTCACCCAACGCCGTTAAGTATTTGCTAGTGTCAGATCCAGCGAATAACCCCCTCATCCGGCCTCCGGCCACCTTCTCCCCCTTCCCAGGGGGAGAAGGGACTTCGAGAAACCGTGTGAAAACACGACGATAAATCCTTAACGGCGTTACCCCTCACCCTGCCCTCTCCGCTTCCGGGGGAGAGGAGGATGCGGTCAATTATTTCTCGAACGGTCCTTAAGCACCAGTCCTCCTCCGCGCACTTCGTTTGTCGTTGAACCAAAATTTCGACGCCGCTTCGCGACGTGAATCGCAAATCGCAAAACACGAATCGCAGGAATCACAAAGGGAGGAAGGGCTACAGGGTGGCTCGCTAATCGCTCGCGGCCCTCGAAAGACGAACACCAATGCGGTTGGAGAACGCCGGAAAGTTCCTGAGGCGGAACGCGGAACGGCAGTACTCGGGATAGTTGAGGAACGAGCCGCCCCGGAGACAACGAGACGAGGACGCATACTCGGGTGCCACGCTGTCTTCGGCTGTGTCGGCCCACCAGTTGGAACACCACTCCCAGACATTGCCGTGCATGTGAAACAAGCCCCATGCGTTTGACTCTTTTCGCTGAGCCTTTCGTGCAGGAAGTACCTCGTGCGTTTCACCGACAGAGTTTTCAAAGTGCCACGCGAAATCCGTCAGGCGTTCCTGTTCGTTTCCAAAACAAAACTCTGTCCGTGCCGCAGTCGCTCCAGGAGAAGCGCGGCAGGCGTATTCCCACTCGAACTCGGAAGGCAACTGGCCGTTCAGCCATGTGCAGACAGCCCATGCGTCATGCCAATTCAGGTAAATCACCGGACAGCCAGCTTTTCCGCTGTACGAGCGATAGTCACTGAAGCGAGTTTCATGTGACGCA
Source organism: Candidatus Kuenenia stuttgartensis (assembly GCA_945861465.1). GTDB lineage: Bacteria > Planctomycetota > Planctomycetia > Planctomycetales > Planctomycetaceae > SXXK01. The sequence goes on from CAMAVB010000183.1 coordinate 1,399, forward strand.
TCGAACAGACGATACTCGGAATTGGTCAGCGGGGTTTGATGCATCTGGAATCGGTTTGCGATTGATATGACAATCGGATTGTCGGATGAATCTGAACTGGACCAAAACCCTCCGTTGCCAAACCAACTTTCAAGAGAGTCATGCGACTCTGGCGGGCACAGGCGAAATCCGCTCTCAAAGGCGTTGGCAGTCCTGGCCTCTTTGGTTCCGAAACGGCGGTGCTGATGGAGTCGAATTCGGTGGTATTCTCCAAGAAATTGCAGCAAGGATGACTTGGCCGAGCCGCCAACGATGGGCAGTGTCTCGCCGGATTCCACAATGTGTCGTGCTTCTCTCTGCAGGGCTCGTGTGATTGGTTCCATGTCTTTTTCGTAACGCTGCTTCGACGTAAGTGAACCAGTCGCCTGCAACATACCCGGCCAGCACCGCCAGATCATTTCGGTCGATCGCACTGTGAACTCAGGGTGATCGGAAGGCAGCAACAGCGATGTGGCGAGATCCACAAATCCCGTTCGTCCAGAGGTTTGTGCTACGGCGGGCATTTCACAAACAAAATTCCACAACTGATAGAGGTCAGCGTTTTCCTGGGATTTGTCGCTATCTCCTTGCACGTATTTTCGTTGCTTCAGCCAGCCGCGATCTGCCGGCGTTGAATATCTCACCAGCCAGAGAGCGGCCAGGAAATCCTGCAACGTTCGATTGCGAAAATAGAGCTGACGCAGGGCCGGATTGTTGGGGTTGGCGTCGGATTCCACCGAGAGAATTCCCGGATCGATCACGATGTTCAATGCGCCGAGAGTTCCCAGCATATTGTCCAGAGACTCACCGCCCGACAAGTCTCGTCCCAGCTGCTCTTTCCGGCTTTCAAAAAGCTGATCGGCGAACTCCTGAAAGTCTTCGCCTTGCAGCCCTTTCTTCTCTTCACCCACGGCAGCATACAGACCACGCATGACGGTTTCGAACGCCAGCAACGCGAACAACTTTTGAGCGGTCGGAGCCTTGATGCGAAACTGCTGATCTCGCATGGCTTTCGCCAGAGTTCTGTCAAAGCACTTCCAATAGATATCCGCTGAGTTCCGCACATCGTCCAATTCTTCAGGTTCGAGTTCCAGAATGGTTTCCAGATCCCGTGGAATTGCCAGAACTTCGGCCTGGACAAGCTTCAGTCTGGCGGCTCGTTCCTCGCCCACAAACTTGTATGCCTGATCCTGAGTGAACTCGGCGAGTTGCACAAGTTCCCATTGATCCTGTGATCGGCTGCCACACCTGCTGAACAGCGTTTCCCAATAATGTGCAATCGCAAACGGTCGTCCGCTGACCACACAGCGCAGTCGAGGTTCGCTCTTTATGAACGCCGCGAGAGCACTTGCAGCCTCTTCCGGGTGTTCATGACGATTTGACTGGTCGAGTGCATCGACAAGCAGGGTCAGCTGTCCCTGGCAAAGTTTGGCGTTCAGAAGCTGTTTGAGTGCTGCGATATCACTTGCTCTGTCCACTTTCGCACCACATCCGTGCATCAATCTGGACAGCAGGAACTCTTGTGTTCCCGTTCCCGGATGATGACCGAAGTATCCTCGCCAGTCGTGCGGCAGTTCGTGGAACTCGCAATGAATTGCCAGATGTGAACTGTCATGAAGTTGGCGTGCGTATTGAATCTGTCCAATGGAGATCGACTTACCCATGCCGGCATCGTCCACGATGCACAAGAGTCGAACCGCCGGATCAGAAAAGAGTGCCCACCGCTCCGGTACTTCAAGCCAGATAGACTTGCTCTCTAAATAGGCAACATCGGAAAGCCGAGCGGTATGCGTTTCGTTGCCCGACTGCGGGTCGGAGAGTTTGGTGTCAAAAGTGCGTCGCCATGTGAATTTCTGGCCAAGCCACTTGTGTCGCTCGCTGGCTGGTGCCGTCAGTCGAAACACGACCTGGTCGTCGATGAACGGCGGAATTCGTTTGATGTTGTCGTCGGACATCGGATACAGGGTTCTGAAGCTGGAAGTGTACAATGTCCGCCGATGGAGCGGCCACACGATGCAGGCGAGCCGCCCCATCGACTCGAATTCAACAGGGCATATTGAATCAAACTGCGGCAAACAGTAGTCGATTTCAGCAATAGACAAAACGAAGGCACGCCTCGAATTCCAGGTGGCAGAACTCAAGGCGTGCGTTGAACGTTTGCTGCTATTCCGGCGGCAAGACCTGGACTCATACGCGGCTGCCTGCTTCCATGCGGCCAGGATCTCGTTTGTTCGAGTCCTGAACGGATTCCCGGACCAGCTTCTGAAAGTCCATGCGGGCTTTGGTGATCTTGTTTTCTTCTGCGGTTCGCTTTTCCAGATTCTGAATCTTAGGACCGGCGCAGAAATAACTGTCGTCTTTTGGACGTGGGGCACGTTTATAACGTGCCCGGCACGATGGAATCGTGCCGTCGTCTTTTGGACGTGGGGCACGTTTAGGCGAGCGGCAGAAATGAAATTACCGGTACGACGGACTTCCAGTCCGTCGCATGGTGCTACTCGACGGACTGGAAGTCCGTCGTACAAATTGCGAATGGTAAGTTCTATCCTGCCGCTCGCCTTATAACGTGCCCGGCACGATGGAATCGGGCACGATGGAATCGTGCCCCACTTATTTCTGTCTCAGTCCTTAGCGACATCAGCAGCCCCGGCCGTGAGTGATCGCCTGAAGTTCGCGAACGTGGAAGCGACGTTGTAGGAATTTTCGTAGTGCAATGTTAGCATGAGTACGACGGCCTTCGCAGGCCGTGCGGACGCAAACCCACCACGGATTCTTCAATGTCATCTTCCGCTCGTCTAAAACCACCAGTGCCCTTTATCGCCGATCACCGCCTGATCGCGTTGCTGAAACAATCGGACGAAGCCACGCTGGAAGAGCAGAAGGCGTGGTTGCAGCCGGATACTTTTCGCTGGCGGCGAACAAGCAAAAAGGAGCTGGAAAGTCAGAGTCAACAGGAGATCCGCCCTGCATTCGACCTGTCTGTTCACTGGGTATGGAAGCCGCTCAGGCGGGATCGCCGAGCCAAGTTTCTGACAGACCTCAAGCGGCGGCGGATTGTGATCACGGACAATGCGGGATGTGGAAAGTCCGTGGCTGCGGAACAGATGCAGTATCTGCTGCATCAAATGTGTCCGGGGCACCTGTGTCTGCTGGTCAACTTCGCGGAGCTGCCACAACGAGTTGACGAATTCCGAGGAAACACTGTCGAGACGTCCAAACTGATCGAATGGTTTCGAAACACGCAGGCCACTGCAGATGCCGATGTCCAATCCGTCGCAAAACTCATCGACCATAAGATCCTGACACAGCAACTGACACTGATCGTTGATGCTTTTGACCAGACCACCGCTGACAAGAACACTTCAGATCAGGCGATGGCACTTCGCAATTTCCTGAAACGGTATCCAGGCATCCGCTGCGTTTGCACAGGGCGACCTCATGCGATCGTCGATCAGTTCTGGAAGTCGCTGTTCTCCCACGAGGAATGGCTGTTTGTTCAGATCGACGTTTTCAGTGAAACGCAGGCCAGAACATTCGTGGGCAAAGATCGTTGGGATTTGTGTCAGCGACTGGAAGCCACGGAACTGGTCGTGCCGCGTTCTCTGGAAGCCATTCGCAGAATCCCGACAGCACAGCTTTCCAATCTGCGGACGGCCAGTCAGGTCTATTGGCGAAGTCTGTTGCATACGCTGGAAGAAGCCCGTGTGATGCAGGATGATCGTCAGTTCCGCAGCCCGGACGGTTCATGGTCTCTTGAAAAACCCGATGCCCTGCAGTTGTTCGCGTTGTTGGGGTTCGAATGCAATCGGCAGGGTTATTTGAACGGAGTGCGGACGGGACAGGAGTTCAGGAACTTTCTCGATTCGCTGTGGAATCGCCATGCGGAACATCTGAAGGATGAACTGGGAATCAGCTCGAAGCGAGCCTTCCGCCAGATTCTGGACACTCTGGCCCGGCTGAATGTGGCACTGGACTTCGCAGCATTGGATCACGCCGGCATTTCTCAGATCATCTTTCAGAATCGCACGCTGCAGGATTTCTTCGCGGCACTTTGGATGTGCAACTCTGCCAGCGAAGCCGACCGTCAATGGTTCTCAGATCAACGTTTTGTTCGCTGGAAGAAAGACAGTGAGACACACTACCAATTCTGGAAGCTGACGGCAGAAATGCCCAATGAGCCGCAGGGAAATCTATTCTCTCGAACTGACAAGTACTATGCCAGAGCGATGGCTCCGCTGTATGCCGCTTCAACAGGCGAACGTCCAGCGATTCGTGCGACCGAGATGATCTGGCGGAGCTGGGAGACCATGGTTCTGCTGAGCCGACAGCCAGGCGAGGCCGGATCAATTGTCCGGCATGCTCTTGATAATTTTCGATTGGAGTATCAGCAGATCCGGGCCGGTTCACGCGGTGCTGAAGCCAGGCGAATTTGCGAGGATTTCGAATCCTGGTTTGTCGATATCGACCCGCGTGCCGCCGACTGGTCGGCAGAAGAGCGTGATGTAGATGGCGCATCACTCCCGATTGTGAACCGCCGGTACGAGATTGCGAAATACACATTGACGAACGAGCTGTTCGAACTGTTCGACCAGAATTTACGAAATCGCTATGTCGCGAGAGGCACAGAGTGGAAAGTTGACTTCTCCCAATATCTGTTGCGGCCGCGCGTTCCGGTTGTTGCAATCGACTGGTATGACGGGTGGTGCGTAGCGCAGTGGCTTTTGAGCGAGCTTCCGACGGATCAGGAATGGGAGTACGCATGCCGTGCTGGAGAACGAAGGCGATATTCCGTTGGCGATGGAACGACGCTGCAGAAGACCGACGCTCGGTTCGACGAAAGTTGGCAGGCATTGGCGATCGAAGTTGACGCATTTGAGAAAGGTAACGCATGGGGCTTGTACCAGATGCACGGAAACGTTTGGGAATGGTGCCACGACTGGTATGACGCTGATGAGTCGTCTCGTTGTCTCCGGGGCGGCTCGTTCTACTACGGTTCGGGGAGCTGCCGTTCCGCGTTCCGCGGCAGGGACGGTCCGGCGGGCTCCGACTCCAACTTTGGTGTTCGTCTTTCGAGGGCCGCGAGCGATTAGCGAGCTTCCCTCTTGCCCTTCTTCCCTTTGTGTTTCCTGTGATTTGCCTTCCGCGATTTACGTCGCGAAGCGACGTCGAAATTTTATTTTGGAGCCATGCCGCGGCTTGAGCTGATCTCCTGTTGGCAGTGATGCCAGAAACTGCACATCATCCTGGCGCGGGCTTCGCCCGCAACCGAATCCCGTATGCCGCATCAATCGCTTCGCCGCCGTGTCTGGTGCGAGCCGACGGAGCGGCTCGCCTACGTAGGTCCGCCGCTCCGTCGGCGGACATTTATCGTTTTGCGAGAATCTTCTCACGAAAACAAAACTCTAAGGACCGGCGCAGAAATAACTGTCGTCTTTTGGACGTGGGGCACGTTTATAACGTGCCCGGCACGATGGAATCGTGCCCCACTTATGTCTGTCTCAGTCCTAAACGTTTGCTGAGCAGAGCCTGATCGATCGTCAGAAACACCACAAATCCCTGCCGCATCAGTTTCGTCGCAGCCAACCGGTTCGACAGCACTTCATCCGACAACCAAACAATCCCACGTCCGCCACGCTGAACGAATCGACACTGCCACTTCACATCAGCATTGGTGCAGAAGTTTTTTAGTTTAACGGCGAGCCGTAGGCGTAGGCGGAAGCACGCTGGATTCGCCTACGCCTACGGCTCGCCGTTAAACGATTTGTGCCAACTTACTGATGCACCAGTGCTTACTAAAGGGCAATCGCAGCAATGAAGTTACTTATCTGGATTCTTGTCATGAACCTCCTCGCAGCTCAGGCCGCAGTGGCCGGCGACCCCGTAGATCCGCCGGCGTTTGCGCATGCACGGGTGACCGATGCGTGGACGGCCTATCGGGGTCGACTTTCGTTTGGTAAGGGGCAGACATTGGCACTGATTGATGACGGTTGCACGTTGTCGTTGCCCGAATGGTCCTCGTCGGACGGTGAAGTCCCCAAAGTCCTCGTTTCTTACGACAGTGTCGATGGCGATGACAATCCCCAGCATGAAGGCAAAGGATACCACGGTTCGACAATCGGCATTCCATCGTCGGTGAATCACGCGGGAAAGCTGGGAGTCGCGTTCAACGATCAGGTTGCCGTGATTCGCGCTTTGGAATGCTGCCATTGCAATGTGAAAGACAGCAAAACGCTGGCGGCCGGTCTCCGCTGGGTCATCGACCACCACGAGGAATTTCGTATCACAACCGTCAATCTGGCCCCGGTCGATGATCTGGAACATGGTGCGCCGGTCCCGACGGAGATCGACGCTGAGCTGCGCACGCTGCGGGATCTTGGGATCTGGGTGAGTGCGCCTGCGGGAAATCATGCTTTCGTGAATGGGATCTCGTGGCCCGCCTGCCAGCCGTTTTCGTTTGCGATCGGAGCCGTGACACCCGGTAAAGATACGGTGTACCTCGATCGCCACGCCAAAATCGACCTGCTGGTTCCAGCGGCGGCGACATCATCGTCAAATGCCATTGCCTGCGGCGCGGCCATGCTCTTGCGAGAGGCCATTGAAAAGACAGGATACGACTGGAAACAGGATGCCCCGAATCTGCCGGAAGCCATGTTGAAGATTATGCAAAAGACCGGCGTGGTGGTGGAAGACCCTGCCACCAAACTCTCGTTTCGACGCCTTGATGTCAAAGCCGCACTCGACTTTGTCTTCGAGCCTCATTCTGCGGCATTGTGATTAACAAAATACTTCAGCGAGGCACCGCAGCTTCGCCGCTCGTAGCCTCTTCACGAATCTTCGCGTAAATCGCTTCGGCCTGGTCATAGGCCAGTTTGGCGGCCTCGCGTTCTTCGGCCCGAATGTTGTTTTGCTTGGCTTCCCAGCAGACTTTTACGGCCTTCTGACACCACTCGGCACTACGGCGACTGGCACGGATGGGTTTGTCGCCGACCTGCACGAACACCGGGTTCGTATGAACCGATGGAAGAATGCGCACGGCAACCCAGGACGATTGAGTGATCTCGACGGGGAAACTCATGGGTTCGACATGTCCATCGGCGACAAGATTCTTTGTTGCCACAACTTCGCCGTTGACCACGATTTCCAGCGGCACATTGCGAGAGGTGCCGAGGCGGCAACGTTCCAGATGCCAGTACGGCTTTTCGTCCAGGCGTCTGTTACGAATGGACTCGGTCAATTCTGTCGGTGTTTCTTCGAGCAGCGCCGCCGCGTTGAATGTAACGTTGACGGTTTTTGGAGCGTCCAGTCTGAGTGTGCTCAGCGGATCATCAGCCGCGTGCTGACCGACACTCACGTCATCGACTTTGAAGTCCAGAATGTGACTCAAGCCATCGCCACAGTAGCTTCGACCGTCACGCAGGCCTTCAATCCAGGTGTCGTAGGTCAGTTGCTGCCCCTTGTCGAGTTGTACGTAGATGCGGCCGAGGCCCACGCGATCTCCGTAGATGCATGGAAAATCTGTCTCGCCACTGATTCGGGTTGTCATGCCGCAATTGAGTGTGTGATACCAGATGTTGAGTTCCCAGATGGCAGGCGTGTCAACTGCTGAAATGAAATCGCACACATCGTGGGCAGTTGTGACGACAAATTCGTTGGCTCCGATGCCGTCGAAGCGTGGCATCTCGTAATCCGGTAGTTTTGTAACGGCTTTACCCGGCCATTCACGCGGAGCGCCGCCCCAGGGCTGGCCGGGAAACTTGCGCGATCCATCCGGCATGATGTCAGGCAGCGCGAGTCCCCAACCGCTGTGACTGTATCCCACGACGCCTCCCTGATCGCGTCCCCATTTAAGGACCGGCAACGTCCAGCTCGGCCATTGTTCCAGTCGCGTTGTGCCGGGGTAATCATCTTCTGTGAGCTTGAGCAGGCACAAATGGCCAGCGTGCGATGAAGGAAAACCGCTGACTTCGACATCGTATCGCATCAGGTAGTCGCGCGTGGAAAGTGCGGAAACCTGGCCGTTGAAGTACTCCTTCTGAGTATACCAGCACGGCCCCCAGCTGAGAACGCAGCCAACGTTCAGGTCCTCGCCAAGAATATGGCGCATCATAGCTTCGGGTCCGACGCCTTCGGTCGGGCTGTCATAGTGAGCGCAGCCAGCGGCATGAACATGATGATCTCCAGAGTACCAGCCTTGCTTTGCAATATGAATCCAGCGTTTCAGATCGACGGCCACGATTTGTTCGGTGTTGTCCGTCACCGCAACGTTCAGACGCTGAGGCAGATATTCGGGACCCCGATTCACGACGAAGGAATAGTCGCCTGGAGGCAGCATGATGGATTCGCCATTGCTGCGATAAACCTGATCATGGAAAAAGAAATCTGGTGCGAGTCGGCGGGACGGCAACGGGTAAACTCGTCCCTGTGCGTCGCGAATGACAAAATTCGCCGTTGTTGGTTCGCCATCCACATCGTGAATCTGCAACTTCACCGCGACCGCTGATTTGCAGTCGAACAAAATCGGAACCGCGTTTCGGAAACCAATATCCTGCGTCCCCGCGCCGATGTGAAACGAGAGTGCTGCTTCACGCTGCCCGGCATCGCGGCTGTAGAGCAGCAGCACGCGATACTCGACCAGCAAGCCGGACAGCTTGTCTTTCAGCGGTTCACGTTGCAGCATGTTGAGGTCCAGAAAACGATCGGGAACGTCTTCGGGATTCACAAGCGTCTGATTCTTCCGCGGTTCCTCACGAGACCCGCGCCCCTGCTGATAGACGGGAAGTGAGTTCGGGCTCTCGGCCAGCAGAACCGGATTGATTCCTGCTTCATTATGCACCTTGATCAGGAATGCCCGCCATCCCTGCTGCATCAGCTCTTTCTTCACAGGACCTTCGCCCACCTTGACCCGGCTCTCAGCGTTGATATTGACGAAGGCAAGGCAAAGCGGATCCAGAATCAATTGCAACTGTTTTACGGCGTCCTTGTCCTCCGGCATCGCTGCGGCATCCGCGATCCCTTTCCTGATCACATCGCTGAACGGTGCGCCGGCAAAGTCCATGGCTTCGACAAGGCGTCGAGTTGCCGCGACAAATGGCTGTCGTTCGACTCCCGTGACCACCTGCGATGTGTCGTCCGCGTGGACGACCGGCCCTGCCAGGCTGCACATGAATTCAAGTGCGATAACAACTCCCGGAAGAATTCTGCTTTGTCTTATGATGCTCATCATCATACTCCTGTCAGGAAATGTGTGGAACGGCGAAGTTATACTCCACGCGGCGTCAAATGTTTAGTTACTTCGTATGTAGGGTGGGACTGGGCTGCGCAAAAGTCGTGGAATTCGAGGCGTCTGATTTATCCGGGTTTTGTTCCACGTTTGAACAAAACCGTTTCGACAAGTTCCTTCTCCCCGAAATCGGGGGAGAAGGTGGCCGACAGGCCGGATGAGGGGGTTGTTCGGCCTGACAACGTGCGAACAAAGCCCCCTCACCCTGCCCTCTCCCCCAATTCGTTTGCGGCGACGCTGCCTCTTCATGCAGTGTACAAACGCGCAAACGAATTGGGGGAGAGGGGACACGTTTCGGTCGCTCCAGATGGAATAAATCCTATCCCAGATAAACATGTCGAATGGGTCTGTTTTGCGCCGCCCAGTCCCACCCTACGAAGTCGCAAACTTGCCCGGCAGAAAAATCTTCACACACCGGATTTTACCGCTTTCCACAGAACGCGATACCGATAGAGTTCGTGATTCACACTTCCACCTTTCGCACCGGGTGCCGAACTACACCATGTCTGCTTCTCTAGCCATCACGTCGCACAGACTCACATCACTCGACCAGTTCCGCGGCTACACAATGTTTGGAATGTTGCTGGTGAATTTTCTGGGTGGCTATGACATTTGCCCTCGTATTCTGAAGCATACGCATGATTACTGCAGCTATGCCGACACCATCATGCCGCAGTTTTTGTTCGCAGCCGGTTTCGCGATGCGGTTAAGTCTGGGCAGACGCATTGAGCAGAATGGTCGCATGCCGAGGGGCAGAGCCGTTCGCCGAATTCTGGGGTTGGCCTGCGTCGCGGTATTCTGGTATTCGATCGCGGATTTTTCGAGCATCGCAGGAATGTTTCAATCGGAGCCCTGGTTACAGGTCATCGCGAGGCTTGGCAAACGCACCTGGTTCCAGACGCTGCTGCACATTGCGGCGACTTCGCTGTGGATTCTTCCCGCGATCGCGGCGTCTTCGAGGGTACGGATTCTCTATGCCATTTTTTCCACAATCCTGCATGTCACATTTTCATGGTGGTTCAATTTTAACTGGGTGAACTCCAGTCCGAACGGGATTGATGGCGGTCCGCTTGGGTTTCTCACATGGTCGATACCGGCACTGTGCGGGACGCTGGCTTGTGACATCGTCAGGAGTTCCGGGCCCGCTTCGGCATCACGACTTGCGAGCTGGGGACTGATTGTGATGGTGATCGGTTGGCTGTGTTCGTTAGGGACCGTCCTGTACGACGTACCTTTGGGGCAGGTGGAATCGCAACTGGAGATCCGCCTGGCCGCAGATCCCGTTGTCCCGACTGTCGAGAGACTTCGCGGTTGGAACGGGAGAATCGTGGAGCCTCCATTTGTGCCGCCTCCGGACGCAACGCTTCGCAAATGGAATTACTGGATGATGAGTCAACGCTGTGGAAGTATGTCGTACACGACATTCGCTGCGGGAATTTCTTTGTGGTTGTTTGCGTTGTTTCTGTGGGTCTGCGATGAAAGAAAACTGCAGCTCGGTGTCTTCAGAACGCTTGGCACGAATTCTCTGGCAGCCTACATCCTGAGCGATGTCGCCATGTGGCTGGTTTCGCCGTGGGCTCCGAATACCGCAAGCCCCAGCGTAGTGATCGTCGCTTTCCTGTGTTTCAGCGGCCTTGTCTATGGCGTTTGTCGAATCCTGGAGGCAAAGAGAATCTTTATTCGAGTGTAAACCTTGGCGCTCGGTCAACCGTATTCGGTCAACCGTCTATTGATGTGTGCCACTGGCTCTGCCAGTGCTTTATGCAAATGGGGCGCACTGGCAAAGCCAGTGGCACGCAATCCATTAAAGAATGTGTGACAGGGCACCCGTGCCGGAAACTCCGGCAAAAACTGCTGTTTCCAAGAATTGACGATTTTGCCTAGACTCAACGAAAGTCATTGCACGGCGGAATTTGCAAGCGACGCAGAATTCTGCCGGGGGGCAAGATCGCGCGATACGGCCCGCTGACTCAAATTCATGGATTGAAACTCAGGAAAGGGAATCCGATATGCACTCACCGCAAACCGAATTGATTCGGGCGTTTGCCGCAGCAATTCTAACCGTAACGCTGGCCTCAACCGCCATCGCACAACCCGCTACTCGCATCGGTCGGACAGAGTCTGACTATCAGGATTTGACTCGCCGACTTCAACCTGGAGAAATTGGTAGCCTGGACATAAATCCCCGCACACCAACCCTGGGAATCGGCAGTAAGCCGATCGATTTAGCGAAAGTCGATAAGCCGCTGCTGGTCAGTTCGATGAAAGAGGCATACGCCGAATCCGGTCGGTTGTACTCTGCCCTTGAGCAGGACTACCGTCGCTATCCTCAATTGCGTTCCCTTTTGAATGATCTTTACTCACTCCGAGAGCTGACAGCGCGGCTCAGCCAGGATCTGACGGCAGGGATTCCACTCGAAACGGTTGTGGCGGACTTCCGCAGAATCGACGCTGACTGGCTTGTCCTGTCGCATCGACTCAGACAGTCAACCGGCGTGAGTGCCGCGACAGTTGCATCAGCAGATCGTCTCGACACCATTGACCGTAAGGTGGGCCAGCTGTTCAAGGTCGAGCCGACTCTCGACTACCGACAGTTGTATCAACAGTTGTCTGTGCTGGAGAATGCACTCTACAACATGAGCGACGAGCTGAGCCGCGACCCCAACGGCACGGCCAAGACCGATCAAATCGTCAACGACTGCCGCAAGATGCAGCAACAGATTACACGGGTCCAGGATCTGGTGCTTGCACAGTATCCGTATGACCGAATCGTGAGAGAGTATAACTTCTTCGATCGTCCCTGGGAGCTGACTGCCGAACAACTGCGGACCGTTACCAATACCTATGTTGAGCGCGCTCTCAATCGTGTCGTCCAGGCTGACAACTCCATCCATGAATTGTTGTGGCTCGAAACCACAACCAATCGGGCGCAGTTGAAACAGACGGCCGACGCATTGATTCGCAATGTGGATGATTTCTACAGCCGCACGCCGCTCAAACTGCTGCTGAGCTTCAAGAATGCATCGTCCACACTGGAAATCGCCAGTGATTTCTACGGGACGGTGCAGAATTTCAAAGACAACCTGAATCGCAATGAATCCGATGAAATGATCATCGACAGTTACAAGTACGTCGAGGAATACGGTGCTGTGTTCCTCCGCACTTTCGGAACAATGCAGAGTCAGCAGGGGCTCGTCGTTCTGCGTCAGATCGAAGACAGCATGGTGTCCCTCCGCAGCTCCCTGAAACTGGGCGGCACCGTGTCCCAGGTTGACACACGCCGTCTACAGCCGATCGCATCGTCACTCGAGAGTCTGGCTGACCAACTCGACTGGGATGTACGCAACTGGCTCAACACCGAACGTCCGGCCTATCGCAACGAGGCGCTTCAGGCCAGTGCGACATTCATGAAGCGCACACAACGGTTAAGCAAAATGATGAATGCCGCACCGACATTGACGGCATTGCAAAAAGAAGCCGACAGCCTTTATCAGGAATGGCAGGCAATCTACAGCTACCTCAGTCGGTGCAACACGGCTGACCGTGCGTACCTTTCGCAGGAAGCTCGAGATATTCGTAATGATCTGACAGAACTGAATTCGGAATTGCGCCTGTAATTGACATCGGCCCGAATCTCCACGATTATAGCAGGCTCGGTGATTCAGTCACCGGGCCTGTTTTTTTTGCGTCGCAGCACATTCGTAACTTGACTCTCCGAGTCGAGCTGCGTGTTCAAAGTTGAACAGATTCCGGAACCCGACCTCGACTCAGAGAGTCAAGCTACGCTGCATTCAGGCTCACATCTGATGACCACACACATTCCCATCCCTGCACTCCGACCTCATCGCCGCATCACCGGCATGTCGGCTGTTCTGCTGCCGTTTCTTGCGCCGGGAGAAGTCGACTGGTCAGCATTCGAACAGCATGTCGCACGCACCTGCGACGCTGGCCTTGTGCCCGCTGTGAATATGGATACGGGATATGTACACCTGCTGGATGACGCGACACGCCTTGAAGTTCTGCGGAGGACGGAGGTTGTTACGAATGGCCGCATGTTCGTCGCCGGTGCTTTCGTGAAAGATACTCCCGGCAGCCGCTTTGCCCTTGATACGTATGTCGCACGAATGGAAGAAATCCAGCAACGCGAAGGAACGCCTGTCATCTTTCAGTCGTTTGGACTGACGCAGCAGGCTGATTCGGAGATTGTTGAATCCTACCGACGATTGGCGAGCCGCTGCGATCGCTTCATCGGCTTTGAATTGGGCAAAATGTTCGCACCGTTCGGGGAGATCTACCGTGAATCAGTTTATCACGGTCTGATGAGTATTCCGCAGTGCCTTGGTGCCAAGCACTCTTCACTTCGCCGGGATCTGGAATGGCAGCGACTGGCATGGCGAGATAAAGTGCGTCCGGATTTTCTGGTACTAACCGGCAACGACCTGGCCATTGACATGGTGATGTACGGCAGTGATTATTTGTTGGGACTCAGCAGTTTCGCCCCGGATCTGTTTGCCAAACGCGACGCCGCATGGCTGTCTGGAGACGCGGCCTTTCTCCAGATCAACGACGTCCTGCAATACCTCGGATTTTTCGCGTTTCGTAACCCTGTCCCCGCTTACAAACATTCTGCCGCGATGTTTCTACACCAACGCGGCTGGATTCACACAAATCTGACGCATCCCAACAGCCCGACGCGTCCCGACAGTGACATCCCGGTCATGGCCGACATCCTGCAACAGCTATACTCCACGCAGTCATGAATGAGAGCATCGGCGATTTGGCGGGCGTCTGCTTGCCGGTAAAAAGCGATGTGCCTTTGAGATTATTCACATTCTCGCGAACCTCGAACGCCGTAACAGCATCCATATCCGCAGTCCGACACGCAGTTTTCTGTCACCGAGCGACGGCAACTCGGCGGAAATTGCGCAACATCAAATCCTGGATGCAATTACGAAAAGAAAGACCTCCAAAACAGACTTGCATCTCGGCGATGTGGTCGCTATTTTCCGCACATGAACCGGCCCTGAAGCGGTTCAATTCGCAATGTTGTTCCCGCTAAATTGGTCATGCAACCATTCCCCTGTAGCTCAGTTGGTAGAGCAGGCGACTGTTAATCGCCTTGTCATAGGTTCGAGTCCTATCGGGGGAGCTTTTTCAAAAACAGCGAATTTCCGCTGTCACCCGAGTTTACGGAAAACGCCGAGAGTATCCCTCTCGGCGTTTTTTCGTTTTCCCCAGT
>CAMAVB010000184.1 GCA_945861465.1 Candidatus Kuenenia stuttgartensis
TCGACCGATCCGGCTCGGCCCGTCCACGGAGAATCCGACGGTAGAGCTGCAACGTGGAAATCGGATCACTCGCCCGTTCGATGAGGTATTCCGTCACGCGCACGAAATGGACCCTATCGTCTTCCGGCATTACGTCGTACCCAACAAATTCGAGCTGAACCCATTCGTCCACGCCGACTGGTGCGCCTTCGCCAGCGGGGGTTGCCTGGCGCAGGAAGCGGCTGCACAGGCTGGCGGTCAGGTAGGGATGGCCGCCGGTCCACTTGATCATGGCCGAGACGATTTCCTGTCCGCGCGCCGGGTCGGCCGGGCAGACGGCGCGGTACAGTTCCGACAGGTCGTCGCGTTCCGGATCGAAGTCCCGCAACTCGATCGTGCGCCCGATGTTGTACGGCGTCGTGCGTTTATCTTTGATCAGTTCGTTGGGACTTGCCACACCGACCAGGCAAAACGTAAACCTGGAAAACGCCGGTTCCTTGCCGCGCTGGTTGTACATCGAGCGGATCGCCGCGAAGAAATCGTCGGTGTAATTCAGCTTCAGCGTTTGGTCGATTTCATCGACGAAGACCACGATCGGCTGCTCGATCTGAACGGCGATCATCTCGCGAAAGAAGGCGATCAAACGCTGGTTGGGCGTGGGCCACTCGCTCGACGACCACCACTGCCGGACATCCACACGAACTTCCAGATCGCGGGCGATTTCGGTCAGCAGACCCTGATACCAGTCGTCGAGGGATTGCGGAGTCCCCAGGTCCTGCAAATCGACCTGAGCCACTCGGATGTTCCGTTGATCAATAATCCGGGCCACGTGCGCAATGAGGCTCGATTTGCCCATTTGGCGGGAGGTGAGAATGTTACAATACTCGTGCGCCTGCAGGAGTTCGAGCACCTGCTGATCCTCCGGACGTGCGATGTACACGTGCCGACCCGGCACCAGCGTGCCGCCAACCTGCAATGCCGGTGTGGCAAACGATTCAGACATCATGCCTCCCCAAAGAACCGGGCATAAAGTTCATTGCTGGGAACGACGCGATTCTCTTCGCGGCGCACCAGTCCCACTGCCTGCAGACGGTACGCGACGTCTTCGGTCGGGGCCTGGCCAATGCGGATAATCCCCCGGAGGCCATCGAGCAATTGCAACGCGGGATGGTGTTGCAGATGTGCCAACACGGAACGTAGATGATCTTCGAAGATGCTACCTGGAAGGTGGGCATCGTGCAGGAAAGCAATGAACGACGGTGCCGAAGGACGGCTCAGCGCGTACATCGCCAATTGGATCAGGAATGGGTGCCCACCCGTGAACGAGTGGAGCCGACTGATGTCGTTCGTTTCTACAGGGCATCCATACCGATCGTTGAGCGTCTGGGTGTGGGCCAAATCGAAACACCCCAACCGAATCGGCGGGCTGATGCTGAAGGGAGACTGTCTTGGATCTTTGATCAGCAGATTTGGCTCTGTGGAAATTGCCAGAATCAAATCGACGTTTTCCCAAAGCGAACGCACCTTGCCCCTCGCGTTATGCCAGCCCCGAATCATGCCAAAAAAGTCGTGCTGGAATGTTCGCTCGAAGACTTTATCGACCTCGTCGATGACCAGCACGACGGGGCCACCGACAGCCTTGATGATTTGATCTTCGACAAAACATTTCATATCACTCGGACTGTTAATTAGATCGACGTTGGCCGTCAGCCCGAGTTCGCGCAGAAACGATTTGGCCAATTCACGGAGCAGGACTGGCAGTGTTTCGAACTTGCTCGTGTCAAACAATGAGAAATCGACAGAGGCAAAATGCTTGTTTCGCTGACGGCATTCCTCAAGGCAACGGTTGAGTAAGGTGCTCTTGCCGGTCTGGCGCGGACCAAGGAGCACGAGGGTTTCGCCCTGCCGTTTGACACGGGAGAGCGCCTCCTGATCCGCCTCGCGGGTCAGGTACATCGGATGGTCGGGTGCCATGGGACCACCCGGAGTCGGAATGGTGTCCAATTCCACGATTGGCCGACGACGTGGCGCTGCTGCGGAGGCACCGAGTACGACCGGAGTCGTTTGGGCCGGGGCGTCCGCACCGGATGCCATGGCCATTAACTCCCGGAGCACTGTCGGCGAATCGGCCGCGGATTGCCAAACCCCCCATTGGGACCATCCCACGTACACGCCGAGCGCAAAGCCCAGGTCACCGGAAAAACGGACCCGGATCGGTGCGAACAGCGGCTGGCCCGTTTTACAATGCCGTTCGTGAGCGGTACGGGCCTCTTCATGAACAGCATCACTGTTCACCGATTTTTCAGAGACCAAAACGATGAACACGTCGCAGCGGGCAATCGAAAGCGGAATCTCATCTTTCCACCGAGTGCCAAGCTTCATCCGCACGTCGAGGAATGCTTCGTGCCCCTTCGCGGTGAGTTCTGTATGGAGCCACCGCGCCAACTCTTCGTCGTCTGGGTTGCCATGAGCATAAGAAATGAAGAATCGCTTAATCGGTGCCGCCGTACTTGACGATGCCGTGCTCGACGATGCCGACGACTTTTTCCTGGCCATGGAGAAGATCGCTCCCCGGATCGACAAACGCGGGTGGCGATGGCGATCCATCACAAGGCCCCAGTCATCGACTGATAGTTGCTGACAACTGATAAATTCCTTCGGATGTTAATCCTCAACTCGGTCCTGATGCAAGCGTTTGACCATCGCACCGCAGGAACAGGTGCAAACGCCAAATGTTGATCCAGTGCCGGGAGTCGCAACCTGGCGAGGTCGATAACCGGCCCGCCTGCCTCGCCAAGGCAGGAATTCGCCGGGATCCAAACTTCCTGGCATCGGCGATTTTGTAGGCGACGTCGCTCCGCCGACTCGCATTCCTGTCAGCGCACATGCCAGACACAACGCCGTGTCGCTCACGGAACGAGTCTGGCGAACAAACAACTTGCTGCACTGTTTCATGTCATTCGTGCGAATTCAGGGCGAATTCACGGTGCCGGTTTCAAGGTGCTCGTCACCGGCGATTTTGCTCCGCAGCTCAAGGGCGGTCGCCGGTGCCAGACACCGGGAATTTCGCCGGGAATTTCGTCAGACACCGGGTATTCCTCCGCCCAGACGATTGCTGGTGGCAAGAACATCGACCTCGGTGGGTTTAATCACTTCATTCATCTTGGCGCGGGCTTCGCCCGCAACCGAAATAAGTAAGCAGATTTCGCCGAAATCTGCTGTGCCGACTTCGGCGAAGTCGGCCTACATTTCGTCGGCGTCAAAATGATGCGTTGCCAAAAATCTTCTCAGGAATATTCAACTCTCAACGTTTGCTGAGTGGAGGACCATCACAAAATTGGAACAAGGCATCATCCGTAAAACTCCGGCGAATTGTTCGGCACCAGACATTGGCTCGAAATCGCAATCCTTCAGCACGAATTCTGCCATTTTGTTCACAGCACCTTGGGCTGGAAATTGAAGAGAATATCAGTTCTTGGCGACGCGAAATTGAAAGAGATCAACAAATCGCCGACTGCGAAAGATCTGATGACACGGAAGTTGACTTACATCAATTGTTCTCGTAGTCTTGTCAGTGACACGGCAAAGAAATCAGATTTCCAAGTTTTCTCGGAGTTCCGCTAATGGCTCCGCAAGAACATCAAAAACGAGGACATACAGAGTGTGTCCAGGATGATGCATGAACATGTTGAAGCTGGAGGCGAGATAGATCAAGTTGCGGAAAGACGTGAACCATGGCGGGATCGACATGAATTTCACTATGACTTTCGATTCTCGATCGCAGGTCGCAAGCTCTGCATCGAAACAGTGTTGGGCGTCACCAGCACTGGCCCCACAGTTACAGTTGTGAATATGCATGATGAGTAAGCAGTCTTCTTCAGCACAGGCCAAAGTGAAGCCAGATCCACGACGATGTGCCATTTGTGGTGAGATTGCCGTTGCCAGTTGCCGGATACCGTACAAAGCGGAAGTACGTCACGATGGAAAGCTGCATGCATTTTCTATCGCCAGTCTCGGCATTGACCAGTGCGAACGCTGTGGCGAACAGTTCTTTACAACATCGACGGACGAAGAAATCAACCTCGCTCTTCGCAGTCATCTGGGTCTACTTGCCCCCAATGAGATACTCACGCCGCTGCTCCACAGCGAATCGCAGACGTACCACGCACAGCGGAGACACTCCCATAATCCTGGAGCAGTGCCACGGCTGGACAGTTTGTGAATTTGTAGGGTGTGACAAGCGGCAGCGCAGGCACACCAAGCGGGTGATATGGTGTGCCAGCGCGTTGCTTGTCACACCCTACGAGGAGCCGTGCGTCACTTTCTGGTTTCGCAGACATCGCTTTGGTATATTAAATATATTAAATGGGACGGCTTGGAACGCGCGGCAGGTGAATATCTTGAAAGAAGAAAGCAACTGCGATGTTGAATTGGTCGAGCAGTCGTCGTGATTTCTTTGACGGGGCAACCCGTCGGGACTTTATGAGAGCGGGTACGCTTGTGATCGCTGGTGCGACGCTGCCGGGCGTTGTGCGGGGTGCAACTCCTGCGGACGGAATCCCGGCGGGCAAGCCGGAGATCACGGCCACGTTTTCGATCATTGCGGTTGATCCGGAGGTTGGTGTCTGCGGCGCAGCTGTTGCCAGCAAGTATCCGGCAGTGGGCCGGGTTGTCCCGTATGTTCGAGCTGACGTCGGTGCGTTTTGTACACAGCATTATCATGTTCCGAAATGGGGCGAGCCTGCCCTGGACATGCTGCAACAGGGACAGAGCCCGGAGGCAGTCATCCGCGGATTGCTGCACGACGACAAGGACGCTGAACAGCGGCAGTTGGCAATCATCGACATGCAGGGACGAACGGCCATCCACAATCCGACAAACGCCGGAATCGACAGCCGTTATTGGGGCGCAATGACCGGGCGATTTTATTGCTGCCAGGGAAATACGCTCACCGGACGCGGTGTCGTCGTTGCGATGGCTGCGGCCTTTGAAGACACGGAAGGAAGTCTGGCCGACCGGTTGATGGCAGCGCTCGTTGCCGCTGACTGTGCCGGTGGCGATCATCGCGGACGATTGGCAGCCGGCATTCGAGTCGCAAAGAAGGCGGTCGAAGGCGATTGGCTGTCACTGCACGTCGATCAGAGCGACGACGCAGTCCGGGAACTCGCCCAGAAATATGCGGAACTGGAGCACGAAGCGAAAGGCTCGTGGCGTGGTGGTCAACTGCCATTTCAGAACCCTTGCCCGAATCGCCCAAAACCGGCACCGCCTGCCTTGGAATAACGATTCGGCCTGCAAAAATCAAATGTTCCGCCGAAAGAAAAGTCGATAAAATAGGCGGTTTGCATAGATACTTCCTTTCGATTGTCGCGAAAGAAATCGGCCAGAGAGACGCCGAAACCTCGGTTCGGTGGAATCGACGGGAGTGATTATGAATTTTTGTTGACATTCGGCACCGCAGAATCAAGAATCCCCCTCCGGATGGATTCGGAACCACTTGTTGTTGAATTTGGACTTTGGGCCTCTCACCGTTCTGTCAAAAGTGCTGATTGCCGCGACAGACTGATGTGAGCAAATCCAGACCCAGCAAGTACTTCAGGGAAGGAGGAAACGAAATAATGAACAGATTTGTGCAACAGGTTTGCCCCCCGACTGGAGCTACTGAATGTCGATTTATTATGTTGAAATGGAATCAGGACTCGAATCACTGTCAGAAATTGAGGGATATGAATTCCTCAGCGATCTGGATGCTGGATTTGAAGAAGAATTGCGATCTCTTGGTGTAGACCCTGCCGCTCCAACGGCCGCCAAGCCTGGTTCGGAAGAAAAAGTGATGATGCTCGCGGCCCGTTATGCCGCTGGCCTCCCTCTTTGGCATACAGACGACTGTTATGACCACGGTCCCGGCAGCGTCGGCAACTTGTTCGTCGATGATGAATTGGCCGAAGAGAGTGTCGGAGTCTTTGACGTCGCCTGACCTCGGATTCGCCGTCCTGAAAAACGAAAAAACGCAGCAGCAAAATTCTGCGGCGTTTTTTTGTCGGATGACAGCACACGCGGTCGAAACTGACAATAGCCCAAAGCGTCAGCGATGGTCGCAAATCCTCACCCATCGCTGAGCCATAGCTGAGCCATCCGGTTACAAAGACCTCAGCCCCCCCAGCTGCCGCACGGCTTCGTATGCAACGGTGTTTGCGGTGCTCGCAAGATTCAGGCTGCGAACAAGATGGCTCATTGGCAGTTTGAGATTGCGCGCGGGGTTCTGGCTCAGGATTGAAGCGGGAAGCCCTCGGGATTCGCTACCAAAAAGTAGCATGTCGCCAGCGCGGAATGTGGCCTCCCACACAAGTCTTGTCGCTGTTTTTGTCAGGCACCAGACTTGCGAATCCGGCAGGCTCTTTTGCACATCTTCCCAACTGTCAGCAACTTCCCAGTCGAGGTGTTGCCAATAGTCCATGCCTGCTCGTTTCAGCGATCGATCGTCGATGCGAAATCCTAACGGACGAATAAGCCACAACTTGGCACCGATCGCAACGCAGGTTCGACCAATGTTGCCGGTGTTCTGGGGGATCTCAGGCTGATACAGGACCAGATGCAATAACGGCGGTGATGATTGGGTTGCATCTGAACCCCGATGTTCACTACTTGTCATAAGCATCCAGCCGGAATGACGAATCACTCTGACCCTTCATCTGATCCACACCCGTCAGGCGAATCATCAACAACCGTTCCGTCGCAGCGCTGCCGGAGAGAGGTTCAAAGAACAACCGGCCCGAGTTCCATGTTTCGGATCGCTGTTGACCGATGACAACAGTGTCTCCTGTGTGCAGCCGTACGGTGAACTGCTGGTCGTAGAGCGGCACAATGTTTTGTCGCACGGGAAGCTGTTCCGTCGACCCGCTGATGCTGAACCGTGTCGTGTTGGCTCCGATGTGAATCTGAGGTAGTACGCTCAGCAGAACCATGTCGTTCGTAAGTTCCTGGACTGACACTTCCATGACGCACCGCAACCCGGATTGATCGCGCAGGACGGCGAGTGCCGGAAGTTCGTTGAGTGGCAAAATGGACGAATCGAGCTGACTTTGAACCTCTATGAGACTTTTACTGTTTTGCATGACATTGAACGTCGGTCCCATTGCACTGAATTGATCATCCATTTGCAAATCTGGCGACGCCTGACCTTCGGTGGATCGCAGAGCGGCCAGGGCCTCTCGTGCCAGACTCTGGAGAGCCCAGGGAGCTGTTCCACTTGCGACGGCAACTCGGAATCCACTTTGATTCAGCCGCTGACGCCGATCCGGTGCCATGAGACCGCTTTCATCCAATTCCAGCCAAACATGTTGGCGAATTCGTTCATCATTTGCCGGCCTTGTCACAATACTGGCTTCGAGTCGTGCGGTGTTGAGTGTGGGGCCGTCGTCTACTTTCGCCTTGTTCCCAAACCATTCACGAGGCGAGCTCATGCTCTTGGATGCATCTCCTGACAACTGAAACAGCGCGCAGCCCGGCAGCAACAACATGAGCGTTGCCGTAGCAAGTGCGGGCGCTTGTGACATAGGGACATCTTTGTGAAGGGAAAAAACGATCGAATTTGCCGTCGCGAATCGGACCGATTTTCAGTAGTCTTCGTGGACCAGGATTCGTCGAACCGTATGGCAGACATCCTTTTTGAGTCAACGGCAGACTCAGAGAGCTATGATTGAGCTGGTAAAGTGCGTGGATTTGGAAGAACGTGTTCGGCGTGCAGTCCAGGTTCTCCGGCACAAATTGCCGAACGGATAACAAATTGTTCTCTTCAGAAACTGCCGATGACCAATGACCAGTTTAAGCCTCCCCGTCTACGCGTCGGGGAAGGCCACGATATGCATCGCACGATTGCAGGACGACCCCTCATTATCGGCGGCGTCCATCTCACAGACGCCGACTTTGGACTTGACGGGCACAGTGATGCGGATGTGCTGCTGCACGCGGTGATCGACGCATTGCTGGGGGCGACAGGGCAGGGCGATATCGGCGAGTGGTTTCCGAACACCAGCGAAGAATGGAAAAATGCTGATTCGGCGAAGTTGCTGGATGCTGTGCTGCAGAGTGTTTTGAAAGGTGGTTGGAGAATTATCAACCTTGACTGTACGATTCATGCAGAACGACCTCGCATGGCATCATGGAAACCCAGGATTCGCATCCGACTGGCAGAGCTCCTGAACTTGCCACCGGATGTTGTCAATGTCAAGGCAAAGTCTGGTGAAAACATCGGCCCGGTTGGACGGGGCGAATCGATCTCGGCGGACGTCGTTGTCCTGATCATGAATGAAACCGATTGACCCGAGCCACACGGAAGTGAGCATGGAATTCACCGTACGTTCTCAAAACCTTGTTCAGAAGCAGACTCGATATCTGGGCATCGATCCGGGTCTCAACCGGACAGGCTACGCGCTGATTGAACGCACATCGCGCGGGCCGTTCCTGCGGGAAGGAGGCGTGATCCAGTCCACGAAGACCTTGAGTCTGCATCAGCGCGTGCATGAGATTGGTTGTGGTCTGCGTGAAGTACTGGCGGAACTAAAACCGGAAATCGTGGCAATTGAACAGGTCTTTTCAAGCGCTCTCAACGTCAAATCGTCGCTGCTGCTGGCACATGCACGTGGTGCGATTCTGATGACAATCGCGGATGCCGGGATTCCGGTAATTCACTACACTCCCGCTGAGGTAAAACGACTGTTGACCGGCAGTGGGAAAGCTCCCAAGGATCAGATGCAACTTGCCGTTCAGGCGGCGCTCAGACTCACGAAACTGCCCGAACCGCACGACGTCGCTGACGCTTCCGCTGTCGCACTGTGTCTGTACCATTCCGTACGTTTTGCCGCGTAGTCCTGGAAAAGGGGTCAGGAACCAATAGCCAAATGGCCCGCAGAGTGCTCGGCACTTTTGGTTCCTGACCCCTTTTCCAATCTGTTCAACTGACAATTTGAGGTGTTTCTTGATTACTCGTGTGACCGGCCTGCTTGTGGGTCTGAACGAAGTCTGTGCCACGATTCGCATCGGTGGCTTTGATCACGAAGTGTTGTTGCCGGACATCGTGCGTCGGCAGTTGCAGTCGAAGCTGGATACGGAAG
This sequence comes from Candidatus Kuenenia stuttgartensis, assembly GCA_945861465.1. Classification (GTDB taxonomy): domain Bacteria; phylum Planctomycetota; class Planctomycetia; order Planctomycetales; family Planctomycetaceae; genus SXXK01. Next base: position 9,093 of record CAMAVB010000184.1, read on the forward strand.
TCAGTCTCCGCACGATTGAATACCTCGAAGGCAATCCTCAGCAGGGACGACTCACGCCGCGCATGATCGGATTCATGAACGAGGCGGAACTGGAGTTCTTCGAATTTGTGTGTTCCGTCGATGGTCTGGGCGTTAAGAAAGTGCTCCGCGCCATGGTAAGACCGGTGCGGGAGATCGCGACCTCGATCGAAGAGAAGGACGTCAAGACACTGAGTACGCTCCCCGGCATTGGGCCAGCCATGGCCGAACGCATCGTCGCCAAACTCCGACGCAAGATGACGAAATTCGCGCTGATGATCGCCGCCCGCATCCCAGACGCACCAGACAACGCTTCAGACCTCATGTCCGAAGCCTACGAAGCGCTCGTCAGCGTCGGCCACAGCCCTCAGGATGCCCGCGACCGTATCGAGACCATTATGGAATCCGGCAAGAAACTCAAATCGGTTGAAGACATCCTGGCCGAGATCTACCAGCGGCAGCGGAAGTAGGTTTCCTCCGCGATGGACTCATGGAACTCAGGTGACGCACAGGACCTATGTGACCAACTGATCAGGTAGAATGAAATTTCGTAAGCGATTACCAAGAATTGACGAAACGTAGCGTACCTCGACAACTGGGATCAAATTGTCAAGCAAACATCGCTTGAGTTTATCGGCGATTTGGAAAACCAAGCGGCTGGTTTCGATTCCGTAAACGCAGATAACTCCGGTGCCAGACCCAGCAATCGCCGTCCCGATCTATTCTACGGCACGGTCTATGTGGTGTCAGTCAGCGGACCGAAGATGTACAACCTTCAGCGACATCCGTTCATGTCGCGTCATGCCGAGTGTAGACATAACTTTTGAATTGTGCCATTTTTGTTCATGGTTGCGAAGCGTCGAGTATGACTGTTCCGTATTCCCCGGCACGCCATCCACCTTGCGTGGATGGAAGCCCCGTCTGGCCACCAGATCGCGACGTCTATACCACATTACGGCACGCCACCGAGCTTGCCTCGGTGGTAGCGTCGTTTGGTTCAGCAACGTGCCCGGCAGCCAGATTCGCTTCCACCTGGGCAAGCCAGAGTGGAAAGCGGCGTGATGGGAATGGTGCCGCGATCTGGTTGCCAAATTTGGCTTCCACCTGGACGAGCCAGGGTGGAAAGCCGACAATACGCAAAGCCCGATGCATGATAGAATCACCGCCGACAACACGGGTCGTTCAAATCCTGCATCATGAAAACCTGCCAACAGCCCCGGATTTTTAACAGCCCAGCGCTATGCCTCCTTCGTCGGATTCGTCAATGTATATCATCCGAAAGCGTCCGCGGAAACCACTCTTTCCAGGGGCCATATGCGGGGCCATCCATTTTGAAATCTCTGTTTGCGTAAAGAAGGCAGCTTCGAGGAGGTGCCTTGAATGCTGGTCTATTTGAATGCCCTGCGGGCGGAATTGATGCTGATGGCTCGGTTGTGGCAGCGTGATTCGGCAGCGGCCTCCATGGACTTCGGACGACCGACGCTCGAACGGAACCATTTCCGGAAATTCAACACGCAGTCAACCCACAGTTCCGTCGAGATCCCAAGACGCTCAAACAGTGGTTCCAGGTTTGCTGGCATCGCGCCACGTTTGTCGCTGCGGATCTGACGACCTGTCCATTCCAGCAGTTGCAGGTAATCACCGCGCCCCATCGACAGACAACCCTTGTTCGACGCTCGACGCTCGGTCGTCTTCGCACGCACGGCCTGCCGCTTCGGCTCCAGCGGAATCGGAGCCAGCCAACCTGCACGCGCACCGTGCTCGACACGATTGTCCTTCGTATCCTCACTGTGTCCCTTCTCCCCCGCATCGGGGGAGAAGGTGGCCGACAGGCCGGATGCGGGGGCTACTTCCGGAGTAGAAACTTCTTCCGCCGTCTGCAAATCCACGATGCGGTCCTGAGCACTCGTGAAATCACTCGACTCAGGGCTTACAGCGATATTCGCCCGCACGGGATTCAAATCCACATACTGCATGCGGGCCAGAATTGCGGCACTATCCAGCAAGGTTACTCATCACCGAATATCCAAGAACTTCAATCCCCATGATTCCCGCCAGAAATTCCAGCCGCTGACGGATGAGTTCCCGCCGGTGTTCGTAATCAGTGCCGGTCAACGGATCTTGCCCGCAGAGATACGCCCGCCGCACGCATCGATTGATGCAATGCACCACCTGAATCTCGCCCGCCGCCAGCACATCCCGCCGATTTGTCCGTGCCATTTGCCTGCCCCCAACAAAACGTGAATCAAAACCTGCCACCGACAACAACCCACATTCCGCAAACTTTACACAATACTCATTCTACGTGTAACCAACGGCTGGCCCTGTGATTTGTGCAACCAACGGCTAGCCCTGTGATCTTTCCCTCAACCGACGGCTGGCCCTGTTATCGGTGCTGCGGACGTCAACTTGGATTCGCGGCGCTGGCAACATTGCAAGGCATGGAGCCACCTGGCACCCGGCTGGCCTATGTCGAAACTGTAGAATCCGGCGCGCCGCTTGCTGTGTGGAAGCATTTGCCGTACCCGCTGTCTCAGGAATTGCGCGCCATACAGACGACAGTTGATCTGCCACTGAAGAACTGGCCGTCAGCCGAGGAACTCGAACAACAGCGACTGGCTTGCAAGGACCGAGCATTGGAAGAACGTCTGCGCCGCAAGCGGGACATTCGTCGCAGCGTCGGCGATGGAGCAACATACAGTCTGTCGATCTACGCCTCGCGCCTCGGCGACGCGGTGCTTGTTGGGAGTTGTTGTGAACCTTATTCTGTTTTGCAGCAGGAACTTCGCCGCCGGTTTCCCGAGCACACAATTCTGTGCATGAACCTCATCAACGGCTCGATCGGCTACTTGCCACCGGTGGAACTCTATGACACCGAAGTCTATCCGGTTTGGCAAACGCCGTTCGATCGCGGGATCCTTGAGGCCACGATTGAACCAATGACCTCTGCTCTGCAAATGTTGAAAATCTAGTTTTCCCGAGAAGATTCCAGCCTCAGCCGCAGGATTCACTTCAAGGAGGGCTGGGGTCGTTTGATTCGTCGGTTAGAACTCCTCCAAGGGTGATGCGATCAACCGCGTGACACAAATTTGACAAGAATGTGACGGAGACCCGACTTTCGGTTCGTCGATTTCGAATACCATGCCCACCGGTCAGTGGCAGTCTGGAAACTCATAGTGTCACCTTCTGTGCCAAAGCTCTTCAAGGCAATCGCTGACAAGACCGAAATGGCAGATGGATGAGCAAATTACCGGATTGGAATCCAAAAAAAGGCGACGATGCGAAGCGGTAAAGAGTTATTGATTGCCAGCAACCAGTATGCGGGTGAACAACGTCTGAAAAGTTGGTGGCACTTCGTATCAACGCTGGCACTGGCCGCAACTTTGCTCACGGTTGCCTGTCTGGACCTGCCGCTGCCTGTGTGCGTCGCGAGCAGCCTGTTAGCTAGTCTCGTCCTGGTGCGGCTCTTCATTATCTATCACGATTACATGCACGGTGCGATTCTTGGTGACTCGCGAATCGCGGGGGGCATCCTACGTTTTTACGGACTTCTGGTGCTCAGTCCTCCGCAGATCTGGAAACATTCGCACGACGATCATCACAAGCACAATTCGCGGAAACTGGGACCGACTCTTGGGACATTTCCCGTCATGAGTACGGCTGACTATGCTGAGGCGTCACGCCGTCAGCGTTTCATGTATGCCGTGACACGACATCCGATCACGATTCTCATGGGTTACATTACCATCTTCTTTTGGGAAATGACGCTCCTTGCCTTTATCACGAAACCGAAAGAACATTACGACGGCGCAGTCTCGATCGTGCTGCATGTCAGCGTTGCCATTGCGTTGAGTTTTGTTTCCTGGCAGGCACTGATTCTGGGAATGTTGCTGCCAATGTCCATCATTACCTGTATGGGTTCCTACCTGTTCTACGCACAGCACAATTTTCCGGGAATGAAACGCCGACATGGGAATGAGTGGGATCATGTGTATGCCGCTCTGAACTCGTCAAGCTTCATGCAGATGAGTTCAGTCATGCATTGGTTTACCGGAAATATCGGTTACCACCATGTGCATCATTTGAATGCAAAAATTCCCTTCTACCGTCTGCCCGAAGCGATGGCTGGTCTGCAGGAATTGCAGTCACCTGAAGTCACAACGCTGTTTCCACTGGATATCGTTCGCTGTCTGCGATTGAAACTCTGGGATCCTGCGGATGATCGCTTGCTGACATTTCGAGAAGCGGCCCGAGGCCGTTGAAAAAGTGTTCGCCATCGCCCGAAATCGAACGTGCATAGCAGGGGAACAGACTCGGCTGAATCAGCAACGGTCAATCAGTCGGACGAGGCTGGCGACCGATGTGACCCTTAGCTTTTTCATTGCCGAACTACGCCATTTTTCGATAGTCTTGCCACTGATTCCCCGCTGAATCCCGATCGCCTTGTTGGTGTCTCCCATGTAGACCCGATGAATAACTTCGCGCTCTCGTGCTGAGAGTTCCTTGAGGCAACCGCCATCTTCTGGCACACCAGATGGCAGTGAATTCTTTTGATGTTCATTTTCCTGAAGTTGACGGAAACTATCTTCCACAGCTTCAATCAGATCCCGATTGCGAAACCCGTTTTCCAGAACCGTCGCTGCGGCAAGATTCGCAGCCGCGAGCTCAAGACTTGTTCTCGGCAAGGCCGTTACCAGAATTCCCTGAACAATTCGCTTGATGGGTTGATCCATCACTACTAATCCGGGAATCAGGAGTGCCGAGTCTTCCGCGAATCTGGCTGACGACTGATAAGTCTGAACATCATAGCCTGCCTGCGACAGCATCATTTCGGTGATATCCAGTGCCGTCTGGTCGCCATTGATCAGGTAAACTCGTTTCTTTTCACTGGCGACTCCTGATATTGCTCCTCCGTCTTCCTGAAGTGGCCCCGAAAAGTCAGTTCTTTTCTTCGACGAAGATGTCATCGCTTGGTGGTCCTGAATACGAATCCTGTATTGGTCGCCAAGTGAACCTGATATGACCGGGACTCTGCAGCAGAGTGATTCAGACCGCCGACTCATGCCTGGTCCATGCAGTACTCTGCAGTAGCGTTGATCGTATTGAGTGTTGAAGAATCCATCTACATGTTCAACAACTGGCCGATGATGACGTGATGATGCGGATTTCGGCGAAATTCGCCTACGAGATGGAGGCAGTTATGACAGAACTGAACTTCTTCGATCCGGGGCAAGAGTTTTTTGTTGTCGAACGCAGGCTGCCGCATCGGGCGCATGCCTCCCCACTCGTTCCTCGCGACCCTCTCAGCGGCAGGGCGAATTTTGCGGTGCGACCTGAGATCCATATTCTGATGAAGCCGGCAAGTCAGGGCGATCCTGTTTCGGCACTACGGCGGATGGCATTCAATCCACCCTGAATCGGATTTCGTCCTGATAGGGCCTCGATAATCTCAATTCGACGGAATTCGCCTGGTAGATTCTCAAGGGAACGCCGTCTGCTATGATCAGTGTCGAAGTGACGGGAGTCGCGCTCGACTCGGCGAGTCAGGTTGCGGGAATATCACAGAATCGGCCAGAATGTGCCGGGGAAGACTCATGGCGAAAGAGAATCAGAAGGACGTCTCTGCAGAGGCAGTTGACCTGCTGCATACAGCGTATGGTCAACTGAAAGAGCAGATTGGCAAAGTGATTGTGGGTCAGGATGAAGTGCTTGAGCAATTGCTCATTGCCCTCTTCAGTCAGGGACATGTCCTGCTGGAAGGTGTTCCGGGCCTGGCGAAGACGCTGATGGTCAGCACGCTGGCACGCAGTCTGTCGATGAATTTTTCGCGCATTCAGTTTACGCCGGACCTGATGCCGGCGGATATTACCGGCACGGACATTCTGCAGGAGAACCGCACCACCGGACAACGCGAATATCGGTTCATTCAGGGACCACTGTTTCACAACGTCGTGCTTGCCGACGAGATCAACCGCACACCTCCGAAGACTCAAGCTGCGTTACTGGAAGCCATGCAGGAACGTCAGGTGACTGTCGGCCAGACAATTCACAAGCTGGCCTCGCCGTTTTTCGTGCTCGCGACTCAGAATCCGATTGAACAGGAAGGCACGTACTCGCTGCCCGAAGCGCAGCAGGACCGCTTCATGTTCAAGGTGTACGTCAAGTATCCGAGCTTCGAAGAAGAGCGTCAGATCGCGCGTCAGACAACTTCGAATGCGAAGCCCGAAGTCAAAGCCGTGCTGACCGGTGAACAGGTCCTGAAGATTCAGACGACGGTTCGCCAGGTTCCGGTATCGGATCATGTCATCAATTATACACTGGCGCTCGTGCGACAAACGCGCGTGGGTGAACCGGGGACTCCGCAGTGGATTAACGACTGGCTCGCATGGGGTGCGGGCCCGAGAGCCGTGCAGAATCTGCTGTTGGGTGCCAAAACCCGTGCACTGTTGAGTGGCCGAACGACGGTTTCAACAGACGACATTCAAAAGCTGGCGGCACCGGTGCTGCGGCATCGCATCGTGCCGAACTTTACAGCTGAAAGTGAAGGCATCACGTCTGACAAAGTTGTCGAACGACTCATCAAGGAAACCCCTGCCCGGGAAAGTGAACTCACAAGTGACCCAGCACTTGGAAAGATTTTTGCGGCCTGAAGAGATCGCGAGAATCGCGAGATTGGAGCTGCGAGCACGCCGAGTCGTCGAAGGATTCGT
>CAMAVB010000185.1 GCA_945861465.1 Candidatus Kuenenia stuttgartensis
TTCCGTCGCACGGTGATCGCCATTCTGTTCGCGGGTTGCGGATTTGGCTTTTCAATATTGATGAAGAGCGATGGTCTGTGGGGCGATTTTGCGATGGATTTGAAGTGGCGGTGGACGGAATCGAACGAAGATCAGGTGGTTGCAAATCGCGATCGGAATCCATCGGTCTCGCTGAAGGACTTTGCAGGACCTGATGTTGAAATGTGGCTGGCGAATCCGGAGTGGCCTGCATTCCGAGGCGAAGATCGCTCCGGTCGGCAGCACGGGCCGATCGTGTCGTCGGACTGGTCAGCAACTCCGCCGGAACAGATCTGGAGAATTGACGTCGGACCGGGTTGGTCGTCGTTCGCTGTGGCTGGCAAGCTGTTGTTCACTCAGGAACAGCGCGGTCCAATGGAAACCACCGTCTGCTACTCGGCTGATTCCGGCAAAGAAATCTGGACGCAACAGATTGAATCGCGTTTCGACGATCCGCTCGGCGGCCCCGGGCCTCGCGCAACGCCGACGCTGGCTGACGGTGGTCTGTTTGTGATGGGTGGCAGCGGTCATATGCTGCGACTTGATCCGAGGACCGGCGATGTCGTGTGGCAGACCGATCTGAGAAAAGTGGCCATGCGGGAGCCACCAATGTGGGGATTCTGTTCATCGCCGCTCGTGACGAACTCACTGGTCATCGTGCATGTCGGCGGTGCGGGCGACAAGGGCACACTTGCGTTTGATGTCGCGACAGGAGAACTCAAGTGGTCGATGGCATCAGGCGATCATTCGTACAGTTCACCGCAATTGGGTATCGTCGGAGGTGAACCACTGGTGTTGATGCTGTCCAACAACGGCATTGAATTGCTTGATCCGCAAACAGGGAAACTGCGTCTGAACTACGAGTGGAAACACGATGGCTATCGAGACCTGCAGCCGCAGGTCATCAACGGCGATTCGATTCTGTTGCCCACCGGGATGGGAACAGGCACGCGCTGCATTCGTGTGGTGAAAAACGTTGAACAGTATTCGGCAGAGGAACTCTGGACATCGCTGGACCTGAAGCCGGACTTCAATGACTTCGTGGTGTTTGAAGACCACGCCTACGGTTTTGACAACTCGATCTTCACTTGTATCGATCTCAAAACCGGAAAACGCAAGTGGAAAGGCGGTCGCTACGGCAAGGGGCAGGTGCTGTTGCTGGAAGATTCCAGACTCCTCCTGATTGCCGGTGAATACGGCGACGTTGTCCTTCTGAAAGCAGACCCGTCAAAGCATTCCGAACTGGCCACATTGAAAGCGATCGAAGGCAAGACGTGGAATCATCCGGTCGTGATCGGTGATCGTCTTTACATCCGCAATGCTGAGGAAGCCGCCTGTTTCCGCCTGCCGCTGGCTGTGCATCTGCCAGCAGCAGATAACTTGCCGGTCGATCGGGATCAGCCTTGAATATAATTCCGGTTCGCTACTGTGCCGAAACAACACCGCAGGATGAGAACCATAGTAACCGTAAGCCACGGTTGGAGATATCGCGCCGTTGATGGCATGGAATCTCAGTCGGCGGAGCGACTGAGCTACGTAGGCGACGTCGCTCTGCGGAACGCCGGACTTGTCTCCGGGTGACATCATTACGGCTGCGTGACGTCGTACATCTCGACGACCGCGAACGACGAGTCGTCGGGGATCAATTGCTCAAAGCCTCGCCAGGATCTTACCATCGTTTGTTCAGCTTCGGAGAGGGTTTTCCAGGGCTGTTGCAGCAGAACTTTGCGGGACCGCAGGACGCCCTCTTCCAGAAGCTGCTGGAAGCGGGCGGGATCGACGTACTCGGTGTAGCCGTAGGTCATGCGATAACGAAGGACGGCTCCCCAGTTGACAAAGATGTGAGTGATGCCGTGTTCGCGCAGGTTCTGAAGAGTCTGCTCAGACGGCAACATGCGGCGTTCGGTGACAGGACGCTGGCTGTCAGCGGGAAGCGTCGTCCAGGCTTCAAACAGGCACTCATCGAAAACTGTGTTGTAGGCCAGTGGAAACGTAGCGTCGAAGACTTCGGCTTCTCCGACCATCAGAACCCTGGCATTTGCCGACAGCGTTTCGTTCAGATAGCGAAGATCAGCCCGGATCGTCGTTTGCCGAGCGGCATCAAGATCCATCAGCCCTACATGATACCCGACCAGCGCAAGTCCGCAGAAACGAACATTGAAGAGTGTGACGGTGGCGATCACAGTCACAACGAACGACTTCCAGAGCTTCGAAGTGGAAATGAGCCATGTGGCTGCGGCTGCGAGACTCAACAGCGGTATTACCGGAATCCAGAATCGATCGATCCGATGCGTGAACGCCCACCATGTTACGAATCCCCACACAATCAGGCAGAGGATGACGGGCAGCGTCTTAACCCGGCGCCAAAGGAATACAGACGGGACGGCAAGCGCAAAGAGCAGGCCGCTCGTCCATTTGTTGTCAATGGCAGCACCGAGAACATGTTCCGGGATGCGACTGAGAAGATGTTCTGATGCTGCATGAGCCGGTTTCCAAATCGCGTCCATTGCGGGCGACCATTCGCTGCCGCCAAAGACACTGTACGCCAGGGGATAGACGGGATTGCCGGTTTCAACGAGGTTCTTCAACAGCCATGGCGCGATCATCGCGGCAACTCCGAGACTGAACGCCGCTGCCGGCAGCAGCAGTGGCCGCCAGCCATGAGCAGCATACAGTTGCGGCTCACTATCAGTCGGCGATGCGTTTCTTGGCTTCCTGAACTGGATGGCGATCACGGCAGCGGTCGGCAGGATCACGGAAATGAGTCCCGTGTACTTCGACGCCATGGAACAGCCTGCCAGCAGGCCGGTGACGATCGAGATTCCGACGACTCGCCCTGGAATCTCCCAAACCAGCAGCGCACACATGGTGGCGGTGATGAGATAGAATGTCAGCGCGCCTTCGGCGTAGGCGATCAGTGAGATTCGCAGCGTCCAGGGAGTCGTCAAAAAAATCAGCGCGGCGAGCCATGCGGCATCCATGCAGATCCAGCGGCGGGCGATACTGAAAACGCTCAACGTACTGAGAATCTGAAAGCTGGCCAGGACGATCTGTCCAACCAGCGCGCCATGCCACCAGTCGTCGGCAAAGATCATGCCGGTCAGACTGAGCATTTCCGTGAGAAACGGAAAGCTGGTGTAAACATTGTGTGGCAGGAAGTTGATCTTTCCATGCTGAAACCATTCCTTCGGGCCCTGCAGATGATATTCCCGGACATCAAAGTCTGTGGGAGGTGAGACGGATCCCAAAAGCAGATACACGCCAAAGGGCACGATGACCATCAGTGCGAGCATCCTGATCACATGCGAGGATTGCTCACGTTTCGGAGACTGAACGAGTTGAACCGCCGTTTCCTTTCCTGACTTCCAGCGGATGAAGCAGGAGACCGAGAGGCTGAAAAGTGCCGGAACAATAATCGCCAGCCTGGTCAGGTGTCCGGCAAGGCCACAGCACAAAGTGACGACGGAGAGGATCCCCAGACCTGTGCCGAATCGAATTGCAACTTGTTCCGTCCAGAACAAGCGGCAACGACGCAGAGTCAACAGGAAAATCGCGTCACCATGCACGGCTGCGAGAAAGAGGATGACTGCGGCCCATGAAAACAGCGGAAGCCGCTGCGACAGGAACCTGATCCCGGACTGCGGCACTGGGCGTGCAGGCTCGGAAGGTGCATCGCTGAGTCCGAGGACTTCGTCCGCCATCATTGACCAGAGTTCAGTGCGAGGCAGATCAGGGTCTGCGATTGAACTCCTGAAGAAGAACCACAGGAAACCACAGATCCAGACGGCAGCGATCAAGCCGAGTACGGGCGAGGTGTCGGCCTTCACCAGCATTGTCGGGAACTTATTGGATGGGCTTTGAGTCAAAAGAGATCACCGCTGCTGACGGGTCCCAGGCTGGGATTCCCGTAGCTTGGACATTCATGTCCGAGACCTGGCCAAAAAGCGTTCCTTTGCCGAAAGACGCTTGAGCCGCGCAACTCAATTTGGAAACGTTTCTCCGCCGAATCAGCAACAACTTTACGTAAGTTGAACCGCTTGGTATCAAAACGAAAACGGCTTCCGGGAAAAATTCCCGGAAGCCGCGAGGTTCTGAGCTAGAGCGAGGAGGTTACAGAACAGGAAGCAGTCCTTTCCCACCTCAAGTCGACGTGACTATCGGGCCATGCCAAACAGGCCGGCCAGGCTGCTTTTCTTTGACTGATTGTTGTGCAGTCGTGAAGGGAAGAATGCCTGCGGTTCAGCTGGTGGAGCTGCAGCGGGCACTGCTTCCGGAGCAACTGGTGCTGGCTGTGGCTGAACTGCGGCAGGAGCTGAAACCGGAGTTGCGCTGCAACCCGTGCTTCCGCAACCATTGTCCCCGCAACCATTATCCCCGCAACCTGCGTCGCAGCATCCGTCAACAACTTCGTATCCACATGCTCGCAGAGCCTGTGTTGCTTCACGGCGGACCCATCGGTCGCAGTCAGCCAGTGAGCAAGTCAAGGCAGAAACCACGCATGGGCTGCAGCAGCATCGGTTCCGGCGAACCTGGTCACCGATTTCGTCAGCAGCTTCGCGGCGAACTCGTTCGTCTGTGTCGTTCAGACCGTAGACGAAAGCGTTCATGATTTCTGGATGGCAGCAGCAGTCGTATCGGCGACCCAGTTTGTCCAGTGCCGACTTGCGATCTTTCGCATAGCAAGCAGTCATGGACGTGTAGATCAACTTCGCGATGTCGCAGCTGTCGTCGTTGCAGCAATCACAGGGCTCGCCGCAGGAATTGCTTCCACAACCATCCCCTGATCCGTTTCCACAACCGTCACCGCAGGCCGCTGGAGCACAGCAGGATGGATCTGCATTGCAGCCGTTGCCGCAACCATTTCCGCTACCGCAGCCAGCTGGGGCACAGCAGCTAGCGTCTGCATTGCTGCCATTGCCGCAGCCGTTGCCGTTGCCGTTTCCGCAGCCAGCTGGAGCACAGCAGGCTGGGTCGGTTTTGCAGCCGTTGCCGCAACCGTTGCCGTTGCCGCAACCGTTGTCGTTGCTGCAACCGTTGCCGTTGCCACAGCCGTTGTCGTTACCACAACCGTTGTCATTTCCACAGCCAGCTGGAGCACAGCATGACTCTGGCGCACAGCAACTGTCGCAGCACGGCGGCTTAATGTCTGAACACTTGCGCTGGTACGTGTACACGTTAGTGCAGCACGGACGAGCAATCGTAGGTTTACAACATGCCGGCTGACAATCTTCAGCACAGCCACAGCTTTTGCACCCACCAGAACCAAACAGCCCGGCGTGAGTCGAGGCCATCATTCCGGCCAGCGCGAATGCTGCACTGAACATCCTGATCCATTTCATTTTTGCATCTCTCCTTCTCAAGGAAATCGTTCCGTCAACCACCCTGATCGCCAGATGTCCGTCCATTTTTCTTCGGCAAACCGTTACCGAATCCCTCGACCTGCGGCGGGAAATAATTCTCACCTCGTTAGCACGTCGCTGCTACTCAGAGTTTCGGACAATTGGACAGGCGTTATAGGCGCTGATTTCGCTCATGTATCGTTTGGCAGCCAGAATCTCCGTGATCCTGACATACCACTGCAGTCCGAGGGCTGGATGAGCTATCGTCGAGTGAAAATACTCGTCTTGAGTTTCCGGAGGTGATTGCCAGCCAAATAGTTACCGCGTTTTTTGCGTCCGGCGAATCGTTTGTAGTGACTGGGAAACCTGTATCTGAAGAAACCGTCGGAAAACTCAGCCTGGATTCCCAGGTCGTGTCACACTGGCAGATCCGCGCAGAACTTTTCCAGACTCGCCGGTTCTCTGGTTTTTGCTGATTGCCGTTGAGCATCGTTCGCGGGAAGGATCAGAATCGGCACTTCCCGGTTGCCAGATGCGGAAACGTGTGACCGGTGTGAAGCGCAAATACGGCGCATGAAACGAACTGGAATCGTGATTCTTAGGACCGGCGCAGAAATAACTGTCGTCTTCTGAACGTGGGGTACGTTTATAACGTGCCTGGCACGATGGAATCGTGCCCCACTTATTTCTGTCTCAGTCCTTACAAGAATGGCAAGCCATGGAAAATCGAATGTCCTCGTCAACCGTGATCGTGGTCGTGCGACCCGTCGCAGATATGTTCAGCATCCCACGAGCCGAACGGATCTTCCAGTCTGCTCCACGACGACGGACCGGACTGCATTTCACTATCCGTCAGCAGGCAGTTATTCAGGGCATCCGTTACCGCCGCCGTATCCAGATCCTGTCCGATCAGTATCAACTCCTGACGTCTGTCCCCCCAGACTTCGTCCCAGACAGCGTTGAGTTCGGCGACCAACTCTGGATCGTCGGTCGGCCATTCTGCCCGAGGAGTTTCCGCCCACCAGGTTCCGCCGGGTTCCGCCGCCAGCACCTGTCCCACATGTGACCAAAATCCGGACATCGCATGTCTGGTTGCCAGCCAGAAGTAGCCTTTCGAACGCAGGATGCCCGGAGTGTGCTCGCCTTCCATCCAGAAATCCCAGAACCGCTGCGGATGAAATGGCCGCCTGGCTCGATACGCAAAACTGGAAACCCCGTTCACAGCCAATTCACTTTTTGCGTTGCCCGACAGTATTGTTTGCCACGCATCCGCGTCTGCATCCCATTCCTGTTGGTAACGTTCCGTGTTGACGACTTCTTCAACCGGCACTTGACCATGCTCAATGGCTAATACGCGAGCGTTTGGATTGAGATTTCTCAGGAGAGCCAGAAGGAACCCGCATTCCTTGTCTGCGACAAGATCTGTCTTATTCAGCAGGATCACGTTGGCGAATTCGATCTGTTCGATCAACACTCGCGCAATGTCGCGGTTGTCTGCGTCATCCACGGCGATCTTTCGATCCCGAAGTTCTTCGACACTCTGAAAGTCGTTCAGAAAATTCGCTGCATCCACAACGGTAACCATCGTGTCGATGCGTGCGATGTCACCGGACGTTGCCCATACTTCATTCATAGCGGAAACGGACTCCGCTAGAGGCATTGGCTCTGAAGCGCCTGTCGATTCAATCAGCAAGTAGTCGAGCTGCCCCGCCCCGAGCAGGTTTGTCATTTCCTGCAACAGGTCTTCACCCTGCGAGTCATTGAGAATGACGGCCACGTTCAGCCCTTGCAGATTTTGCAGTACATGCTGAAGAACGGCCGTTTTTCCAGCACCCACAAATCCGGACAAGATTGTGACAGGAATAGTTTTCATGGTGATCCGAATGCAAAAATACTGAAACTGACGTATTCTTGGGCGCATTTAGGACTGAGACAGAAATAAGTGGGGCACGATTCCATCGTGCCGAGCACGTTAAAAACGTGCTCCACGTCCGGAAGACGGCATTCATTTCTGCGCCGGTCCTAGATTCTACCGGCAGCGACTCCAATGCGGCACGATGGGCCAGCAAAATAGGCTGCGAAGTCTCACGAGTGCGAAGACGGCGACAATCGTCGGACCGATCGGTCGGATCCGTCTGAAACGTCCAGATCGCCATCACGATGAACTACTGAACAAATGCTCTGTTCCTCTTGAGAAGTTTTCAGAAACCAACTTAGACTCCGGGGTTTCCCGTCTCAGCACAACAGCGCCCGGAATTCCCAGTCGTCAGCATTGGAAGCCGGTGATCGATCACTTTGCGCAGATTTTAATGGCATTCCGTCCAATGACAACCATGCGAAATGCTGCAACAGCCGTCGTGCTGTTAGTCATCGCATTGTTGGGAGTTGAATTCTGGCTGCAACGAAAATCAATGCCGACGATGCAAGGCGTCACAAGTCGGGCGACCGCCGCCGATCAGAGGCTGCTTGTTCCCTCCGCTGTCTGCCATCATGAGCTGCAGCGTATGCTGAAGACCGTGCATCAGGCCAGTCCGGCCAGCGGAAATCATGACTTTCGAGTCAACTCATTTGGTTGTCGCGGCGAAGAGCCGGAAGTCCCGGCCCCTGAGGGATCATATCGGATCCTTGTTCTCGGCGACGACAGTATCTGCGGCACTGGAGTCGATGAACACGAAACGGTTTCAGCCCATCTCCAGAGATTCCTTTCAAAGCAGACCAAGGTGAGACTGGAAGTAATTAACTGCGGCATTCCCGGATACTGTCCGCTGTTGTCGTGGCTGAAGTTTGAACATGATCTCATCAAGCTCAAACCTGACCTTGTCATTCTCCATATCGATATGACTGACATCGCTGATGACCTGTGTTATCGCAGTCTGCTGATGAGCGAAAACAATCACGCGGTTTGTGCACATCCCACGTTGCGGTTGAAACCGCAGAAAAAACATGCCATCGCCGAGTTCGTCAAGCAATCCGCGACAGCCAGTTGGCTGTTCGCGATGGCGCGCGACCAGGGACCGAAGATGTTGTCGATGTCGTCCGTTTCGTCGAACGAGAATCCATTCGACTGGATTACGGACGATTTGCCGGACATCCGTTTGCAGGTGAGTCACGCTCTGGAACCGATAACCCGGCTGAAAGCAGCGGTGGAAGCATCTGGCGGTCGATTCCTGGTGACGACAGCACCAGTGCTGTGGCAGGTCGTCTCAGCGGACAACGCGCCACAATTGAGTCGCCGTTGCAGGATTCGCGGAAAAACACCGTACCGACGCCGGTTTCCTTTTGAAGTGCTGCAGAAGCTCTGCAGCCACACTCTGATTCGCTTTTGCGACGCATCACCGACATTTGAAACTGGCAAGGATGCCGAAAAACTGTTCTCAACCGAATCTCCGGTCCTGTCGCGGATCGGAACGGCACTCTACGCCCGCGAAATTGCGCGATATATCATTACAAATCCACCGGCTGACTGGTGATTGCGTAGGATGGACATTCATGTCCGTCCTCAGTTGGGCGGACATAGCAGCACAATGATGGCAGGTTCGCATGCGATTCTCGACGGCAAACTCGGACATGAATGTCCAAGCTACAGAAATTGCTGCTTTGGATGTCCATGATTTCTCGAACGGTGCTAAGGCATGCACTCCAACCAGAAATTGCCAGCTTCAATTGGCATCAACCTGCTAAAAGCATATATCTCCTTCATCAAAACAGTTCCTCCGCCGTTCAGCCCACAAGGTCCACAGAATATGAAGAGCGCTTTAGAAGCCGCCGAACAGTATTTCGTTGAAGCTGCTTCGGTTCTGGATCTGTCGTCAAGCATGAGAAAACTTTTGATGACTCCGGAAAGAGAAATCAAAGTCCAGGTCCCCATCAAACGCGACAACGGAGAAATTGCTACGTTTGTCGGCTATCGCATGCAGCACAATAGCGCGCGAGGCCCCATGAAGGGCGGCTTACGCTACCATCATGAAGTGAACGCCGATGAAGTGCTGGCACTGGCTTCGCTGATGACATGGAAAACTGCTGTCGTCGATATTCCTTACGGCGGTGCGAAAGGCGGCATCAGCGTCAATATCAAAGAAATGTCGATCGACGAACTTGAACGACTGACGCGTCGCTTCGTCGATGAACTCCACGATCTGTTCGGCCCCGACAAAGATATCCCCGCTCCGGACATGGGCACAAACTCCCAGACGATGGCGTGGATCATGAATCAGTACCAAAAATTTCACGGCTTCAGCCCTGCCTGCGTCACAGGGAAGCCGGTCGAACTCTACGGAGCCGAGGGACGTGAAGAAGCCACCGGTCGCGGCGTAGGGACGCTGACTCTGGCGACACTCCGCAAAACAAAGCGCCCGATCGAGTCTGCGACGATTGCGATTCAGGGATTTGGCAACGTGGGATCATTCACGGCTGCGTATTTCGAAAAAGCCGGAGGCAGGGTTGTCGCCATTTCCGATGTCAGCGGTGGTGTGTTCAATCGAATGGGGCTCGACGTGACTGCGGCCCTCGAATGGGTCAAAGGCAAAGGCAGTCTCGCGGAATTTCAGGGCGGAGAACACATTTCCAACGAAGAGCTGCTGTTGCTGGATGTTGACGTGCTCATCCCAGCTGCGTTGGGCGGTGTACTGACAGAAAACAACGCACACGATGTGCGTGCGAAAATGATTATCGAAGCAGCAAATGGACCGATAACACCTGAAGCCGATGCCATCTTTCGGAAACGGGAAATCCTCGTGCTCCCGGATATCCTGGCGAATGCCGGCGGTGTCACAGTGAGTTACTTCGAATGGGTTCAGAATCAGCAGTATTTTCGCTGGGATCTGCGGCGCGTGCGTGAGGAACTAGAGAATACACTCACACGCGCCTTCGATCGCGTCTGGGCGACGGCCGAAGAAAAAAAAGTTTCGCTTCGCACTGCCGCCTATCTTCTGGCGATCGGCCGCGTTGGTCGCGCAGAAATCCTCGGCGGCATTTGAAGAATGGCAGGACCTTCGTCCTATGAACGCTCAGACCCACAACTTCCTTCTCCCCCGAGATCGGGCGAGAAGGTGCCCGACAGGGCGGATGAGACCCAGAACTTCCTTCTCCCCCGAGATCGGGGGAGAAGGTGCCCGACAGGGCGGATGAGGGGGCTTGATGTTGCAACTTGCTAACCCGTGGCCAATCGCCACGCTGATCGCAGAATCCCGATGACAGAATCACTGACTTATGCCCAACAGCTTGCTCAAAACGCCCGCGCGGCAGCAACTGCACTTGCTCCGATTGCCGCCAGTCGCAAGAACGCCTGGCTGCAGACTGTTGCCCGCGCGCTCCGCGAAGAAACGACCGCAATCGTCGCCGCCAATGTGACAGACCTGGACGCCGGAGTTCAGTCAGGTCTCAGCGGCGCGATGCTCGATCGGCTGAAACTGACGCCCGATCGAATTGAAACGCTCGCCAACGCGGTCGATCATATCATCGCGCTGCCCGATCCTGTGGGCGAAATCATCGAAGGACAACGTCGGCCAAACGGCTTGTTCGTCAGTCGTGTTCGTGTTCCTCTTGGAGTTGTTTTCTTCATCTACGAATCACGGCCTAATGTCACGATCGATGCCGCTGCGCTGTGCGTGAAGAGCGGCAATTCTGTCATTCTGCGAGGCGGCAGTGAAGCGATTCACAGCAACCGGGCATTGCAGGCAGTGATTGCAAAGACGCTCGTTGCCGAAGGGCTGCCACAGCATGCTGTACAACTTGTGGAGTCCACTGATCGTGAGATCGTCGGTCATCTGCTGTCGATGGGAAATCTGATCGACGTCACAATACCACGCGGTGGCAAGTCGCTGATTGAACGAGTCGCGCGCGAAGCTACGATGCCCGTGATCAAACACTTTGATGGAATCTGCCACGTTTACGTGGATGCGTGTGCTGACGAACAAATGGCTATTGACATCACGATCAACAGCAAGTGTCATCGACCTGGCGTCTGCAACGCTGCCGAGACACTCCTCATCCACCGCGATGCCGCACAAAAATTATGGCCCCGTCTTGCCAGGGAATTACAAAGCAGGGGCGTCGAACTTCGATGTTGTCCGGCGAGTCTCATTTTTTTAATGGGGTCTGACCCTCTGCAGGTGACAAAAGGGTCTGACTCCATTAAAGCCAAAGCGGCGACGGATGCGGACTATGCCACCGAGTATCTGGACTTGATCATGTCAGTGCGAATTGTGGACTCGATCGAGCAGGCGATTGAGCATATTCGTCGCTACGGATCGGCTCACACCGATGTGATCGTGACAAACAGCGTCGCGTCGTCGATGAAATTCGAAGCGGAAGTCGATTCCGCCGCCGTTATGATCAATGCCAGCACGCGCTTCAATGACGGCGGCGAACTTGGGATGGGTGCCGAAATCGGCATCAGCACCGACCGCTTCCACGCCCGCGGCCCCTGCGGACTCCGTGAACTCACCAGCTACAAATTCGTCGTACGCGGTGAAGGTCAGATTCGATCCTGAGTAGACCGCCGCGATCGATACCACAAATAGACAATCACCGAAACAATACCGACCGCGGCACCAAAAACCGTTCCCTGAGTCAACCCAAGTCCCACTCCCATTGACCACGGATCAAAAGAAGGGTCTGAGCCATTAGAAAAGACGCCTCGATAATAACCCGGCGCGAATTTCCCAATCGCGACGCCAAGGCACAGGCCCAGCCCACTTCCAATTACCATGCTTCCGAAGATGATTCCAACAATCCAAAGCATCAGCGCCGGTTTCGCCTCCGCAGGCGGCGATTGAGGCGGAGCGTATGGTGTATCTGAACTCATTTTTTCGTCCATAGAGTTTCCATATGTCTCATGATTCTGAGGCACCACAGTACCAATCGCATTGAGAACTGTCGAAGATTCGCTGGCGAAACTTGCACTGTTGAGTCGATACACCACCGATTGGTCCCCGGTGAATTCAGCTCACTTTCTCAGCAGGAAAATTGTTCCTGAACCACTGGTATGCTGCTTTACAAGCCGGAGTCCATGTCGTTATACTTCCCGACTCTTTACACAGAAAATCTATACAAACGTCCAGTTTCCCAGCCAATCACACATCGTCTGGCGGACGTTGCGGAGATTAAGAATGCCAAAACAGAAGACTCATAAGGGAATGAAACGCCGGTTCAAGGTAACCGCGTCTGGCAAAGTGACGCATCGAAACTCGAATCGCGGTCACTTCCTCAGCCACAAAGGTGGCAAGCGGACACGTCAAATGCGAAATGACAACATGGTTATTGGCGCGGAAGCGAAGTTGATCGCAGCCGCGATGGCGCCGGGAATGTAGAGCGGCGATCATCGTCGCCCGACGATGTTCATCGCCCGCTGATTGCTACGTAAGCGTTCAGTCGGAAAAGTACTTAACTTTGTTCTGATAGTTTGGTCTGAAGGTCCGGTCACATGCGTGTTCGCCTCGGGAAAGCCCGTCACCGTTCAAAAAAGCGTCTGTTCAAGGAAGCTCGCGGCAATGTGGGAGGTCGCAGTAAACTGCTGCGAACCGTGAAGGAAACCCTGGTTCGAGCCCGCGCGTTTGCGACTCGCGACCGTCGTACTCGTAAGCGCGAATTTCGCGCTCTGTGGATCACACGCATCTCCGCCGCCGCGCGTGAGCAGGGTGTGTCCTATTCGGTATTCATGAATGGTCTGTTGTTGGCCAACTGTGGACTGAATCGCAAGCAGTTGAGCGAACTGGCGATCTCAAATCCCGAAGTGTTCAGTGAGATTGTAGAAATCTCCAAAAAAGCTCGTAGCGCAGTCTCTGCTGCCTGATCGAACGTCAGCACAATTGAATTTCTGAATCGGGCGAGCTTGCTGTATGGCAGGCATCGCCCGTTTTCATTGATCCCCACCGCATAGAAGCTCCACGCATGGACATTCTGAACTCATTCAACGAATTTGAAACGGCTGCTTTGCAGGCCGTGACCGCCGCCACGGATGCAGACGCCCTGGAAAAAGTCCGCGTCGAATTCATGGGCCAGAAGAATGGCCGAGTTCGCGACCTGCAGAAGCTCGTCGGAACTGCGACGCCCGAACAGAAGCCCGCCGTCGGGAAACGCTTCAATGAAGTCCGCACCAGTGTCTCCTCAGCACTCGATGCGCGGGCGGAACAACTGAAGTTGCAAACCACAAAAGCTGCCTCAGATTTCGACGTGACTTTGCCGGGTGAGCGACCTCGGATCGGGCATCTGCATCCCATCACACAGGTCATGACGGAGTTCCGTGAATTGATGGGACGTTTTGGATTCACGGTCGTCGATGGCCCTGAGATTGAAGACGAGCGTCATAACTTTGAAGCATTGAATATTCCGGAAGATCATCCGGCCCGCGATCCGCTGGATAACTTCTACGTGGCCTGTGCATCTGTTGCCGCCGGGCGACCCGTCCTGCTGCGCAGTCAGACTTCGACCGTGCAGATCCGGACAATGGAGAGTACTCAGCCTCCTGTCCGAGTCGTGTCTCTCGGGCGTGTTTATCGCCCGGACACGATTGATGCGACGCATTCCTGCATGTTTCATCAGATGGAAGGACTGATGGTTGATCGACATGTCACGATGGCACAGCTCAAGACGGTCCTCAGTCTGTTCGCCCGCAGTTTCCTGGGTCCGGAGGTTGAAATCCGGTTCCGCCCGTCGTTCTTCCCGTTCACGGAACCATCGGTCGAAGTGGATATGAAGTGGGGCGATAGCTGGATGGAGATCGGTGGCGCGGGAATGGTTGATCCCAACGTGTTTGCGGCGGTCGGCTACGATCCCGAGCAATACACTGGCTTCGCCTTCGGCCTGGGAATCGAACGCTTCTGCATGAAGCACTACGGCGTCGATGACATCCGCCGCTTCTATGAAAACGACATGCGGTTCCTGGCTCAGTTCTGATCCAGTTTCCGATCCCAGTTTTCCTTGGCATCACCAACTTGGTGTTCTCGTCAGAGAGCCAGGTGTCGAACGCGACACCGTCAGTTGTTGAGTGTCAGGTCGATGCCGCGACCTTTGAAAATCCATGATGCTTATTGCATGAGGCAATTTTTTTCTTGTTGCGTTTGTCCCGTCAGGGACTTTCGACAATAGCCCACCGTTTCAACGGTGAGTTGTCGAACTGAATTGTGTCCAACCAAATTGCAGGTGCGTAAGGACCGTTCGAGAAATAATTGACCGCATCCTTCTCTCCCCTCGAAGGGGAGAGGGCAGGGTGAGGGGCAACGGCGTTAAGGATTTATCGTCGTGTTCTCACAGGGTTTCCCGAAGTCCCTTCTCCCCCTGGTAAGGGGGAGAAGGTGGCCGAAGGCCGGATGAGGGGGTTATTCGCTGAATCTGACGCTATCAAATTCTTAACGGCGTTGGGTGAGGTGTATTAAAAGCAACGATCCGCCGCCGGGCTAAGATTTATCGTCGGACCTCAACTTCATGGGCAAAAAGATGTTGGGCAAAAAATGGCTGCTATTTTTCTGCCCATACATTTTTCTGCCCCGAACGTCCTCGCTTCTAAAACGTCGTATTGACGGTAGCGTACGCGCGAATTCCTCAGCTTACTTTGCACCGGGCCGTTGATAAAAAGAGACAGTTATTTCTCGAGCGGTCCTAAGCCCGAAAGGCTTCTGGAAAATTGCCTGGGGCAAGTGAAGTCGCTCCCGCGACAGCCGCCGCCCCAGGTCAGAGCTCTTTCAGGGCGCTTCGGATCACGTTGCCGATTTCCTGGGCCGTTGGCCCGAGGCTGGCTCCCGCCGCCCCTTCAGGACGAATCTCGTGAGAACTCTCGCTAAACCACATTCAGAATGCAAACCGGAGTATTCGCACGTAGGGTGGGACAAGCGGCTGACAAGCCGCGCCGGCCCACCATGTTCGAGTTGCACACATGGTGCGCCGCCGCTCGCAGGTTTGTCCCCAATTCAAACATTTTTCCGCAATTTGAATCCAATCGGATACAGGCCGGAGGGCGGGTTGAATTGTGGCCACGCCGCAACGGCAAAATCACACTTCGTCAAACAAGGAGAACTGACGCATGACAGAGGAAGATTCCAGAATTTTCCGACCTCGCCGTCTTCTTTATTGGCGCGTTGAGCAATGTGCTGGCTGAGCAACCGCATCCACCATGAAATATCGCTCAGCCGACTGCGGATCACTTTCAGCTTCGCCTTGTCCTTGCGAATGTGGTTCAGTTCGAATTCCGACGGTTCTTCAGGCTTGCCGTGTTTGTCGCGGCGTTCAGGACAAAGCATCAGCCACCGTCGGGCCACTTCAGAATCATCCCACTCCGCCACAACATCCGGTCGCGATCTCAGGACCAGCTTTTGAAATGGGGTCAGGAGTCAATAGCCAGATGGCCCGGAGGGTGCTGCGCACTATTGACTCCTGACCCCATTTCAAAAGCCCTGATGAATCAACTGCTCATCGAGCCACACCTTACGATG